>DATHPQ010000075.1:0-28474 GCA_035483735.1 Xanthobacteraceae bacterium | reverse complement strand
CCATGCTAGATTGGCGAATACCGGCCAGATAGCGTGAGGATGGGCGATGGCGAGTCTCACCGTCCGCCAGCTCGATGACAAGCTGAAACGGCTGCTGCGGCTGCGCGCCGCGCGCCACGGCCGGTCGATGGAGGACGAGGTCCGGGTCATTCTGCGGCAGGCGGCGGCCGAGACCGCGCGCGAGGCGCTGAGCCTCATCAACCCGCCCAATCCGCCCGAAGAGCCCGCACGGCAGAGGCCGGCCGGCGCGCCGCTGCCCTTGCGGCCAGCTGCCGGTGCGCAACACGCGCCGCAGCGATCAGAGGCCACGGCGGCCGAACATCCCCGCGTGCTTCTCATCATCGGCGGCGGCATCGCCGCCTACAAATCGCTTGATCTCATTCGCCGCCTGCAGGACCACAGGATTCACGTGCGCTGCATTCTCACCGCCGCCGCGCAGCATTTCATCACGCCGCTCGCTGCCGGCGCGCTCACCGGCGAACACGTTCACACCGACCTGTTCGATCCAAAGAGCGAATTCGATGTCGGCCATATTCGTCTCGCCCGCGATACCGATCTCATCATCGTCGCGCCGGCGACGGCCGACCTGATGGCGAAAATGGCGGGCGGTCATGCCGACGATCTCGCAACCGCCGTGCTTCTTGCCACCGACAAGCCGATCCTGATCGCACCGGCGATGAATCCGCATATGTGGGCCGCCACCGCGACCCAACGCAATTTGGCGCAGCTTACCGCCGACGGCGTCCGCGTCGTCGGTCCCAATGCCGGCGAGATGGCCGAGCACGGCGAAGCCGGCACCGGCCGCATGGCCGAGCCACTCGAAATCGTCGCCGTGGCTGAACCTTTGCTGCATAGCCTGTTAGATGGCCCAGGACCGCTGACCGGCAGGCGCGTCGTCGTCACCTCCGGCCCGACCAGCGAGCCGATCGACCCGGTGCGCTTCATCGCCAACCGCTCCTCAGGCAAGCAAGGTCATGCCATCGCGGCAGCGGCGGCGGCAGCCGGCGCCGACGTTGTGCTGATCAGCGGCCCGGTTAACCTGCCCGATCCGCCGGGGCTTACCGTGATCAAGATCGAAACCGCCCGGCAGATGCTCGAAGCCGTTGAACGGGCGCTGCCGGCTGATATTGCGATCTTCGCCGCCGCGGTTGCCGACTGGCGCACCGACCGGCCGAGCGGCAGCAAGATCAAGAAGCAGCAAGGCGAGACGCCGACGCTCAAGCTCGTCGAAAACCCGGATATTCTGTCGACCGTCGCGCACCGCAAAACCGGCCGGCCGCGGCTCGTCATCGGTTTTGCCGCGGAGACGGATGACGTGATCGCCAATGCCAAAGCCAAGCTCGCCAGGAAGGGCTGCGACTGGATCCTCGCCAATGATGTTTCGCCCGAGACCGGCATCATGGGCGGCGACGCCAATACGATTCATCTGATCTCGTCGGGCGGCGTCGAAGACTGGCCGCCGCAATCCAAGGACGACGTCGCGCATCGGCTGGTGGAACGGATCGCCGAAGAGCTTGGCAAGCCGGTTGCGGGAAGCAGATCGTGAGTGTCGACCTACGCATCGTGCGCCTGCCGCACGGCGCCGACTTGCCGCTGCCGGCCTATCAAAGCGCGCTGGCCGCAGGCCTCGATCTTGTTGCCGCGGTGACCGCCGATGCGCCGATCCAAATCGCGTCCGGCGCGCGGGCCTTGATTCCCACCGGCGTCGCGATTGCGTTGCCGGCGGGTTACGAGGCGCAGGTGCGGCCGCGTTCGGGGTTGGCTTTGCGCTATGGCGTCACGGTCTTGAACTCACCGGGCACAATCGACGCCGATTATCGCGGGGAAATACAAATCATTCTTGTGAATCTCGGTTCGGAGGCCTTTGTCATAAATCGCGGAATGCGGATTGCGCAGCTAGTAATCGCGCCGATATCACATGTAAAACTTGTTGAATCCGCAAGTCTAGATTCGACCGAGCGAAGCGTTGGCGGATTTGGCTCGACTGGAATCGTAACGAATATTGTCGACAAGCACGACTAAAGCGAAGTTCAACTGGACCAAATGCGCGGCGTAATATAGCACCATCAGACCGAATGATTTTACGTGACGCCACGTTTTCCCCCGCATGCCTCTGCTCCCCCGCAAAGGAGTCCTCGCGATTGCTGCAGTTATCGACGTGGCAATACAAGCGCAGGGCTACCCGGTCTCCGCAAAAGCACTCGCCGCGCGTCACGGCTTGCCACCGCGGCATCTTGAACCTGTGCTGCAAGCGCTGGTGCGCTACGGAATATTAAAAGGCATCCGCGGCCCGCGCGGCGGTTACGAGCTTGCACGCGATCGAGGGCGCGTGACCGCCAACGATATTTTGCGCGCGGCGGGCACCGTCGAGGACGCCGAGGTATCGCATGCCGGGTCCGATCTTCTGACCAAGGTCGTGCTGCCGGCCATGGCCAGCGCGGAACAGGAATTCGGTATCGCCTTGGCGCGGATCAGTCTCGAAGACCTGGCGCACGATGCCCTGGCGCTCAAGCCGGATGCTAAAGCTGCCTTCGGCAATTGAACCCGCCGAACCACACCCGCGTTCACGATCTGGACTCTTACGGCGCGATTCCGCTTGAGAGTAAAGTCGTCCGATTCGCGGGGTCGCCCCGCGACGGATCACTGGCGGTATCGCGGGTGCCAGCCAGCAGAGGCGAAGGGGCATGCCGGACACGATCCGGGGGAGCCGCAGTACGCGGCATCGGCGGCGCGCGCAAGGAATAGGCCGATTCCTTGCGGCTATTTGCGTATTCGCGCCGGCGAGCGCCGGCGCTGCCGAACAGCCGATGCAACAGCCGATGCAGGTGTTGCGCGCGCTGGTTTTGACCGCACAGTCGAGCATCGACCAGCATCAGATTGCCTCCATCACCGTGGTCTGCGGCGTGGTGCTGTTTGCCGTCGTATCCGCGATCATGCTGGTACGCAGCTGGGCGCGCGCGGCGCGGCTCGAGCGACGGCTGCGCAAGGAAATCGCGGCGCTGCGCGACGAGGTCGATCGCGCCAATGCGCTGATGCGCTCGGAGCCGCAAGTCGTGGTGGTCTGGCCCGCGGGCGCCGACGAGCCGAAAATCGACGGCGATCCCGGCGCCGTCGGCGTCGCGATGCCGCATCAGGTGCTGGCTTTCGGCTCCTGGCTTGACGCCGCCAAAGCCAGCGCCATGGAACGCGCCGTCGACGCCTTGCGCAGCCGCGGCGAGCCGTTTTCGGTGCCGCTGACTACGCGCTTTGGCCAGCCGGTCGAGGCGCTCGGCCGCGCCATCGGCGGCCGCGCCGTGCTGCGGTTGAAAAATGCCAGCGGCACCAATCGCGATCTGGTGGAACTTGCCACCCGCCACGACAAATTGTCCGCCGAAGTCATGCCGCTGCGCGCGTTGATCGAAGCCCTGCCGTCGCCGGTCTGGGCGCGCGACACCGACGGACAGCTGATCTTCGTCAATTCCGCCTATGCCCGCGCCGTCGACGCCAAGAACGCCGCCGACGCCGCGACCCATCGCGCCGAATTGCTCGACAGCGCGGCGCGCGCCAGCATCGCGCAGTCCCATATGAACGGCACGGCCTATGCCGGCCGACTGCGCGCTGTCGCCGCCGGCACGCGGCGCACCTTCGACGTGCTCGACATCATCACCGGCAGCGGCTCGACCGGCATCGCCATCGACGCGACGGAAGCCGAAGCGATGCGCATCGCGCGCGATCATCTGATCGATGCGCATCGCCGCACGCTCGACCAGCTTCCGGCCGGCGTCGCCATGTTCGGTCCGGATCATCGGCTGACCTTCTACAATGCCGCCTATCGCGCATTGTGGGACCTCGATGCCGCCTTTCTCGACCAGGGACCGACCGATTCCGCGGTGATCGAAATGCTGCGCGCCGCGCGCAAATTGCCCGAGCAGCAGGATTTCCGGCAGTGGAAGGCGCAACTGCACGAAGCCTATCGCGCCGTCGAAGGCACCGAACATACCTGGCATCTGCCGGGCGGCCGCACCTTGCGCGTCGTCACCACGCCCAATCCGGACGGCGGCCTCACTTATCTGTTCCACGATGTCACCGAGCGGCTCGATCTCGAACGCCGCTTCCAGGAACTGATCCGAGTCCAGGGCGAAACGCTCGATAATTTGGCCGAAGGCGTCGCCGTGTTCGGCAGCGACGGCCGGCTGCGTCTCCACAACGCCGCCTTCGTCAGCGTGTGGAATCTGGAACCCCACGATCTCGCCGACCGGCCGCATATCGAGCGGATCACGACTTTATGCCGGCCGCTGCATGGCGATGCGCCGGCCTGGCGCGCCTTGCGGGAGGTCGTAACCGCGATGGACAGTCGCGAAGCGACCCGGGGACGGCTCGAACGCCGCGACGGCACGGCTGTCGATTCCACGACGGTGCCGCTCCCCGATGGCGCCACATTGGTGACGTTCCATGACGTCACCGCGTCCGTTAATGTCGAGCGCGCTTTGCGCGAGCGCAATGAAGCGCTCGAAGACGCCGACAAGATCAAGATCGATTTCGTTCACCACGTGTCCTACGAGTTGCGTTCTCCGCTCACCAATATCATCGGCTTCGTGCATCTGCTCGGCGACCCGGCGACCGGTCCGCTGGAACGCAAGCAGCGCGAATATCTCGACTACATCACGGTGTCTACGAACACGCTGTTGGCGCTGATCAACAATATTCTCGACCTCGCCACCATCGACGCCGGCCGTATGCAGCTCAATCTCGGCCCGGTCGATATCCGCGAGACCATGGCGGCAGCGGCCGAGGGCGTGCAGGACCGGCTGGTCAGTTCCGGCCTCACGCTGGACATTGCCGCCGCCGAAGGCGTCGGCAGCTTCATTGCCGACAAGCTCCGCGTGCGGCAGGTTCTCTTCAACCTCCTCGCCAATGCCGCAAGCTTTTCCCCTGGCGGCGGCCACATCGCGCTGCGCGCCGAGCGCCGGCCCGACGCCATCGTCTTTTCGGTCACCGATCAGGGCCCCGGAATTCCGCCGGACGTGCTGGAGAAGGTTTTCGACTGGTTCGAGACGCATTCGCTCGGCTCCACGCATCGCGGGCCCGGCATCGGCCTGTCGCTGGTGCGCTCCTTTGTCGAATTGCACGGCGGCACGGTCGCGATCGCGTCCGAGGTCGGGCACGGCACCACGGTGACCTGTACGTTCCCGCTCAGCACAACCGCCGCGCTCACAGCGGCCGAGTAGCCGCTGCCGGCAAAAAAAGCCATGTTCAGACCAGACATCTTGATGCATGCCCCGGAAAAGCGGGCACCGGTTTTCCGGCAAGGCCATGCACAAGACCCACAATTCTAACGCGGAGCGCCGCATGTTGCTGACCACCCGGGGTGGCGCAAGCTTCAACGCGACATTACCGAACGAGCAGGCGACATGGCGGTTCATGGCCGACATTGCGACCGCGCTCGAGCCGGGCGACCTGGTGACGCTGTCCGGCGATCTCGGCGCCGGCAAGACGACCTTTGCCCGGGCGCTGATCCGCTACCTCGCCGGCGACGAGACCATCGAGGTGCCGAGCCCGACCTTCACTTTGATCCAGAACTACGATCTGCCGCGCTTTCCACTGGTTCACGCCGACCTCTACCGGCTCTCCGGCGCGGCCGAGCTTGCCGAGCTCGGCTTTGACGATCTGCCCGAAGGCACGGTCGTGCTCATGGAATGGCCGGATCGCGCCGCCGGATTCCTGCCGCAGGATCGTCTCGACATCACCTTCACGCTTGCCCCGCAGCTCGGTCCTGATGTGCGCAATGTCCGCTATGTCGGCTATGGCAGTTTTGCTGCACGCACCGAACGCATCGCCATGGTGCGCTCTTTCCTCGACGAATCCGGCTTCAGCGGCGCGCAACGGATACGGATGCAGGGCGACGCCTCGACGCGCATTTTCGAGCGTCTCAACAATAGCGGCGAGGCGGCGATCCTGATGAATGCGCCGCGCCGGCCCGACGGTCCGCCGGTGCGCGACGGCAAGCCTTACAGCGCTATCGCGCACCTCGCCGAGGACATCGTGCCCTATGTCGCGTTGTCGGCAGCGCTGCGCGAGCAGCGGCTCTCGGCGCCCGCGATCCTGCATGCCGATCTCGATCACGGCCTCCTCGTCATGGAAGATCTCGGCGAGGATCGTATCGTCACCGGCGATCCGCCGGCGCCGATCGCGGCACGCTACGCCGCGGCCGTCGATCTTCTCGCCGCGCTGCACGGACGGCGACTGCCGGACACGCTTGTGGTGGCGCCGCATCTCGACTATCGCATTCCGCGCTACGACATGGCCGCCTTTCTCATCGAGGCCGAGCTGCTGCTCGACTGGTATCTGGTCAAGACCGGCGTTGAAGGTAAAGCCGAAGTTGGAGGCAAAGCCGCCGCGCGCAAGGAATTCGTCGCGTTGTGGAGCAAGGCGCTGGCGCCCGCGCTCGAGGCGCAGCCGACCTGGGTGCTGCGCGACTACCATTCGCCCAATCTGCTCTGGCTGTCAGAGCGCGACGACATTGCACGAATCGGCGTGCTCGATTTTCAGGACGCGCTGATCGGCCCCGCCGCTTACGACGTCGCCTCGCTGCTGCAAGACGCCCGCGTCGATGTGCCGGAAAACTTGGAAATGAGCCTGCTCGGCCAATATGTCCGTGCGCGTCAGAACCAGTGCGCGCGCAACCAGGAATTCGATACCGCAAGCTTCATGCGGCTCTATGCGACCTTGGCGGCGCAGCGCGCGACCAAGATTCTCGGCATCTTCGCGCGACTCGACCGGCGCGACGGCAAGCCGCAATATCTGCGTCACATGCCCCGCCTATGGAACTATTTGCAGCGTTCGCTTGCGCACCCCGCCCTCACCTTCCTCAAGGACTGGTATACGGCCAATGTCCCGCCACCGGATGGGTTATGATGCTGCGACTCGCACCGCATTGGCTGGGCTCGACACAGCGATGATGCCGAAAAGCGCGATGATCTTGGCCGCAGGGCTGGGGACGCGGATGCGGCCCTATAACGGCCAGATCCCAAAACCGCTGGTCGCCGTCGGCGGCAAATCGCTGATCGATTACGGGCTCGACCGGCTGGCCGAAGCCGGCGTCGAAACCGCCGTCGTCAACGTGCATCATCTCGCGGATGCTCTGGAAAAACATCTCGCGCCGCGCCGGCAACCGCATATCGTCATTTCTGACGAACGCTCGGAACTGCTCGGCACCGGCGGCGGCATCGCCAAGGCGCTGCCGCAGCTTGGCGGCGCGCCGTTCTTTCTGGTCAATTCCGACACCCTCTGGCTCGACGGCGTGCGGCCGAATTTCACGCGGCTTGGCGAAGCCTTCGATCCGAACACCATGGATGCGCTGTTGTTGCTGGCACCGACCACCGGCAGCATCGGTTATTCCGGACGCGGCGACTATATGATGCTGCCCGACGGCCGGCTCCAGCGCCGCACCGAGCGCGAAGTGGCGCCGTTCATCTATGCAGGCTCGGCTATTCTCTCGCCGTCGCTGTTCGCCGACATGCCAAAAGGCGCGTTTCCGCTGACGCCGCTGTTCGACCGCGCGGGGGAGAATGGACGGCTGTTCGGCATGCGGCTTGAGGGCGTGTGGATGCATGTCGGCACGCCCGAGGCGGTCGCCGCGGCCGATGCGGCGCTGGCGACGGCGGACTAGAATCTGCTAGAGCCCGCATAACGTCGTCCCGCAAGGGGCCCTATAGTCACAGGTCGAACCAAATTTGCTTTGATGGTGGCTATGGATTCCCATTGGCGTGGGAATGACGACGTGCCGTGAACCGATCATCGACATGAACCCGCGCGTTTTCACCATTCCGGCGTCGGCGCCGTTTTTGCCGACGCTGATCGAGGCGTTGAGGAACGGCACGTTCGGCACAGCCATTGCCGACGATCCGCTGGTCTTGGCGTCGGCGACGCTTTATTTGCCGACACGGCGCGCGTGCCGGCTGATGCGGGGTGCGTTCCTTCAAGCTTTCGATGCCGCGCTCCTGCCGCGCATTATTCCGATCGGCGATATCGATGAAGACGAGATCGCCTTTGCCGAAGCCGCAGCGGGCGATATCGCAGCCGAGGCGCTCAGCCTGCCCGAAGCACTCGGCGGCCTGGAGCGGCGGCTCCTGCTGACGCAACTCATCGCCAAATGGGCGCAGTCGCCCGAATTGCATGGCACAAGCGGCACGCCGCTCGTCGCGCAAACGCCGGCCTCGGCCTGTGCACTCGCCGACGATCTGGCGCGCCTGATCGACGACATGACGACGCGCAACGTATCGTGGGACCGGCTTGGCGAGCTCGTCCCGGACAAGTTCGATATTTATTGGCAGCTCACGCTGCGTTTCCTACAGATCGCACACAAAAACTGGCCGGACGTCTTGCGCGAGCGCAATTGCATCGAGCCCGCCGAACGGCGCGACCGGCTGATCAAGGCCGAAGCGGCGCGGCTGGCGCACAAGACCGATGGGCTGGTGATCGCCGCTGGCTCGACCGGATCGATCCCGGCAACGGCGGAATTGATCGCAACGATCGCGCATCTGCCGCACGGCGCCGTCGTGCTGCCCGGCCTCGATACCGATCTCGACGACGACGCATGGACGTCGATCGCGGGCGACGACAAGAAAAATATCGCGCCGACGCCGGCGCATCCGCAATTCGCCATGCAGGCGCTGCTGACCCGCATCGGCATCACCCGCGCCGACGTCGTGGCGCTGGCCGCGCCGCATGGGCGCGAGTGGCTCGTTTCCGAAGCGCTGCGCCCGGCGGCGGCAACCGACCGGTGGCGGCAAATATCGGCCGATGCGGCCTTCGCGGCGCATGCCGATACAGCAATGAAGACACTCACGGTGATCGAAGCCGCCAATCCCGAGGAAGAAGCGCTCGCCATTGCGGTTGCCTTGCGTGAAGCGGTGCACGACGGCAAGACGGCAGCGTTGGTGACGCCCGACCGCGCACTCGGCCGGCGTGTCCTGAATGCGCTGGCGCGCTGGAATATTGCGGCGGAAGATTCCGGCGGCGATGCGCTCGCCGATACGCCCGCCGGCATATTCGCCCGGCTTGCCGCAGATACGGCTCTCGGCGGGCTCGAGCCGGTGCCGTTACTCGCTTTGCTCAAACATCCGCTGTCGCACCCGCCTTTGCGCGACAGGGACAATGCCGTTGCCGCGCTCGAGCGGGCAATCTTGCGCGGCCCGCGACCGCGGGCCGGCGGCGCCGGGCTCGAGAGCGCGCTGCACACCTTCCGCAAGACCAAAAAAGATTTGCATCCCTCGGATCCGCGCACCGCGCTGACCGATGCCGAATTGAACGCGGCGTCCGATCTTGCCGCCTGGCTCGCCGGCGCACTCAAGCCGCTTGAAGACATCGGCCAACAGCAACGTTCGGAGCATTATCCGCTCAGCGAATTCGCCAGGCGCCATCGCGACGTCCTCGCGGCCCTCTCGTCGCAAGATGGCAGTGCGATGGCTTTGTCCGGTCCCGACGGCACTCGTCTCGCCGACGCGCTCGACGAGATCGCAACGAGCGAAGCCGCAGCGCAGCTCGCCGTCGCCAAGGCAGACTATGTCGAACTGTTTATTGCGGCGCTTGCCGGCCGTGTCGTGCGGCGGCGGTTACAGCCGGGCCTGCGCGTGCGCATTCTCGGCCCTCTCGAAGCGCGCCTGATCGAAAGCGACCGCGTCGTGCTCGGCGGGCTCGTCGAAGGCGCCTGGCCGCCGGAGAGCAATAGCGATGCCTGGCTGAGCCGGCCGATGCGACTTGCGCTTGGGCTCGATCTGCCGGAACGCCGCATCGGATTGTCCGCGCACGATTTCGCACAACTCCTCGGCGGCCACGACGTGATGTTGAGCCATGCGGCAAAGATCGGCGGCACGCCGACGGTATCGTCGCGCTTCATCCAGCGTCTCGCCGCCGTGGCCGGCGAACGCTGGCAACCCGCCATCGCACGCGGCCAAACCTATCTGGCCTGGGCGCGCGAACTGGACCGGCCGGAACAAGTCACGCCGGCGCCGCAGCCCGCGCCGTTGCCGCCGCGCGCGGCACGCCCCAAAGGGCTCTCGGTCACCGAGATCGAGCATTGGCTGCGCGATCCCTATACGATCTACGCTAAGCATATTCTGCGTCTGCGTCCGCTCGATGCCGTCGACACTCCGCCCGGTGCGGCCGAGCGCGGCACGATCATTCATGCCGCCGTCGGCGATTTCACCAGGCTTTATGCCAAAAACCTTCCCGCCGATCCGGCAGCGGAAATCATCGCGCTTGGCCAGCCGCATTTCTCAGCGCTCGACGATTTTCCCGAAGCGCGCGCGTTCTGGTGGCCGCGCTTTCTCCGCATCGCGCATTGGTTCGCGCGCTGGGACGCCGCGCGCCGCCCTTCCATTGCCGCCATCGAGGCCGAAATTCGCGGCGAGATTCATATTCCGCTTGCGGAAGGCACATTCAAGCTCCGCGGCGTCGCCGACCGCATCGAGCGCGATGCCGACGGGCGCTACGTCATCCTCGACTACAAGACCGGATCGGCGCGCAGCGAAAAGCAGGTGCGTACCGGACTTGCGCCGCAGCTCACGCTCGAAGCCGCCATGCTGCGCCACGGCGGCTTCGAGGCGATCCCGCGCGGAGCTTCGGTCGCTGAGATCGCCTACGTGTTGCTCAAAGGCGGTGAGCCGCCGGGCAGATATGTCGAAGTGGAATTCAAGGAAGGTACGCCGGACAGCCATGCCGAGCGGGCACTGCAAAAGCTCACCGTGCTCGCCCAGCGCTTCGACAGCGACAAGGAGCCATACCGTTCGCTAGTCCATCCGATGTGGACGACGCATTACGGCGACTACGACCATCTGGCGCGGGTGAAGGAATGGTCGGCCGGCCGCGATGACGATCTCGGAGGCAGCGAATGAGGACCGCGGACGACATTCCGCCGCAAGTGCGCGAGCTACAGCGCGCGGTCGCGGCGCCGGACGCGTCGGCCTGGGTCGCCGCCAATGCCGGCTCAGGCAAGACCCATGTGCTGGCGCAGCGGGTGATCAACCTCCTGCTCGACGGCGTCGCGCCGGAAAAAATCCTCTGCATCACTTTCACCAAGGCGGCTGCGGCGAATATGGCCAAGCGTGTCTTCGATACGCTTGCGACATGGACCACGCTTGACGATACGGCCCTCGACAAGGCGATCCACGAAGGTTCCGGCATCGCAAGCGACGCGCGCCAGCGCACCGCGGCGCGGCGGCTGTTCGCGCGCGCACTGGAAACGCCCGGCGGGCTGAAAGTCCAGACCATCCACGCGTTCTGCACCCAGCTCCTGCATCAGTTCCCGTTCGAGGCCAATGTCGCTGCCCGTTTCACGGTGCTCGACGAGGCGCAGCAGACCCAGCTTCTCGAACAGATCACGCTGCACGTGCTGCTCGACGGCGCGCGCAATCCGCAGAGCCCGCTCGGCTGCGCGCTCGCCGTCGCGATGACGGCCGCCGCAGACCAGACATTTCGCGAGGTCATTCGCACCGCCATCGGCCGGCGTGACACGATCGCGCGTTGGGTGATGCGGGAAGGCGACGTTGCGCCCGCGATTGCGGCTCTTTCGCGCGCCCTCGGCATCGAGCCCACGACGAGCCGCGACAGCGTCGAGAACGAGTTTTTCGCGGATTCCGCTATTGCGCCCGCGGAATGGGCTGCGGTCGCCGCCACCTTGGCGCGGGGCAATAAGACCGACATCGAGCAGGCCGAACGCTTCAATCAGCTCGCCGCGCTGCCGCGCGCCGACCGCGTCGAGACTTATCTCGATATCTTTTTCACCGCGAACGAGCGCACGCCGCGGAAATCCATTGCGACCAAGGCCATCAAGGATCCGAGACTGACCGAACGTTTGATCGAAGAACAAGAGCGTGTCGGCGCTCTCTTGCAAAGGCTGCGCGCCGTCACCTGCCGCGACCGGTCCGCTGCGCTGCTGACCGTGACCTATGATGTCTTGACGCGCTATCACAGCGAGAAAGAGCGGCGCGGCTTGGTCGATTACGACGACCTGATCGACAAGACGCTCGCACTCCTGAGCAATGTCGATGCCGCCTGGGTGCATTACAAGCTCGATCTCGGCATCGACCATCTGCTGATCGACGAGGCGCAGGATACCAGCCACAAGCAGTGGCAGATCGTCCGGCAATTGGTGGCGGAATTCACCGCCGGCGCCGGCGTGCATCTCGGCACCCGCACGATTTTCGCGGTCGGCGACGAGAAGCAGTCGATCTATTCGTTCCAGAACGCCGCGCCGCGCGAATTCGCGCAGATGCGGAGCTTCTTCGAGCGCGCGCACAGTCACGGTGGGCTCAAATTCGTGTTCAAGGAATTCAAGCATTCGTTTCGTTCCGGCGCGAGCGTGCTCGCGGCTGTCGACGAAGTGTTCAAGGACAAGCTCGTCGCGGCAAGCGTTTCGTCCGACACCGATGGTTTTCCGCCGCATATCGCGCTGCCGGACGCGCCGCCGAGCCAAGTCGAAATCTGGCAGCCGACCGAGCCCGACGAACGCGCCGATATCGAAGGCTGGGACGCGCCGTTCGACACCGTCAGCGAGACCAGCCCGCGGGTGAAACTTGCCAAGCGCATCGCGCGTGTGGTGCGGCGCATGGTCGAGAGCGGTGAGCCGGTCGGCATCGATCGCCGCGCCGCGCGTTATGGCGACATTCTCGTTCTGGTGCGCCAACGCGGCGAATTGTTCGAAGCCGTCATCCGCGCGCTCAAGAACGAACATGTCGAGGTTGCCGGCGCCGACCGGCTCATTCTCACCGAGCATATCGCGGTGATGGATCTGATGGCGCTTGCCGACGCGCTATTGTTGCCGCAGGACGATCTGGCGCTGGCGACGGTGCTGCGCAGCCCGCTGTTCGGCTTCTCCGACGATGATCTTTTTGCCGTGGCCTACGACCGTGGCCGCTTGTCGCTGCGCGAGGCGCTCAAGCGCAAGGCGGCCGAAGGCGAACTCGTAGCGGCATCGGCGCAGGCCAAGCTGGACAGATTCGCCGAGGCCGCGCGGCGCGAGACGCCGTTTGCGTTCTACGGAAAAATTCTCGGCGCCGATGGCGCGCGGCAGCATTTCCTCGCCCGGCTCGGCGCCGAGGCCAATGACGCGCTCGACGAATTTCTCAATCTCGCGATCGAATACGAGCGGCGCGAGACACCTTCGCTGCAAGGCTTCATGGCCTGGCTGCGCGAGGCACGCGCCGAGGTGAAGCGCGATATGGAAATCGCCCGCGACGAAGTGCGGGTAATGACCGTGCATGGCGCCAAGGGCCTCGAAGCGCCGATCGTTTTTCTGGCCGACACGATGACGCCGCCAGCCGGTCCGCGGCCGCCGCGGCTGCTCGAGCTTCCCGGCAGTGCTGTGATCTGGGTGACCCGCAAGGCCGACGATCCGCCGGCCGCGGCAGCAGCCCGGCAAGATGCACAGCGCGAAGCTGCAGATGAATATCGGCGTCTGCTCTACGTGGCGATGACGCGCGCCGCCGATCGCCTGATCGTCTGCGGCGCGCAAGGCGACAAGCGGCGGCCGGACGGCTGCTGGTACGATCTGGTGTGCGAGCCGCTCAAGCCGTTCCTGGTCGAGGAGAGCGACGGCGAGGACAAAGTCTTGCGCTACCGGACCGGGACTAATCCCGTGGCCGAGCGGCGGGAAGCAGCTCCTGCCTTGCAAAGACCGGATCGGCCGGAGGTTCCGGCTTGGCTTCGTCAACGCGCCGCGCCTGAAACGCCGCGCGTCGGGCCGCTTTCGCCGTCGGTGGCCTTCGACGAAGATATCGCACGCTTCACCCAGCCCGGCGCCTCTGCCACCGCGCGCCGCAAGGCCATGGAGCGCGGGCGTATCGTGCATCGGCTGATGCAGTCCTTGCCCGACATCCCACCGGAGCGGCGCGCGGATGCGATCGAACGTTTTCTCGCGCGCACCGCCAAGGATTTCTCGCCGGCCGAGCGCGCCGAGATTGCGCGGCAAATGTCGGCCGTTCTCGACAACAAAGACTTCGCCGAAATCTTCACGCCAGGCAGCCGTCCTGAAGTGCCGATTATCGGCCACGTCCCGCGCGATGGCGCCGCGCCGCTTGAAGTGGCCGGACAGGTGGATCGCCTGTCCTTCGCCGGCGATACCGTCCTCATTGCCGATTACAAAACCGACGGTATCGTGCCGCGGACGCTCGAAGACGTGCCGCCGCACTATGTTACCCAGCTTGCGCTTTACCGCGCGGTGCTCGGCCGTCTCTATGCCGGCAAGACCATACGCGCGGCGCTCGTTTTCACCGGCGGGCCGCTTTTGCTCGAGGTCCCCGCCAAAGCCATGGATGCGGCGCTCGAAGCAGTCCTTTGCAAAGTTCTAACTTAAACCTGTCACGCTCCAGTGAAGGGTGTCTTGACGCTTAAGACCCCCGTTCCTACGTTGATCAGCCCAGGGTCGCCGATTCCCCAAAAAGACGAGGTTTTTCATGGTCGAGAAAGTCACGGATGCCACGTTCGAAGCCGACGTGCTCAAGGCGAGCGGCCCGGTAGTTGTGGATTTTTGGGCGGAATGGTGCGGCCCCTGTCGCATGATCGCACCGGCTTTGGAAGAGATTTCCCATTCGCTCAACGGCAAGGTCAAGATCGTCAAACTCAATGTCGACGAGAACCCCGGTGTTGCGTCGAAATACGGCATCATGTCGATCCCGACGCTGATGCTGTTCAAGGACGGCCAGCTCGCCTCGCGCCAGGTCGGCGCCGCGCCGAAGCAGAAGCTCGAGCAGTGGATCACCGCTTCGGTTTGATCCTGGTTAGATAGAACGTTTTTGAACGTGTTTCGTTATGGCCGGGTCTGTCCCGGCCATTTCGTTTTGCGGACGCGTGGTTTTTGTTTGAGCATGATCTTTTCCGACAACCGGTGTCCACCCTCGGATCACGTCCAAGGGCATGCTTTTCGGGATCGTGCTTTAGTGCCGGAAATGCCGAGTACCGGTCAGCACCATGGCAATGCCGTGGGCGTCAGCCGCCTCGATCACTTCGTTGTCGCGCATTGATCCACCCGGCTGAATCACCGCCGTGGCGCCAGCTTCGACGGCGACGAGAAGACCGTCGGCAAACGGAAAGAACGCATCCGACGCAACCACCGAGCCCTTGGTCGCAGGCTCCTTGAGGCCGGCTTCCTTCGCGGCGTCCTGCGCCTTGCGCGCGGCGATGCGGGCGGCATCGACGCGGCTCATCTGACCAGCGCCGATGCCGACCGTCGCCAGGTCCTTGGCATAGACGATGGTGTTCGACTTGACGTGCTTGGCGATACGAAAGGCGAAACGCAGGTCACGCAGCTCGGCATTGGTCGGCGCGCGTTTTGTCACCGGGCGCAAGTCCATATCGTCGACCACAGCGTTGTCGCGCGTCTGCACCAGTAAACCGCCGGCGACGGTTTTCGCAGCGAGCCCCGATGCGCGCGGATCGGGCAGACCGCCGGCAAGCAGAAGCCGCAAATTCTTTTTGGCGCCGACAATGGCGATAGCCTCTTCGGTCGCGTCCGGCGCGATGATGACTTCGGTGAAGATTTCAGTGATGGCGCGCGCGGCTTCGGCATCAAGCCTGCGATTGAGCGCGACAATACCGCCGAAAGCCGATGTGGCGTCGCAGGCGAGCGCCTTGCGATAGGCGTCGACCAAGGTCTCGCCTTCTGCGACGCCGCACGGATTGGCGTGCTTGATGATGGCGCAAGCCGCCGTGCGCGCCGGATCGAATTCGGCGACGCATTCGAAGGCCGCATCGGTATCGTTGATGTTGTTGTAGGAGAGCTGCTTGCCCTGCGCCTGCTGCGCCGTCGCCACACCGAAGCGGTCGTCCGGCGTGCGATAGAACGCTGCCGCCTGGTGCGGGTTCTCGCCGTAGCGCAACTTCTCGATCAGCCGGCCGCCGAAGGCGCGATAGTTGGGGGCGATTTCGCCGAGCTCACCGGCAAACCAATTCGAAATCGCCGCATCATAGGCTGCAGTGCGCGCATAGGCCTTGGCGGCGAGCCTTCGCCGCAAGGCCAGCGTCGTCATTCCTTTGTGTTGCATCAACTCGTCGAGCAGCGCCGCATAATCGCCCGTATCGACCACCACCGCGACGTCGTCGTGGTTCTTGGCGGCGGCGCGGATCATGGCCGGGCCGCCGATGTCGATGTTTTCGATACAGGTCGCGAAATCGGCCTTGCGCGCGACGGTGTCTTCGAACGGATAAAGATTCACCACGAGAATATCGATCGGCTTGATCAGATGCGCCTGCATCGCTTCGACATGCAGCGGATTGTTGCGGATCGCGAGCAGACCGCCATGCACCGCCGGATGCAGCGTCTTGACTCGGCCGTCCATCATTTCCGGAAAGCCGGTGAGATCGCTGACATCGATCACCTTGAGCCCCGCATCGGCGAGCGCCTTGCGGGTGCCACCGGTCGAGATGAGATCGATGCCGAGCCCAGACAGCGCGCGCGCGAAGTCGACCATGCCGGTCTTGTCGGAGACGGAAATGAGGGCGCGGGCGGCGCGGCGGAGATGTTCGGTCATGATGCTCCCAGATTCTTACGACAGCAGTCTCTCGTTATAACGGCAATCTCGGTTCGTCCTCGCGGGCGCGGCGTGTCGAGCCGGTGCCGACGAACGCGCCCGCCGGCGCCTGTTGCAAGCTCCATTGCACGCGCGACGCGCTGCGAGCATGGCCGCGGATGACGATCTGCGACGTCCGCCGCGGCCCTTCGCTGCCGGCGAGATAGACGCTGTCTTCGAGCTCTACTTGGTCCTCATGGGCGCTGAAAGTCCAGAGCTCCTTGTTCGGCATCATCAGCATGACGCCGTGGCCGTCAGACAGCCGCGTCGCCCTCACCATCGGGTGCAGATGAAAGCGCACCGCGAAGGCATCTTGATCGGTGCGCACTTGCGGGTCGCCATTGGCGTCGAGAAACACATCTTCGCCGTCGAGCCGCGTGCCGTCGGCGGCCAGCATCAAGACGCGCTCATGCACGATGTCGAAACGGTCGGCATAGCCATCATGCGCCGCCCGCAGCACGATGGCGTCGGGCGCTTCTTCGCGCGTGACCGCCACATGCCGCGGACCGCCGAGCATCGGCGAGCCGCCGAGCATGCGCTTGAACGTCGCCATTTCGACGAAGCGCGCCGACGACACGTCGTTGAAAGTGACCGCGGAGTGCGCCGCGGTCGAACGCGCGATTTGCCGCCAGTTTTCGCGGCCCGTCGCCGGCATACCGCAATTGACAATGATGAGGCTCTGCTTCGGCGACGAAAACTCAAACGACAGGCAGCCGGCATGGGCGTCGAGGCTCATTTCGATCGGCGGTGCGCGTCCGGTATCCATGATCAGCACCGCGCCATGAGCCTCGAGCCGCTGATAGGCCGAATGCGGGGCGTTGGAGAACGGCGTGCCGTGCGTCTCGTCATAAGCGAGTAAGGTCGAGAGCAGGCCGCCCGGCGTCGCGCCCATGCCGTTGAAATGCGCGAAGCTTCCTTCCGAATGGCGGAAGAAGCGCAGCATCGGCATCATGCGATCGATGGCGTTGAGCAGCGCCTGCGGCGGGGCGATGTTGCGCGCGGTGAAAGCCTGTCGCAGCGGCAGGAATTCGATCAGGATTTCGATGATCGCGCCCGGATCGCGGCTGATATGGCCACCGTCGGGAAGGATCTGTCGTTCGATTTCGTGCGTGAGCCGCTCGGTCGTCGCCTTGATATGGCGCGCCTGGCCGGCAATGCACAGCGCGGCATAACTGAGCGCGACCACCGCCTGCATGCGATCGATGCCGCGGCGCGCGTCGCCCGCGGTATGGCGAAGGTAGCGCACCTGGCGGACGAGGCTGCGCAGGAAGCGGCGGTAGAAGCGCGCGTCAGTATCTTGCAGGACGAGCGTGGATTGGCTGAGCCAGGAGATGATGCGGCGCGACAGCACATCGGGACGCCACGCGATCGAATGCCAGGAGCCTTGCAGCGCGATCCATTCGTCGACCAGCGCGCGCGCATTGGCCCGCGTGATGGCCGAGTCGGCGGCGCGCAGATGCCGCAGCCAGCCGAACCCGAGCAGCGCCACCGCCCAGTCGTCGGACGGCGGCTCCATTTCGAAAATGGAACGGCCGTCGCAGATCACGACCTTGCCGGCAAAGGTGAAACGGCCGGAATAGATTTCGCTCGCGCGCGTGGCATCTGCCGTGCGCAGATCCGGCGGCGCGATCAAGAGACGATCGGTGCGCAGCGGCACCAGCGGCCAGCGCAGGAAGGGATGGCCGTTGGCACGGCCGGTCACCCGGCGTAGGGCGCCGCGAATCAGGAGCCAGGAAAGCTTCGCATGGTTCGCGACTGCAACGCGCGACATCGACCCGTTTGCCCCCTTTTGCGGGCGCGGCTGCGCAAATCGCCCCGCGCGCCGGACCATAACGAACTGAAGGCTCGACGGCCAACTACCGAATCAGCTTGATTTCCTTACTGTTTTACCAGCCGGGCCGCATAGAAGCCATCAAGCCCGGTGAATCGCTGATCAGCGTCGGGAAGCTGGCATGGCAGGGTGCGCAGGTCCCCATCCACAGATATGAACTCGTTCTGGCCAAACAATTCGGCGGCGGTGAAGGGCGCGCGCCGCACGCTCGGATCGCTCGCCAGCAGTGCGGCGACGATGCTCTCGTTCTCCTCAGGTTCTAGCGAACAGGTGCAATAGATCAGCGTGCCGCCCGGCTTGGTCAGGCCCGCCGCGCGTTCGATCAGGCGGCGCTGCACGCCGGCAAGCGCGGTGACATCGTCCGGGCGCTTGAGCCAAGGCACGTCAGGGTGGCGGCGGATGGTTCCGGTCGAGGAGCATGGCGCATCGAGAAGAACCGCATCGAACGGCTCGGACGTCCATTCGGCAACATCGGCGCAGACAAGCTCAGCTGTCAGCTTTAACCGCGCGAGATTGTCTTGCAGCCGCTTAAGCCGCGCCGGCGCGCGATCGAGCGCGGTGACATGAGCGCCGGCGGCCGCAAGCTGCGCGGTCTTGCCGCCCGGCGCGGCGCAGAGATCGGCGACACGGCGCCCGCGCACGTCGCCGAGCAAGCGCGCCGGCAGCGCGGCGGCAGCATCTTGAACCCACCAGGCGCCTTCGGCGAAGCCCGGCAACGCGGTGACCACGCCATGCGCAATCATGCGCACCGTGCCGGTCGGCAGCACACGACCGCCGAGTTGTTGCGCCCAATATTGCGGGTCGTCCTTCACCGTGAGATCGAGCGCGGGTTCGATGCCGTTGGCAGTCGCGATCGCACGCGCGGTCGCCGCGCCATATCTCTCGCTCCAGCGCGCCATCAACCAGTCCGGCGTGTCGAGAAGAGACGTATCGAGCGCGGCGAGACGCTCTTTGCCCTCGCGCGTCACCCGCCGCAGCACCGCATTGCAGAGGCCGGCAAACCGTGCGGCATTCCGGTCTGCCTGCACCAAGCGCACGGAAAGATCGACCGCGGCATGATCCGGCACGTCGAGAAAGAGGATTTGCGCGGCGCCGAGCAGAAGCGCGCTCTCGACCCGCGGCACTTGCGGCGGACCGCGATCGAGAAAGGCGCTGAGCAGATGCCGGAGCGTGCCGAGCCGTCGCAGCACGACGGCGACCAAAGCGCGGACCAGCGCGCGGTCGCGATCCTCGAGGGCCGTGAGCTCGCGCGTGCCGTCGAGAAGCTCGTCCAGAGCCCGGTGGTGGCGCAATACGCCATCGACGATGTCGGCCGCGATCCGCCGGGCGGGGAGGCCCGGCACCTGGTCGGCTATTTGGCCCGATTGGCCGGGAGAAGCCGATTGCGGCTTACGCGCGCCTTTCATTACGAAAAAATTCCTTCTTGAATCCTGTACTGGGCTACGCCAAGTCTGGGCTGATGCCAACCGACCAGACCTCTCCTCAGATTTGGCCTTTGCCCGCAGACGACGCGGGCAAGCCTGAAAACCCTGGAAAGCGCCATTTGCCGCCGGCGGCCGAACGGGCGCTGGCCGAAGCCACAGCGCGCCGCGCCGAGCACGACCGCGAGAAGGCCGAAACGCCCAAGGAGGTCGCCGGCCGCGGCGGCCTCGACCCGGCCCGCTACGGTGACTGGGAAATCAACGGCCTGATCTCGGATTTTTAAGGGGCAAAAGGCAGCCGCGTCTCGCGGCCGACGCCCCGGCTTCGCCACGGCAGCCAGCCGCAGCGGCGACAAAATTCAAAAATGCCGGAATGCGAATTGGGGACCGGAACGACCGGTCCCCAACGCCGAATTACTGCGTGACCACAACCCGCGTGCCGACCGTGACGCGGCTGTACAGATCCTGGATATCCGCGTTGTGCATACGGATGCAGCCATGCGACACGAAATGGCCGATCGAGCCTTCGTTGTTGGTGCCGTGGATGGCGTATTGGCCGCCACCCGACAGCGTCATTGCCGCGACACCCATCGGGTTCTGCGGCGAGCCACCCGGCACCACCGGCGGCAGCTTGCGATAGTCGGAGCGAATCGAATCCGGCGGCGACCAGGCCGGCCGGACGTATTTGCCGTCGATAAAGGCCGTGCCTGACCATTGCATGCCCAGACGGCCGACACCGACCGGATAACGCAGCGCCTGGCCGGAACCGACGAAGTAATAGAGCGCACGCTCGTTGGTGCGAATGACGATGGTTCCCGGCATGTAGCTCTCGCGTACCGAGACGAGATCGCCGTGAGCCTGAGCCGGTTTCGGCGCGAACGCGAACGCGACGATGGCCGCCAGCGCGGCCGCGATCAAAGTTTTCCCTCGCATGTTCAATTCCCTACTGCGGAAAGCCCCAAAGCCCCGCCCCCGGCGGGTCAACCAGCCGGAATCCACTTTAGCGGAAACGGCAGCCGGCCTTCAGTACTATGCGGCTCCGGCAGTGAAGTTTTCGCAAATTTTTCGGCAGGTGTGGTCCGGATGAGACAGGGACCATCCCGTTGAATTTACGCCGGAGTTACAGCCGGGCGGGCCCAAGCTTAAGCGGGCGGTCTATCCGTACCGTCAGCGGCCGAGCGCAAGACTCTGCAGCCACACTCAGGCGCTTCGCTTGTTCTGCCGGTTGTCGACGAGGTCGTTGACCACCGCCGGATCGGCGAGCGTCGAGGTGTCGCCGAGATTGCCATATTCGTCCTCGGCGATCTTGCGCAGGATGCGGCGCATGATCTTGCCGGAGCGGGTCTTCGGCAGACCTGGGGCAAATTGAAGGAGATCGGGGGCGGCGATCGGCGAGATTTCCGTGCGCACCCATTGCACCAGTTCCTTGCGCAGATTTTCGCTCGGCTGCTCGCCGGCCATCAAGGTGACATAGGCATAGATGCCCTGGCCCTTGATGTTGTGCGGATAACCGACGACGGCGGCCTCCGAGACTTTCGGATGCGCGACCAGCGCCGATTCCACTTCTGCAGTGCCGAGCCGGTGGCCCGCAACATTGATCACGTCATCGACGCGGCCGGTAATCCAGTAATAGCCGTCCTCGTCGCGCCGGCAGCCGTCGCCGGTGAAATATTTGCCGGGATAGGCGCTGAAATAGGTTTCGACGAAGCGCTGGTGATCGCCATAGACCGTGCGCATCTGGCCGGGCCAGGAATCGGCGATGCACAGATTGCCGCCCACCGCGCCCTGCAAAACTTTGCCTTCGGCGTCGACGATTTCGGGAATGATGCCGAAGAACGGCCGTGTCGCCGAGCCAGGCTTGAGCCGCGTCGCGCCCGGCAGCGGCGTGATTAGGATGCCGCCGGTTTCGGTCTGCCACCAGGTATCGACGATCGGACAGCGGCCGTCGCCGACGACGCGGTGATACCATTCCCAGGCTTCGGGATTGATCGGCTCGCCGACCGAGCCGAGCAGCCGCAGCGACGCACGCGAGGTCTTTTTCACCGGCTCGTCACCCGCCTGCATCAAGGCGCGGATCGCGGTCGGCGCGGTGTAGAAAGTATTGACCTTGTGCTTGTCGATCACTTCCCAGAACCGCGAATTGGTCGGATAATTCGGCACGCCCTCGAACATCAGCGTGGTGGCGCCGTTCGCCAGCGGCCCATAGACGATGTAGCTGTGGCCGGTGACCCAGCCGACATCCGCCGTGCACCAATAGATGTCGCCGTCGTGATAATCGAAGACGTATTGGTGGGTCATCGCCGTGTAGAGCAGATAGCCAGCGGTGGTGTGCAGCACGCCCTTCGGCTTGCCGGTCGAACCTGACGTATAAAGGATGAACAGCGGGTCCTCGGCGTTCATTTCCGCGCAGGGACAATCCGCCGTCACCACCTCTTTTGCTTCGTGGTACCAAACGTCGCGCACCGGATCCATGTTCACCGGCGCACCGGTGCGCTTGACGACGATGACGAAATCGACGCCGCCGACTTTTGCGATTGCCGCATCGGTATTGGCCTTCAGCGGCACCTTGCGGCCGCCGCGCAAGCCTTCGTCGGCGGTGATGACGACGTTCGACTTACAGTCTTCGATGCGGCCGGCAAGCGAATCCGGCGAAAAGCCGCCGAACACCACGGAATGAACGGCGCCGATGCGTGCGCAGGCGAGCATGGCGTAAGCCGCTTCCGGAATCATTGGCATGTAGATGGTGACGCGGTCGCCCTTCTTGACGTTGCGGTTGCGCAAGATGTTGGCGAAGCGGCAGACCTCGTCGTGCAGCTCTTTATAGGTGATGTGCTTTGAATCTTTCGGATCGTCGCCTTCCCAGATGATCGCGGTCTGGTTGCCGCGGCCGTGCAGATGACGATCGATACAATTATAGGCGACGTTGAGCGCGCCATCCTCGAACCATTTGATCGAGACGTTGTTAGGCGCGAACGACGTGTCCTTGACCTTGGTGAAGTGCTTCATCCAGTGCAGGCGCTTGGCCTGCTCGGCCCAGAAGCCGTTGGGATCGGCAAGCGACTGCGCGTACATTTTCTTGTAGTCGGCATCGTTGATCAGCGCTCGTTTGCTCCACCCGGCCGGCACTTCGTAAATTTTTTCCGACATCTCGTCCTCCACGCGCACTCAGCCGATCCGGCAGATCGCCGCCGCGGCCCGGTTATTGATTGGGAATGAATGTGTCCGCGTCGACAATGATCTGGATCAAAATCAGGCCGCGGCATCATGCCCAAAGGCGTTTCCTTAAGCTCCATTATGCGACGCCCGGCCGACAGACGACAAGATCAGACGAATTATCCGTTTGTCGTATCGGCCTGTCGGGACTCGCGCTGTGGCATCGCGCCAAAGCGCGTTGCGTCAGCCTTTCACACCGCCCATCTTGCAGACGATCTTCCATTCCTCGGCCGTCACCGGCTGGACCGACAGCCGGGCATATTTCACCAGCGCCATGCCTTTGAGCTTCGCTTCCGCCTTGATCGCAGCGAGTGTCACGGGCTTCGCAAATGGTTCGACCGCCTTGGTCGTCACTGCGACCCAAGGCTCGCTGGCTTTCGCGGTCGGATCGGCATAGGCCTCCTTAGTCACTTCGCCGATGCCCACGACCTGTTTCTCGCCGCCGGTGTGATAGAAGAAAAACGTGTCGCCGTTTTTCATCTCCTTGAGATGCCGGCGCGCAGTGAAATTGCGCACCCCGCTCCAGGTCTCGCCTTTGGCGCCGCGCTTGACCTGCATGTCCCAGGAAAACTCCTCGGGCTCCGTCTTCAACAACCAGTGCGCCATTTGCGCTTCTCCGTTTTATTCTTCAGCCCGCAACGGACGCGCCAGCAATGACTCGATGGCGGCATCCACGCTCATCTGGCCGGCAATGACGGCCGCCACCGCGGACGAGATCGGCATGTCGACGGCCAGATCGCGCGCCATTTCGAGCAGCACCGGCGCGGTGAACGTGCCTTCGGCCAGGCCCGTGGCGCGATGGATCTCATCGGGCTTTTTGCCTTGGCCGAGATTAAGGCCGAACGTGAAATTGCGCGACTGCGGACTGGTGCAGGTCAGGATCAAATCGCCGAGCCCGGAAAGCCCCGTCATGGTTTCCGGCTTTCCGCCGCAGGCTCTGCCGAAACGGACGAGTTCGGCGAAGCCGCGCGTGGTCAGCGCGGCGGTGGCGCTGTAGCCGAGGCCACGGCCCGACACGATGCCGGCGGCAATGGCGAGCACGTTCTTGGCGGCGCCGCCGATCTCGACGCCGCGCACATCGCTTGAATGATACGGCCGGAAAGTCGCCGAGCTCACCGCTTGCGCGAGCTCGGCGGCGAGTTCGCCGTCGTTCGCCGCCAACGTCACCGCCGTCGGCATGCCGCGCGCGACATCGCGGGCAAAACTGGGGCCGGACAAGATCGCCGGCACAGCATCCGGTGCGCATTCGGCGATCACCTCGCTCATGAATTTCTTGCTGCCGCGCTCAATGCCCTTGGCGCAGACGATCAAGGGCGTGTGCGCGACGAGGAGCGGCTTGAGCGCCGAGGTGACCGAGCGCACATGTTGCGCGGGCACGACGAGGAGAAGCGCGTCAGCCCGCGCCGCTTCGGCCAGATCGCGGACGACGGCGATGCCCTCGTCGAGGCGCATGCCGGGGAGATAGAGGCTCTCGCGCTTGGTCGCGAGCTGCGCGGCATTGGCGGGATCGTGTTCCCATAGCGTGACTTTGCGGCCCGCGCGCGCGCAGGTCAGTGCCAATGCGGTGCCCCAGGCTCCGGCACCGATGACCGCGATATGATTGAAAGCCATTTTTGATTCACGCAGAAAGGCGAAAACTTGACCGAAGACTCGACCGAAGACCTGACCGAAGATTTGGCGGATCAAGGAATTGCAGGACTATAGCACCTCACCACGCAGCAATTTGGGCACTTCGCCGACCAGCCCGGCGGCTTCCCGTATCATGAGCCGCTTGAGGTTGGGCACACGCTCGACCAGGCCGAGTCCGACATCGCGAACCAGCCGCAACACATCGGAGCGGTTGGAGAACAGCCGGTTCAACCCATCGGTGGCCAAACCCATCGTCATGGTGTCGAAGCGGCGCCAGCGCTGATAGCGCTCAAGCACATTTGCAGCGCCAGGGTCGAGGCCGAGACGCGCGGCATCGACGATCACCTCGGCGAGCGCCGCGACATCCTTCAGGCCCATATTCAAGCCCTGTCCCGCAATCGGATGAATGACGTGGGCGGCGTCGCCGATCAGCGCGATGCGCCCGGCGATGAACGAACGCGCAACGAAGAAGCCGAGCGGATGGACCCGGCGCGCGCCGAGAACTTTGATCTCGCCAAGCTGCAACTTGAAACGCTGCTCAAGCTCGGCGTGGAAAGCATCGTCCGGCAGGGCGACGATACGTTGCGCATCTTGCGCTGTCTCGGTCCACACGATCGATGACCGCCGCCCTTTGAGCGGCAGGATCGCGAACGGCCCCGCCGGCAGAAAATGCTCTTCCGCCCGGCCTTGATGATCGCGCTCGTGCCCGACATTGATAACGATCGCCGACTGGCCGTAATTCCAGCCGTGGGTGGCGATGCCGGCATTCTGCCGGATCGCGGAGCGCGCGCCGTCGGCGGCGACGACGAGGCGCGTGTGCAGCGCCGTGCCGTCAGCAAGCTCGACGGTGGCAGTTTCGCTGTCATGACTGACTTTGCGAACCGCCGACGAGCGCAAATCGATGCCGTCGGCCTTGGCTTTCCGCGCCAGTACTTCGACGAGATAGCGGTTCTCGATCATATGGGCGAACGGCTCGCCCGGCTCGACATCGCCGGAGAAAGCGAGAAAGACCGGCCGCACCGCGTCGCCGAGCTTGCTGTCGGTGACCACCATGTCGAGGATCGGCTGCGCCTGTTCGGCGACATCCTCCCAAACGCCGATCGTGGTGTAGAGCCGACGCGCGCCGGCAACGATCGCGGAGGCGCGCTCGTCCTTGGCGTAATTCGCAACCAGCGCCGGATCGGCTACTGTCACGGCGAAAGACGGCCCGAGCGCCTTGCGCAACGCAATGGCAAGCGTGAGGCCGGCAAAGCCCCCGCCTGCGATCAGCACATCGATCTTGTTTACGTTGTTCCCGGTCATGATCCCATCATTCTAGCATGCCGGCCGGCGCGGCAACCCTGCCCTATCCTGACGGTTTCCTGACGGATTCTTGGTGGATTCTTCGCAGATTCCCGGCGGACTTGACCCCGCCCGCGATCCCGTATGCAAAGATGTCAACGGCCGATTATGCCGGCGCGAGGGGACAAAAATGGCCTCTGCCGTCCAAGACCTGATCGACATTCTCAATCTCGAAACACTCGAACTGAATCTGTTTCGCGGCCGCTCGCCGCAATCGAGCTGGCAGCGGGTGTTTGGCGGCCAGGTCATCGGCCAGGCCTTGGTCGCCGCCTGCCGCACCGTCGACGACGTGACGTTGCGGCCGCCGCATTCGCTGCATGCGTATTTTCTGCTCGGTGGCGATCCCAAAGTGCCGATCATCTACGAGGTTGACCGTATTCGCGACGGCAAGAGCTTCACGACGCGGCGCGTCGTCGCCATCCAGCACGGCCACGCCATCTTCTCGATGTCGGCGTCGTTTCAGGGCATCGAAGAAGGCCTGTCGCATCAGTTCGAAATGCCGGACGTGCCAAAGCCGGATTCGCTGCCGACCGACGCCGAGATGCGAAAGAATATCCTGCCGCTGATGCCTGAGCCGGTGCGGCGCTATTACGAGCGCGAGCGCCCGATCGAGCTGCGATTGGTCGAATATGGCCGCTATCTCGGGGAGGCGTCGAAGGACGGCCTATTCAATGTCTGGTTTCGCGCGACCGGAAAGTTGCCAGACGAGCCGGCCATCCATCAATGCGTGCTGGCCTATGCTTCCGATATGACGCTGCTCGACTCGGCGCTGATCCCGCACCACCGCACCGTGTTCAGCGACGACATCATGGCGGCGAGCCTCGATCATGCGCTGTGGTTTCACCGGCCGTTCCGTGCCGACGAGTGGCTGCTTTACACGCAGGACAGCCCCAATCTCGGCGGCTCGCGCGGCTTTGCCCGCGGGCTGATTTTCTCTGCCGATGGAACACTCGTGGCGTCGGTCGCGCAGGAAGGACTGTTGCGGCTGCGGACCAAGAAGCCGGGTTAGGCGATGGAACTCCCTTGCCGGATGCGTCGACTTAAAAATGCAGCGCGTGGCTTAAAACGCGGCGGCGATGCCGCTAAGCTGTGCATCCCACCCGACTGCAGGCTTGGCCGTAACAGGCTTGGCCGTAACAGGCTTGGCCGTTACTTGGCCGTAAAAAGACGCCGCTGGCCGAAAACCGGAACACCGAATGAAGCTCGTCACCGCCGTCATCAAACCGTTCAAGCTCGACGAAGTCCGTGATGCGCTGCTCAAGATCGGCGTCCACGGCATGACCATCACCGAGGTGAAGGGCTATGGCCGGCAGAAGGGCCATACCGAGATTTATCGCGGTGCCGAATATGCGATAAATTTCTTGCCGAAAATCCGGGTCGAAGTCGCGGTTTCCACCGAGCAGACCGACGAAGTGGTTGCAGTCATGGGCGCGGCCGCCAGGACCGGCAAGATCGGTGACGGCAAGATCTTCGTCACTCCGATCGACCAGGCGCTGCG
The DNA here is from genome assembly GCA_035483735.1 of Xanthobacteraceae bacterium. Classification (GTDB taxonomy): domain Bacteria; phylum Pseudomonadota; class Alphaproteobacteria; order Rhizobiales; family Xanthobacteraceae; genus BOG-931. The sequence goes on along the minus strand of DATHPQ010000075.1, from coordinate 997 downwards.
AATCCGCACCGGCGAAACCGACGTCGACGCCCTCTAGGCGCTTTTTTGGGCGCACTTCGCGGTGATTATTTTGCTGCGGCAACCGTTGGCTTAATTATTATGCATGCCGTCTGATAATTGGGCGGCAGCCGATGGGGATGCATCACTCTGCACGGCTCGAATTGAAAAAGGTTCCACGTCGGACCGGTCCACCGGGGCGTTCAGGGCCCCACTTGACGCGCAATCCGGGCCTTTCCTCCGCTCCGAGGTCCATTTGGCACGCCCCTTGATTACCCAACGCGCGGCGGCGCCGCGACGGGGGCAGATTCCACCGCAGTTACCGCATAGTCGTGTTCGCTCGATCGGCACCCCGATCGGGCGACGGGGAGAACAGATCAATGAAAATCGTCATGGCGATCATCAAGCCGTTCAAGCTCGATGAGGTTCGCGACGCTCTGACCAAAATCGGCGTTCAAGGACTGACCGTCACCGAAGTAAAGGGCTACGGCCGGCAAAAGGGCCACACGGAAATCTATCGCGGCGCCGAATATGCCGTGAGCTTCCTGCCCAAGATCAAGATCGAAATCGCAGTCCCATCCAATCAAGTGGACCGGGTGATCGACACGATCAGCGCCGCGGCAAAGACCGGCCAGATCGGCGACGGCAAGATTTTCGTCTTCGGTCTCGATCACGCCGTGCGCATCCGCACCGGCGAGACCGACGCCGCAGCGCTTTGAGAAACGCAGCCAGAAACAGCACCAGGGACAGGAGTCGAAGAGATGTCGTTGAAGAGATTCTCCCGTGCAGGACTGATTGCCAGTGCAGGCGCGATCCTGCTTGGGATCATGCTCAGCCTGCCGACCTATCAATCCTCCTACGCGCAGATGCCGACCACGGCCCCGGCCGCGGCCCCTGCTGATACGGCAGCGCCGGCAGCGGCGCCCTCGCCGCCGGCCTGCAGCGCCACGGTTCTGGAAAAGTGCACGCCCAATTCCGGCGACACCGCCTGGATGCTGAC
>DATHPQ010000074.1:0-13333 GCA_035483735.1 Xanthobacteraceae bacterium | reverse complement strand
AACCGTGAAGCTCTATTCGTATTTCCGTTCGTCGGCCGCGTACCGGGTCCGCATCGCACTGAATCTCAAAGGCATCGCCTACGACACGATCCCGATCCATCTGATCAAGGACGGCGGCCACAACAAGCGGCCGGAATTCCGCGCCATCAATCCGCAGATGCGTGTTCCGGTGCTGGTGACACCGCACGGCGATATCCTGACGCAGTCGCTCGCCATCATCGAATATCTCGACGAGACGCATCCGCAGCCGCCGCTCCTGCCCAAGGATCCGATCGCGCGCGCCAAGGTGCGCGCGCTGGCCGAGCTCATCGCCTGCGATATCCATCCGCTGAACAATACCAGCCCGTTGCGTTACCTGAAGCGCGACATGGGCCAGGAGCAGAGCACGATCGACACCTGGTATCACCATTGGGTGATAACGGGCTTCGAGGCGCTCGAAGCGATGATTGGTGAAGGCCCCTATCTCTGCGGCAAAGAGGTCACGCTTGCCGACACCTGCCTGGTGCCGCAGGTCGCCAACGCGCGGCGGCTGAAAGTGCCGCTCGACAAGTTCCCGAAGATCGTCGCCGCCGACGCTGCCTGTCTCAAGCTCGCCGCTTTCGACAAGGCGCGGCCGGAAAATCAGCCGGATGCCGAGTAGCGACGCCCAGTTGATAAGCGCCAACTGATGACGCGCTGACATCGCCGCAACCGCCGCGATTGACAGACTGATTGACAGAGTCTGCCTTCACATTTTAACCACCATTCCGGGGCTTGATCCGCAACCCCCGATCAACCGGGGCCGGAACCCTCAATGCTCAATGAATCGAGCGGCTTAGGCCGAACCATTGCGCCGAAGGCCTTGCGGCCGTGCGTCGCATTGAATCGGGCCATAGCGCAACACGCCGCCGCACGAGGTGTGCTTGGAGCTCTGTTCGCGTTGACCTTGGGCTCGACCGCAGCATTGGCGCAGAGCGTTCAACAGCAATATCTGCCGCCGCCCAATCAGCCGGCGGCGAGCCAGCCCGCCGCAAGCCAGCCGGCCGCAAATCCGGCGGCGAGCCAGCCGGGCGCGAACCAGGCTTCGTCGAATCCGGTCTGCGCGCGATTGCAGGCGCAGCTTGCGTCGGTCGATCAAGGCGCGGCCGACCCGGCGCGCGCCGAACAGATCAAGCGCGCCGACGACGCCATCGCCAAGCAGCAGGCCGATCTCGATCGCGCGGTGTCGCAGGCGCACAAAGCAGGCTGCGCCGGCGAAGGCTTCTTCGCCTTGTTCTCGGCGCTGTCGCCGCAATGCGGGCCGATCACTTCGTCGATCCAGCAGATGCGCGGCAATCTCGACCGCATGACAAGCGAAGAGCAACAACTCAAAAGCGGCGGCGATGCGCAGGACGGCCCGCGCCGCGCGCTGATCGGCGCCCTGGCGCAGAACAATTGCGGCGCGCAATATGCTTCCGCCGCACAACAGTCCGGCCCGGCCAACTTCTTCGATGCGTTGTTCGGCAACGGCACCATCGTCAATCCAACCGGCGACGGCGCGCCGTCCGGCACCTTCCATACCGTCTGCGTCCGCACCTGCGACGGATTTTATTTTCCGATCTCTTATTCGACCAATGCGACCCGCTTCGCTGACGACGAAAAGTCCTGCCAGCGACTATGCCCGGCGAGCGAAGTCGCGCTCTACTCGTTCCGCAATCCGGGCGAAGACATGGATCAGGCGGTGTCGAATACCGGACAACTCTACACCGCGCTGCCCAATGCCTATCGCTATCGCAAGGAAGTGACGGCCGGCTGTTCCTGCCGCAAAGCAGGCCAGAGCTGGGGCGAAGCGCTGAAAAACGCCGACGACGCGACCACCCTCGAACAGGGCGACATCGTCGTCACCGACCAGACCGCAAAGACGCTGTCGCAGCCGCCGAAACAGGGCAGCAGAGGCGCGGCGCCCGCCGTCGCAACGCAACCGAATACGACGGCGGCGGCTTCGACGCCGGCTGCGACGACCACCGACCCGAGCAAGCGCGTCGTGCGCACGGTCGGACCGCCGTTCCTGTCGCCCGGCCAAATGCAGATGCAACAGCAGCAGCCGCAATTGCAGCAGCCGCAGCGCTGACGGCTTTTATCGGAGCAGGATCTTTTCCGAAAACCGGTACCCACTTTTCGGGATCATGCTCTAGAAATCCGAGCTTCCCGCCTTCGCCATCGCCGCGCCTTTGACCAGCGTGCGGTCGGGCGGCAGCGTTAGCCCTTGATCGTTGAAGCGATTGACGATCGGATAGCGGCGGTCGCGGCCGAAATTCTTCAATGTCACTTTCACGCCCGGCGCGGCTTGGCGGCGCTTGTATTCGGCGAGATAAAGCATGCGTTCGACTTTGAGGACGGTGTCGCGGTCGAATCCCGCGGCGACGATGGTTGCGGTCGATTCCTCGCGCTCGACCAGCCGCTCCAGAATCTGATCGAGGATATCGTAAGGCGGCAGGGAATCCTGATCAGTCTGGTTCTCGCGCAATTCGGCGCTCGGCGCCCGCGTGATGACGTTTTCCGGAATGACTTTGCCGTCCGGCCCGCGGGCGCCGAACGGTTTCCAGTTATTGCGCAGCTGCGACAGCCGGTAGACTTCGGTCTTGTAGAGATCCTTGATCGGATTGAAGCCGCCATTCATGTCGCCATAGAGCGTGGCATAGCCGACTGACATTTCCGACTTGTTGCCGGTGGTCACGACCATGGCGCCGAATTTGTTTGAGACCGCCATCAAAATGGTGCCGCGGGCGCGCGCCTGCAGATTTTCCTCGGTGACGTCGCGCGCCGCGCCCTGGAACACGCCGGCAAGCGCGGCTTCGAGACCTTTCACGGCGCTTTCGATCGGCACGATGTCGTAGCGCACGCCGAGCGCGCGCGCGATCGCTTCGGCATCGTCGCGCGAGGCCTGCGACGTGTAACGGTATGGCAGCATCACGCAGCGCACGCGCTCGGCGCCGAGCGCATCGGCCGCCATCGCCGCACACAGCGCGGAGTCGATGCCGCCGGAGAGGCCGATGACGACGCCCTTGAAGCGGTTCTTGTCGACATAATCGCGCAGGCCGAGCACGCAGGCGGTGTAATCGGCCTTGTCTTCATCCTCGGCCGGCGCGATCTCGCCGCGTGCGCAGCGCCACTTGCCGTCGATGCGCGACCAATGCGTGGTGAAAATCTCTTCGCGGAAGGCCGGGAGAGTAAACGCCACTGAGCGGTCGGCATTGAGCGCAAAGGACGCGCCGTCAAAGACAAGCTCATCCTGTCCGCCGAGCTGATTGATATAGATCAGCGGCAGCCCGGCTTCGGTGACGCGGGCAACGACGACATTGAGACGGACTTCGCCCTTGTCGCGCCAATAGGGCGAGCCGTTGGGCACGATCAGAATTTCCGCTCCGGTCTCGGCCAGGCATTCGACGACGTTCTCGTAGTCGCCCCAATCGGTCCAAGTATCTTCGCAGACCGGCAGCCCGAGCCGCACGCCGCGGAAACTCACGGGGCCGGGCAGCGGGCCCGCGGCGAACACACGTTTTTCGTCGAAGACGCCGTAGTTCGGCAGATTGACCTTGAAGCGCAGTGCCTCGATCCGGCCGGCGGCCAAGAGCGCATAGGCATTATGGAGCTTGCCGTCCTCGACCCAGGGCGTGCCGATCAGCACCGCCGGCCCGCCGTCAGCGGTTTCGCGCGCCAGCGCTTCGACCGCGGCGCGGCAGGCCGCCTGGAAGGCTGGCTTGAGCACCAGATCTTCCGGCGGATAGCCGGCAATGAACAATTCGGAAAAGGCGACGATATCGCCACGGTCGCGCGCGGCCTGCGCCCTCGCCTTGCGGGCAAGTTCCAGATTGCCGGAAATGTCGCCGACAATCGGGTTGAGCTGCGCCACGGTGATGGCAAGACGGTCAACCGGGCGGTCGGCGGGGCGGTCGTTCATGACCAAGCTTTAGCGCCGGAACATCCGGTCGGGCAATGGCTGAGCCGCGCGTTCGGCGCGGCTCAGAGCGCTGCCACCTGCGGGATCGGTTTCGCCTTGGCCTGCCGCTCGGACTTGAGCAGATCCGCGAGCAGAAAGGCCAAATCGAGCGACTGCTCGGCATTGAGCCGCGGATCGCAGACCGTGTGGTAGCGGTCGTTCAGATCCTCTTCGCTGATGGCGCGGGCACCGCCGGTGCATTCGGTGACATTCTGGCCGGTCATTTCCAGATGCACGCCGCCCGCAATGGTGCCTTCAGCGTCGTGAACCTGGAAGAACGCCCGCACTTCTTTCAGGATCTGATCGAACGGTCGGGTCTTGTAACCGGTGACAGACGAAATGGTGTTGCCGTGCATCGGATCGCACGACCACACCACATTGCGGCCTTCGCGCTTCACCGCGCGCACCATCGGCGGCAAGAGCTCGGCGGCCTTGTCGGCGCCGACGCGGCAGATCAGCGTCAAGCGGCCGGGCTCGTGATCCGGATCGAGAATGTCCATGAGCTTGAGCAGCTCATCCGGCTTCTGCGTCGGTCCGGTCTTGATGCCGAGCGGATTTTTGATGCCGCGGCAGAATTCGACATGGGCGTGATCGGCCTGCCGGGTGCGGTCGCCGATCCACACCATGTGGCCCGAGGTGCAGTACCAATCGCCGGTCGTCGAATCGACGCGGCTGAAGGCCTGCTCGTAGCCGAGCAGCAGCGCCTCGTGGCTGGTGAAGAAATCCGTCGTGCGCATTTCCGGATGCACTTCCGGATCGATGCCGCAGGCGCGCATGAAGTCGAGCGCCTCGGTGAGATGACCGGCCAATTCCTGATAACGCTTGGACTGCGGCGAGTCCTTCACGAACGACAGCATCCATTGGTGCGCATTCGACAGATTGGCATAGCCGCCGGTCGAAAACGCACGCAACAGATTGAGCGTCGCCGCCGACTGGCGATAGGCCTCCAATTGCCGGCGCGGATCGGGCGTGCGCGCTTCGCGCGTGAATTCTGTGCCGTTGATGATGTCGCCGCGATAGACCGGAAGCTCGACGCCGCCCCGCTTCTCCACCGGCGAGGTGCGCGGCTTGGCGAATTGGCCGGCGACGCGGCCGACCTTCACCACCGGACAGGCCGCGGCATAAGTCAAGACCACCGCCATCTGCAGGAACAGGCGGAAAAAATCGCGGATATTGTTCGCGCCGTGCTCGGCGAAGCTTTCGGCGCAATCGCCGCCTTGCAGCAGGAAAGCCTGGCCGGCCGCGACCTGCGCCAGCGCCTTTTTCAGATTGCGCGCTTCGCCGGCAAAGACCAGCGGCGGAAAGGTCGCAAGCTGCGCCTCGACATCGGCGAGCGCTTTTCGATCGGGATAATCCGGCACCTGGACGATCGGCTTGCCGCGCCAGGAGTCCGGGCTCCATTTCGGCATATTGGACCGGCTGGACATATACATCTCCAAATTCCGTCATCGCAGGCGGCCACGGCGGCGCGCAAAGAATGACGGGCAACAAACGGCGGACTTATACACGCGCCAGGTCCGGCGCGACAGCCCGCAAAAACCGCTTATTCTGCGGCCTATTCAGCCGCCTACTCAGCCGCTTCTTGGGCGTAACTCGCGGTCTTTTTGCGCATGGTGACCAGCTCTTCGGCCGCCGTCGGGTGCAGCGCGACGGTGGCGTCGAAATCGGCCTTGGTGGCACCCATCTTCACCGCGACCGCAGCCAGTTGGGCCATTTCGGCGGCCCCCTCGCCGACCACATGGCAGCCGACCACCCGGTCGGTCAGGCCGTCGACCACAAGCTTGATCAGGATGCTGGTGGCGCGGCCGGATAGCGTCGCCTTCATCGGCCTGAACATGGCCTTATAAATGTCAGTCTGCGGCAGCCGCGCCCGGGCCTCGGCCTCGGTGAGACCGACCACGCCCACTTCAGGCTCGGAGAACACCGCGGTCGGCACATTGGCGTGATCGACCTTGGTCGGCCTGCCGCCGAACACGCTATCGGCAAAGGCGTGACCTTCACGAATGGCGACTGGCGTCAGATTGATGCGGTTGGTGACGTCGCCGACGGCGTAGATGTTCGGCACCGAAGTGCGCGAATAATCGTCGACTGCGATGCCGCCGTTCTTGGCGAGCGTGACGCCGGCTTCTTGCAGCCCGAGCTTGCCGACATTGGGCACACGGCCGGTCGCGAACATCACCTTGTCGGCGGGCACGTGATTGCCGCCCGACGCATGCACCGAATAATGCGTGCCGGCCTGCTCGATCGCGGTGATGGTACGGCCGCAGACCACGCGGATGCCGCGCTGTTCGAGTTCGACCCGCAGATGCTGACGCACATCGTCGTCGAAGCCGCGCAGGATGTTTTCGCCGCGATAGATCAAGGTCACATGCGAGCCGAGACCGGCAAAGATGCCGGCGAATTCCACCGCGATATAGCCGCCGCCCTGGATCACCACGCGGCGCGGCAATCCCTCGAGATGAAACGCCTCGTTGGACGAGATCGCATGTTCGAGACCGGGGATCGGATTGCCGAAGCTCGGCGTGCCGCCGGTCGCGATCAGGATATGAGCGGCGCGCACGCGCTCGCCGTTCGCCAGTTCGATCGTATTCGGGTCGGCGATCACCGCCCGGCTTTTGACGACCTTGACGCCGGCTTTGTTGAGGGTTGCGCCATAGGCGGCTTCCAGCCGCGCGATTTCGCGATCCTTATTGGCGATCAAGGTCGGCCAGTCGAACGACGCCCGCGGCACCGTCCAGCCGTAGCCGGCGGCGTCTTCGAATTCGCCGTGAAAGCGCGAGGCATAGACCAGAAGCTTCTTCGGCACGCAGCCGCGGATGACGCAGGTGCCACCGAGGCGATATTCCTCGGCAACCATGACGCGCGCGCCGTATTCGGCGGCGATGCGTGCCGCGCGCACGCCGCCTGAACCGCCGCCTATGACGAAAAGATCGACCTCGTGATCGGCCATATTTTTGTTCTTAAAATTATTTTGTCGGACTTCCCGTCACATGTCGTGGCCGCGCTTCTTCAATTCAATACGCATGGCCTGAATGACTTCCTGCGAAAGACTGTCCGCCCAACCGCCGGCATAGATCATGGCCTGGTCGAGCACTTTCGGCTCTTCGTTCAGCGCCTTCTGGCCGAGAGGCGACTGATAGAAGGCCAAGAGATCGCGCAATTCCTGTTCGGTAAAATGGCTCGCGTAGAAGCTGGCGCTGGCATCGACCAGTTCGGTCTCGCGTGGCGCGAACTGCTTGCCGACATTGAAGGCGACCTCGTCGATATCCTTCTGGTACATGAAGTTGGTTTGCAGAAACAGGTCCCGGGTTTTCTGCACGACACCGGCGACGATCGGCTTGAAGACATCATCGACCTTCTTCACCTGCACGATCTGCTTGGCGAGGAGGAGCGCCCCCGGCGACACTTGCGGGATCGCGATGACCGCCGGCGGCGCGCCGGTCTGTGCGGCCGCCGGATAGGCCGCGCCGGCCGCGGCCAGCGCGAGGAGCGCAGCCACAGCGAAGCGGGTGCCCGCGAGACGCGTGGAAAGATGGGCGATCATAGGCGCACTCCTTGGTGGGCTTGAAAAAATCAGGTCCGCTCGATCAAGCGCACCCCCTCTGGACCCGCGACAATAGCAGTCCAGGCGAGGCCGATGAACAAGCCATGTTCCATGACGCCGGGGATCGCGGACAGCCGTTCCGCAAGCTCCTGCGGATTGGCGATACGTTGCAACCGGGCGTCGAGGAGCCAGTGCCCGCCATCCGTGACCAAAGGATGGCCGTCTTTGCCAAGCCGCGGCACGGCCGGCCCGGGGCAGCCCAAGGCGGCGGCCGCCGCCTCGATCGCGCGGCGGGTCGCCAATGCCCCGAACGGCACGATTTCGATCGGCAGCGGAAAGCGGCCCAAGACCGGCACCAGTTTCGAATGATCCGCGATCACCAGCATTTTGGCCGAGGACGAAGCCACAATCTTTTCACGCAGCAGCGCCCCGCCCCCGCCTTTGATCAAGCTGAGATCGGGCGCAATCTCGTCGGCACCATCGACCGTCAGATCGAGCTCCGGGGTCTCGTCGAGCGTCGTCAGCTTGATGCCGAGCCGCTCGGCCTGGGCCCGCGTCACCTCCGACGTCGGCACACCGACGACATCAAGGCCCGCTTTGACCCGCTCCGCCAGAAGGTCCACGAAATGCGCTGCAGTCGAGCCGGTGCCGAGGCCGAGCCGCATGCCCGGGCGCACGAAATCCACGGCGCGGGCTGCGGCAGCCCGTTTTTGCGCGTCAGCGTCCATTGGCGCAGCGGCGTTCATGGGGCGCTGTGTAGCCGCCTTCCGGCGTCGAGCCTAGAGGCTTGCCTAGGGGCTTTTCGCCCTTTAGGCGAATGTCCATGCACGCCCCCTTGCGCACCATTGTCTTCGACCTCGACGGCACGCTGATCGACACCGCGCCGGACCTCATCGCAACGCTGAATTTAACGCTGGCCCGCGAGGGTATGGCACCCGTGCCCTATGCGGAGGCGCGGAAAATGATCGGCGGCGGCGCGCGCGGCATGATCGAGAAAGCGCTGGTCGCCGAAGGGCGCGCCGACGTGAAAGCCGACCTCGACCGCATGTTCGGCGATTTCGTTGCCCATTATGCCGCCCATATCGCGGATCACTCACGCCCTTTTCCGCTTCTCGAGACGACGCTCGATCGTCTCGCCGCCGACGGCTATCGGCTCGCCGTCTGCACCAACAAGCTTGAATGGCTGTCGGTGCGGCTCCTCGATATGCTTAACCTGACCCGGCACTTCGCCGCCATTTGCGGCCAGGACACGTTCGGCATGCAAAAGCCCGACCCGGAAGTGCTCCGGCGCACCATCGCGAAAGCCGGCGGTACGCCGGACCGCGCCATCATGGTCGGCGATTCCGGAACCGACGTGCGCACCGCCCGCGCCGCGTCGCTCCCCGTCATTGCCGTTACCTTCGGCTACAGCGAAGTGCCGATCGAGACCCTGCAGCCGGACCGCCTGATCAGCTCCTATGGCGAGCTTGCAGCGGCGATCCGCGGCATCGAAGCGGCGGCCTAGCGGGCAGGCCCGAAAATTCATGGACCGTCAGGGGTTTATCCGGCAAAATCAGGCCCTATCTAGAAGGGTATGAAAAACGTGCGGCCACACGAACTGGAAGGCGTGCAAAAAGGCGTTGATGGCGGCGTCAACGGACGGCCGGCTTTGGTCGATCCGTTCGGCCGCGCCATCAGCTATTTGCGCGTCTCGGTGACCGACCGTTGCGACTTCCGCTGCGTCTATTGCATGGCGGAGAATATGTCGTTTTTGCCGAAGGCGGAAGTGCTGTCGCTGGAAGAGCTCGACCGCGTTTGCTCGGCCTTTGTCGCGCGCGGCGTCAAGAAGCTCCGGCTTACCGGCGGCGAGCCGCTGGTCCGCCGCGGCGTGATGACTCTCGTGGAATCTTTGTCGCGGCATCTGCGCTCGGGCGAACTCGACGAATTGACGCTGACCACCAACGGCTCGCAGCTCGCCAAATACGCCGCCGAGCTCAAGGCGCACGGCGTGCGCCGTATCAATGTGTCGCTCGATACGCTTGATGCCGACAAATTCCGCGCCATCACGCGCTGGGGCGATCTCGATCAGGTGCTGGCGGGGATCGACGCGGCGCAGGCCGCCGGCCTCAAGATCAAGATCAACACGGTGGCTTTGCGCGACGTCAATGAGGGCGAATTGCCGGAGCTCATCGAATGGGCGCATGGCCGCGGCATGGATCTGACGCTGATCGAAGTCATGCCGCTTGGCGAAATCGGCGAAGGCCGTCTCGAGCAATATCTCCCGCTGTCGATGGTGCGGGCGCGGCTCGCCGAGCGATTCACGCTTGAAGACATCGACTACCGCACCGGCGGACCGGCGCGTTACGCGCGGGTTGCCGAGACGGGTGGCACACTCGGCTTCATCACGCCGATGACTCACAATTTCTGCGAATCCTGCAATCGGGTGCGGCTCACCTGCACCGGCACGCTTTATATGTGCCTTGGCCAAGACGACGACGCCGATCTGCGCAAGCCGCTGCGCGCCTCGGAAAGCGACGATCTGTTGGTGGCGGCCATCGACGAGGCCATCGGCCGCAAGCCCAAAGGCCACGATTTCATTATCGATCGCCGTCACCAACGGCCGGCATTGTCCCGCCATATGAGCGTGACCGGCGGTTAGCCCGCGGTTGCAGCGGGTATTTCGCTCCGGCATGCGACATCGCGCCTCAGCGTCACGGCACTTTGCCGGCGCTGCGCCTGATAGTCTCACTGCGATCAGCCAGCGGGGGCGTTGCGCCGGTCAGCGAGGTGAAGAGAGAGTTCCCATGATTTCGGCCCGGATGTGCGCGAGCGCATCCGGGCCGAAAGATTCAGGAGAGGTGCTGCAACATGGTTGCCGCCGCCTGCATCTCGGCCAAGCGATAGGCGCGGCGCTCGAGCGCGATCTCGTCGCGGCCCCATTGTTCAATGTTCCAGTCCTCGTCGACATGCGCCGCACGCCAGGCGTCATCGACCGACAATTCGCCGCGCATCAGCGCAAGCGCGATCAGCGCCGAGCCGGTGAGCGTTGTCGCGGAATGCAACGCACCGAGCCGCCAGGCATCATCCTCAGGGATCGCGTCGCTTGCCGCCTGCAGCGCCGGTGCGGGCTGCATGATGTGAACGACCCCCTCGCCGGTCTTGAAATCGGCGCCGAGCTTCGACTTCGCCCAGTGCAAAATCGAATCCCAGAGCCGCGCCTGACGCTCGCGCAGGGCCTGTGGGCTTTCCGCGCGATAAAACAGCAGATCGGCGCCGAGATATTTCTGGATCTCGGCTTTCACCGGTGCGGGCGCATCCGCCACGCCGTCGATGATGGAGTTGGCGAGCCGCGTCAGCGGCATCTTTGCCGGGTCGATCTGTTCGCGCTGCGCCTCCCATTCCGCGGCCAAAGCCCGCGCCAGCGGCAGGGTTGGCGCCGCAAGGAGCCGGCGCGCCGGTGTATAGACCGGCTTGTCGTCGAGCCGCACCACATACCCTTCCGGGCCGCTCGCCACATCGGCATGCGTGTAGAAGCGCTGCCGCAGCACCGGGCGGGCATTGCGGCGCGCCGCCGCCATGGGATCTTGCGGCGCGTCATGCGGCTCCGTGGTTTCGGACAGCTCACCCATCGGAAACAATCTAACCTATTTTATCTCATTCTTTCAGTTAGTTATGCCTCTCGCCCCGGATCGGCAAGAGGCCGGTTTCGAGGTCCCGCTCCCCGCTCGGCCAGTCGCGGCTTTGTTAACGGCCAAACGACGGAAAACCCTGTCTTAACAAGCAGAAGCGGTGGAAATCCTATCCCCGCTCGACTACTATCGCGGTCCGGATTCGGCTAGGGGCCCCCTCCGGGAGGAAAGAAAATCCACGCGGCAGTGTACATACCGCCAATCAAAGAGCGGGTGCTGCGTGTACGAGGAGTCAATGAAACCAACCGATATTTCGGTCCCGGATTATTTCCACAAGGTCGTGGATTGCCAGTGGGCCTGTCCAGCGCACACGCCGGTTCCTGAATACATCCGCTTGATCGCCGCCGGCCGCTATAGCGACGCCTACATGATCAATTGGGAATCGAATGTGTTTCCGGGAATTCTCGGACGCACCTGCGACCGCCCTTGCGAGCCGGCCTGCCGGCGCGGCCGCGTCGAAAAAGATCCGGTGGCGATCTGCCGGCTCAAGCGCGTCGCCGCCGACTTCAAGGACGACATTCGCGAACGCCTGCCCAAACCCGCCGAAATGAAGAACGGCAAGCGCATTGCGCTGGTCGGTGGTGGTCCGGCCTCGCTCGCCGTGGCGCGCGATCTCGCGCCGATGGGCTACGAATGCGTCGTGTTCGATCAGGATCCGAAATCCGGCGGCATGATGCGCACGCAGATCCCGAAATTCCGGCTGCCGGAAACGGTGATCGACGAGGAATGCGATTACATCCTCAATCTCGGCATCGAGTTTCGCGGCAACGAACGCATCGACAGTTTGAAGGCGCTGCTGGCCGATGATTTCGACGCGATCTTTGTCGGCTGCGGCGCGCCGCGCGGCCGCGATCTCGACATTCCCGGCCGCAAGGAAGCGGCGAAGAACGTCCATATTGGGATTGATTGGCTGTCCAGCGTCTCGTTCGGCCATATCGACAAAATCGGCAAGCGTGTCATCGTGCTTGGCGGCGGCAACACCGCGATGGATTGCTGCCGCTCCTCGCGCCGGCTCGGCGGCGAGGATGTGAAGGTCATCGTGCGCTCAGGCTTCGAGGAGATGAAAGCGTCGCCTTGGGAAAAAGAAGACGCGATGCACGAGGACATTCCGATCTTCAATTACCTGGTGCCGAAGGAATTCACCCACGACAACGGCAAGCTCACCGGCGTCGTGTTCGAGAAGGTCAAGGCGGTGCGCGACGAAAAGGGGCGCCGCCTTCTCGTGCCGACCGGTGAACCGGACGAGATTTTCCCCTGCGACGACGTCCTCGTCGCCGTCGGCCAGGAAAACTCGTTTCCCTGGATCGAGCGCGATTGCGGCATCGACTTCGACAAATGGGACATGCCCAAGGTCGATACCAAAACTTTTGCCTCGACCAATCCCAAAGTGTTCTTCGGCGGCGACGCCGCGTTCGGACCGAAAAATATCATCTGGGCGGTGGCGCATGGTCACGAGGCGGCGATTTCGATCGATCGCTTCTGCCGCGGCGAGGACATCACTGTGCGGCCGGCGCCGCATGTCGGCGTGTCGAGCCAGAAGATGGGCATCCACGAGTGGTCTTACGACAACGAGATCACGCTCGATAAACGCTACCGGGTGCCGCATCGCGAGAAAGTCATATCGCTGCGCGACATCAAGGCCGAAGTCGAACTCGGCTATGACCTGGAATTGGCGCTGAAAGAATCCGAGCGCTGCCTGAACTGCGACGTGCAGACCGTATTCACCGGTCAACTTTGTATCGAATGCGATGCCTGCGTCGATATCTGTCCGATGGACTGCATCACCTTCACCGCAAATGGCGACGAGGCCGATTTGCGGGGACGATTGCAGGCGCCGGCGAAGAACCTGACCCAGGACCTTTATATCGGCAACAACCTGAAGACCGGGCGCGTCATGGTGAAAGACGAGGACGTTTGCCTGCATTGCGGCCTATGCGCCGAACGCTGCCCGACCGGCGCCTGGGACATGCAGAAATATCTGATCGATATGACTCACGCGGAACAAGCATGCCAATCCAGAGGGTAAACGACTTCGTCGTCCGCTTCGCCAACGTCAACGGATCCGGCTCGGCGAGCGCCAATGAAATGTTCGCTCGTGCCGTGATGCGCATGGGCATACCGGTCGGACCGCGGAATATTTTCCCGTCCAACATCCAGGGCTTG
>DATHPQ010000073.1:0-80875 GCA_035483735.1 Xanthobacteraceae bacterium | reverse complement strand
CGGCCAGCATCACACCATTGCCTATAATCCGGAGCGTGGGCATTTGGCCCCCGCCGATCTCGAAGGCAAACGCGTCGGCGTGCGCGCCTATACGGTGACCACCGGCGTGTGGGTGCGCGGCATCCTGCGCGAGCAATACGGTATCGATGAGAAGAAGGTGAAGTGGGTCACCTTCGAGGATCCGCATCTCGCCGAATTCAAAGACCCGCCCTTTGTCGAACGCGCTGCGCCCGGCAAGACGCTGCCGCAAATGCTGCTCGACGGCGAGCTCGATGCTGGCATTGTCGGCGATCACATGCCGGACCCGCGCCTGAAATACCTCATTCCCAATCCGGAAGAGGAAGCCAAGAAATGGGCGTTGAGCCACGGCGGCGTACCGATCAATCATCTGGTGGTGATGCGCGACACCGTCGCCAAGGCGCGGCCCGACCTCGTCGAGGAAGTCTTCAATCTGCTGCATCAGAGCAAGCTTGCGGCCAAGCTCCCCGACACCGGCACCGCGCTCGATCCGCTGCGCTACGGTGTCGAGCCGAACCGGCAGGCGCTCGACGTCATCATCGATTTCGCCTTCAGCCAGGGCATGATCCCGCGCCGCTTCTCGGTCGACGAATTGTTCGACGACGTGACGCGGAATTTGACGGTGTGAAGCCTCTGCCGCAGGGCGGGGAACAATCGGTGGTCTGGGCGGTTGGTGCCACGTGATACGCGTCCGCGTCCCGCGGACGCAGCGCTTGCGAGGCCGCCATGTTTCAATATCGCTCCTCCGATTTTTCGCCCAGCGTCGACGCGATCCAGAAGCACCTGGTCGCCGTCGAAAAGGAGCTCGAGAAAATCGGCCGTGCTGCCGGCCGCCGCGGCGGCGCCGCAGCTTCTGCGGCGGGCGAGCAGATCGGCGACGCACTGTCCTCGCTGGTGAGCGATATGATCGATCGCTTTCGCGCGGGCGGCCGGTCGGCGAGCGATCGCGCCGCGCGTGCGGGCGGCCAGGCTTTGCAGCTCGGCTCGAGCTACGGCAACAGCGCCTTGCAGCGTATCAGCGCGGAAGTCGAAGACCGCCCGCTCATCACGCTCGGAGTGGCGATCGGCGTCGGTATCCTGATCGGCGCGGCTGTGCTGGGAAATGTCAGCCGCCGCTGATGGTGGCCCGGCCGAAAAAACAAAGCCGCTGATTATTCACGGCCCGGCAAGAGACTGTTTCAAATTCGATGAATAGTCGAAGCTAATTGCCGGCCACATCTCCAGTATCCGACAGCGCAGGAAACTGCGGACTGTTCGGGCTTAAAGAGGAGATGTGCCATGAAGAGGCTTGTTTCTAGCAAATATCTTTCGGCTGCGTTCGCCGTGGCGGCGTTTGCCACTATCGGTTCTGTACCGGCCTTCGCCCAATCCCTCAGTCACGACGGCAGCTTGATGCCGCACTATTTCGATGCTTCAGGCGAGCTGAAATGGGGCGGCTGGGCTCCGGCGGCCGCGGAGCAGAAGGTGGTGAGTATTCCGCACCATAATCTCTACCTGTCCGCCGGACAGCATCCGCACCTGTATGCCGGACAGCATTCGCGTAACACGCGCGTCCGCTAAAAAACCGGACGAGTGGCGCGAGCAAAAGACCCTCTCCCTAATCCTCCCTAGGGAGAGGGGAATATCGGCGGCGCAGTGTGTGTTTTTCTATTCGCCGATCTCACGCAGGACTTCGGCGGTGTGTTCGCCGAGCCGCGGCGCCGGCCGATCCGAGGCCATCGGTGTCTGGTCGAGCATGATCGGCGTGCGAATGCCCGGGATCGTGCCGCCTTTGGCGGCGTCGCTCTTCAGCGCGAGCTTCATGCCGCGATGTACGACCTGCGGATCGGCGAAAACCTGTTCGAGATTGTTGATCGGCCCGGCCGGGATGCCGGCATTTTCGAGCTTCTCCAACAGCGCGTCGCGCTTGAGCTGCAAGGTCAATTCCGAGATCTTGCCGACAAGCTCGTCGCGATGCGCGAGCCGGCCTTTATTGTCCTTATAGGCTTCAACCTCGGCCAATTGCGGCATGCCGAGAATGCCGCAGAGCTTGATGAACTGACCGTCGTTCCCCGTCGCAATGATTACTTGGCCGTCGGCGACCGGGAACACCTGGTAGGGAACGAGATTGGGATGGGTATTGCCGATGCGCTTGGGGATTTCGCCCGACACCAGATAGTTGAGCGCCTGAAACGACAGCACGCCGACGGTGGAATCGACCAGGGCGGTGTCGACATGGCCACCGCGGCCGGTCGTCTCGCGGCGGATCAAGGCTGAGAGAATGCCGACCGTCGAATAGACGCCGGAGAAAATATCGGAGACGGCGACGCCGCAGCGCATCGGCTCGCCGTCGGCCGTGCCGGTGAGCCCCATCAGGCCGCCGATGCCTTGCGCCATCAGGTCGTAGCCAGCGCGCGGCGCCGCCGGCCCGTCCTGGCCGAAGCCGGTCACCGAGCAATAGATCAGGCGCGGATTGAGTGGCGCGAGGCTCTTATAGTCGAGGCCGAATTTGGTAAGTCCGCCGACCTTGAAATTCTCGATCAGCACATCGGAACGCGCGGCGAGCTTCTTGACGATGCGTTGGCCTTCGACGCTGTTGAAGTCGACCTCGATCGAGCGCTTGCCGCGATTGGCACTGTGGAAATAAGCCGCGCTGAGATGGCTGCCGTCGGTCGCCGGCACGAAGGGCGGGCCCCAGGCGCGGGTGTCGTCGCCGGCACCGGCGCGCTCGACCTTGATGACGTCAGCGCCGAGATCGGCGAGAATCTGGCCGGCCCAGGGCCCGGCGAGAATCCGGGCCAGTTCCAAGACGCGTATCCCGGCGAGAGGACCTTGTTTCGACGGACCCGGCATTGACCACTCCTCAAGCAGCGCGGCGGCCTGCCGCGGCGGCGTTTTAAGTGACAAAGCGGGGGGAGTTTGTCCAGAAGTCCACCCCGGGGCCGGGCACAAACGGCTCCCCGTTAAGCGCGGGAATGCCTAATTTGTCTACAGTTCTTTAGCTTTCTCGTGCTTGTCATGGTCGCGTCCGATCATTAGCTAATGAAAGCCGGATGGGATGAAGCGGTGAACACGTCATTCTTCAGCGAGATGCTGCAGAGCATCGCCGACCGCAGCCGCGCCCTGATCAAGCGCGAGCGCCGGGAACCTTCGCACGAGCGTTCGGCAAGCCTGGTCGAACAATGCGAGGAACTCCTCTCCGGCCGCGGCGAGGCGTCCGGTGTGGCGCTGGCGCAGGAGATTCTGGCGCGCTATGCCGACACCACGATCGGGCCGCGCATCGGCTTCTTCGAGGCGCTCGCCACCACTTTCGGCCACGACCAGGCGCGCATCGACCGCGCCATCGCCGCCTATCGCGCGTCGCCGACCGCGGAGAACGCCTCCGAACTGCACCGCGCCAGCGAGCCGCGGCGGCTCGAACTGTTCCGCCGCCTCAATCTCGCTCCCGGCGGCACCGCGGCGTTGGTGCACATGCGCGAGCAATTGCTCGACGCCATGGCGCATCGCGACGATCTGAAAATCATCGACAATGATTTCGTCCATTTGTTTTCGTCGTGGTTCAATCGCGGCTTTCTGGTGCTGCGGCGGATCGACTGGTCGAGCTCGGCGGCGATCCTCGACAAGATCATCCGCTACGAGGCGGTGCACGAAATTCAAGACTGGGACGATCTGCGCCGGCGCATCGATCCGCCCGATCGCCGCTGCTACGCGTTCTTTCATCCGGCCTTGGTTGACGAGCCGCTGATCTTCGTCGAAGTGGCGCTGACGCGGGAAATCCCGGGCGCCATCGCGCCGATCCTCGCCGACAAGCGCGAGCCGGTCGAGCCGCAGCGCGCGACCACCGCGGTGTTTTATTCGATCACCAATTGTCAGCGCGGCCTTGCCGGCGTCACCTTCGGGCATTTCCTCATCAAGCAAGTTGTTGAGGAAGTGTCGCGCGATCTTTCGCGCGTCGTGACCTATGTCACGCTGTCGCCGGCGCCGAATTTCGCCAGCTGGCTCAAGCGCGAGCGCGCCAATGCCGCTTCGCAAGTGCTCGACGACGACGATCGCGCGAGGCTCGACGGTCTCGATAGCGAAGGCTGGTGGCGCTCGCCGGACCTGGCCGAGAAAATGCGTGAGCCGTTCCTGCGCGCCGCCGCCTGGTATTACGTGCGCGGGCGGAACAGCCGCGGCCTGCCGGTCGACGCGGTGGCGCGGTTCCATCTCGGCAACGGCGCGCGGCTCGAACGGCTCGATTGGCTCGCCGACACGTCGGAACGCGCGCTCAAGCAATCGTATGGCTTGATGGTGAATTACCTCTACGATCTCGATTACATCGAGCGCAATCACGAGGCCTATGCGCAGCAACGCACCATCGTCGCCGCGAACGGCGTGACCCGGCTGGTGACAACGCCGACAAGGGAAATCGTCCCGGTTTCGGGGTAAATTATCGACGCGCTAAAGGCGAACGTCCGATGCCCACTCTCCTCGGCGTGCTCGAAACCGTGCTCTATGTCGACGACTTTGCGCGCGCCTGCGCCTTCTACGAACAAGTGCTTGGCCTCAACAGCATCTACCGCGATCAGCGGCTGTGCTCTTACGACGTTCACGGCCGCGGCGTGCTGCTGTTGTTCCTGCGCGGCCATTCCCTGGAGACGGTGCATACGCCCGGCGGCACCATTCCGCCGCATGACGGTCACGGCCCGGTGCATATCGCGTTCTCGATTGCGGCCGGCGAGCTCGCCGCATGGGAAGCACGGCTTACGGAAGCTGATGTCGAAATCGAAGGCCGCACGACCTGGCCGCGCGGCGGCAAGAGCATCTATTTCCGCGACCCCGATGGGCATCTGCTCGAACTGGCGACGCCGGGGCTTTGGCCGGGGTATTAGGAATAGAGTTGTTAGGACTTCCCATAAACCGGCACGATGCCGCCGCGGGTGACGCGGTTGTCGGGCGAAGCCAGAAACACGATCGTCGCCGCGACCTCTTCCACTTTGGGCCACAGCGCGTAGTCGGCTTTCGGCATGGCGTTGCGGTTGGCCTGGGTGTCCATGATCGAGGGCGCGACCGCGTTGACCAGGATGCCGTCCTTGGCGACTTCTTCGGCGAGCGCTGCGGTGAAAGCGGCGACTCCGGCCTTGCTGACGGTATAAGCCGTCATGCCGGCGCCGCTGCGCCATTCCAGTCCGGCGCGCGCCGACACATTGACGATGCGGCCGCCGCCACCGCCCCGCATCGCCGCAACAGCGGCGCGGGAGCACAGCATGCAGCTCATCAGATTCATGTCGATCTGCTGATGGATTGTCGCCGCGCTGGTCTCGGTCAGCGCGCCTGCGGCAAAGCCGCCGGCAATGTGGATCGACGCCCAAAGCGGTCCGATCCCCTTGTAGAGGCCGGTAATGTTGGCCTCATCCGCCAGGTTGCCGGCGACGGTCGTGACGACCTGCTTGTGGTCGCGGAGTTGAAAGCGCTTCGCCTCCGCCTCATTAAAGCAGGGCACGTGGCAAATGGCGCCGCCTTCGATCAGCGCCGTGACCACGGCGGTGCCTAGCGCGCCGGCGCCGCCGGTGACAACGATGTGACGGTCGCGGAAATCCATGCGCTTACTCTTTCATGTGCTCAGTCTGTCATGCGTTTATTCTTTGCCGATCCCGGAACCGAGGCAAGGGGTGCTAAGAGGTGTAGGAGGCCTATCAAGACAGCGGCAACGACACGGATGGATTTGCTAAGCTCGGGGCAAGGGGAGAATCAGTGGCCGACTTCGACCTGGCTGTGATCGGCGGCGGCATCAACGGCACCGGCATCGCCCGCGACGCCGCCGGCCGCGGTTTCCGTGTCGTGCTGATCGAGCAGAACGATCTCGCCTCCGGCACCTCGTCGGCATCGTCCAAGCTCATTCACGGCGGACTGCGCTACCTCGAACATTACGAATTTCGCCTGGTGCGCGAAGCGCTGCATGAGCGCGAAGTGCTGCTGCGCGCCGCGCCGCACCTGATCCGGCCGCTGCGTTTTGTGCTGCCGATCAACGAAGCGCGGCGCTCGGCTCTACTGCTGCGCATCGGTCTGTTCATTTACGACTGGATCGGCTGGCGCAAGATCCTGCCGGGCACGCGCGAGGTCGATCTGGTCACAGACCCGGTCGGCCAGCCGCTCAAGTCGCGGTTCCACCACGCCTACGAATATTCCGACTGCTTTGCCGACGACGCGCGTCTCGTCGTCCTCAACGCTGTCGACGCTGCCGAGCGCGGCGCAGTGATCCGCACGCGGACCCGCTGTGTGCGGGCCGAGCGCCACGATACCTGGCGGCTCGTCCTCAATTCCCGCGGCCAGCGCGACGTGGTGACGGCGCGGATCCTGGTCAATGCCTCGGGCGCCTGGAGCGAATTGTTCGCCGAGACCGCGTTGCGCATCGAGCCGCAGCACCGGCTGCGCCTCGACAAGGGCAGCCACATCGTGGTGAAGAAGCTCTACGACCATGATCGCGCCTATATTTTTCAGGCTGCCGACGGCCGCATCGTCTTTGCCATTCCGTTCCACCGCGATTTCACGCTGATTGGCACCACCGATGTCGCCTTCGCCGGCGATCCGTCGACCGTGATACCGACCGGCGAGGAGATCGAATATCTCTGCAGCGTCATCAACGAATATTTCCGCGCCGAGATCACCACGGCCGACGTCGTCTGGGCCTATGCCGGCGTGCGCTCGCTCTATGACGACGGCGCCGGCAAGCCGCAAGATATCGGCCGCGATTACACCCTCATGCTGGATGAGCATTACGGCGAGGCGCCGCTGCTGACGGTCTATGGCGGCAAGATCACGACCTACCGGCGGCTCGCCGAAGACGCGCTGGCCAAGCTGTCGCATTTCTTTCCACGTTCCAGACCGTGGACCGCACAGGGCGTGTTGCCGGGCGGGGACTTTCTCTATGACGCCATCGCCACCGTGATCGAGCGCACGCGCGAAAAGTGGAAATTCCTCACCGCCGATCACGCGCGGCGGCTCGTTTCCGCCTATGGCACGCGCGTCGAGAGCGTCCTCGGCACCGCCAAGAATCTCGACGATCTCGGCCTGCGCTTCGGCGCCGATCTCACCGCCGCCGAGGTGCGCTACTTGATGACAAAAGAATGGGCGCAGAGCGCCGATGACATATTGTGGCGCCGCTCGAAGCTTGGCCTGCGCTTTTCCGACGCGCAGCGGGCCGAGCTCGATCGTTTCATGACGCGCACCGATGCCGCGGCGCGGGCCTGAAACGTCGCAAAGTTAACCGAAAGCTCACCACGTTGCGCCGCGGTTTTGCCGCCAAATCGGCGGTGGCTGCGCAATCGCGGCGAATTGCAAGTTTCAATTTTACCAAGCCGCAATGCGGCCGTGGTCTGATCGCGGGTGACCGTCGCGGCGGGAACGCCGCATCAATGGCAGCGTCATCCGATAAAAATATGCCGTCAAAGCATTCGAAGAAAGAAATCGAAAACATTATTCAGTCGCTGTGCGTGCTGGTGGTCGACGACAACCCGTATATGCGCAGGATGATCCGCACGCTGTTGGTCAATTGCGGCGTCAAGGACATCTACGAAGCGACGGATGGAATCGTGGCGCTCGACTCGATCCGGACCGTTGCGCCGGACGTCGTGATTCTCGACTGGGAAATGCCGCTGTTGAGCGGTCCGGAACTCGTTCGCATCGTGCGCTCGCCGGGGGTGTTTCCGATTCCGGACGTGCCGATCATCATGCTCTCGCATCATGGCGAACGCTGGCGCGTCGTCGAGGCGGTCAAACTTGGCGTCAACGAATATCTGACCAAGCCGGTATCGGCCAAATCGCTCTATGACCGCCTGGTTGCGATCACGCTGATGCCGCGGGCGAACGTGCAGCTCGGCGACTACTATGGTCCACAACCGCGCAAGCTGATAACGGACGGCATCGAAGAGGTTCCGGCCAAGACGACGCCCGTCGAGTTTGTGAGCTGAGCGGCGGAGTTTCGCCGCGGCAAGATTTTTTGCCGCGCCGCTGCCGTCGCCGCAGTTTCCCCTGTTTCCAACATGCGCTAGACCTTGATGCGCCGGCATTTCGCGGTGTCGCGCGGCGTCGGGGCGCGCCGCCAGGTTTGGGGCAGGGATGCAGACTGTCGAGACGGCAGGGGGAGTGGCGAAAAGCGGGCCGGCCGCGCGCGGGCTTGCGAAGCGCGGTTCCGCCAAGCGCGGCTTTGCACCTTGGAGCGATCCAACGGCCGCGCCGCTGCTGCGCATCGAAGGCCTGCGCAAGCAGTTCGGCGGTTATACCGCGGTCGACCAGCTGTCGCTTGATATCTACCAGAGCGAGTTTTTTGCCCTGCTTGGTCCTTCCGGCTGCGGCAAGACCACTTTGCTCCGCCTGATCGCCGGCTTCGAGTTGCCGGATGCCGGCCGCATCCTGCTCGACGGTATCGATCTGGCGCAGGTGCCGCCGCATCGGCGGCCGGTCAACATGATGTTCCAAAGCTACGCGCTATTCCCGCATCTCAATGTCGAGGACAATGTCGCCTTCGGCCTCAAGCAGGAAGGCCTGGCCAAGCCGCGGATCGCCGAGCGCGTCGCCGACATGCTGGCGCTGGTGAAGCTCGAAAATCTCGGCCGCCGCAAGCCGCACGAATTGTCGGGCGGCCAGCGTCAGCGCGTGGCGCTGGCGCGCTCCTTGGTCAAGCGGCCCCGCGTGCTGCTGCTCGACGAACCGATGGCGGCGCTCGACAAGAAGCTGCGCGGGGAGACCCAGTTCGAACTGATGGAACTGCAGCGGCAGCTGTCGCTGACTTTCATCATCGTCACCCATGACCAGAGCGAGGCGATGACGGTTGCCGACCGCATCGCGGTGATGGATCGCGGCCGGCTCGCGCAGGTGGCGCCGCCGCAAGAGATCTACGAGCAGCCGAATTCGCGCTGGGTCGCCGACTTCATCGGCGAGGTCAATCTGTTCGAAGGCCGCGTTAGCGATGACGGCATGAGCGTCGAAGGCACGGTTTTGGGCCGGCTGCATGTCGGCAGCAAGATCGCGGCCGAGCCGAATACCGTCGTCTGGGTCGCGGTGCGGCCGGAGAAAATGCGGATCACGCGGGCCGCGCCGGACCGGCTGAGCGGCGCGGCAAATTCAATCGCCGCAACCGTCGGCGATATCGGTTATCTCGGCGATCTGTCGATCTACAAGCTGCGCTGCGACGGCGGCACGCAGATCAAAGCGGCCGTCGCCAATACCGGCCGCTCCGGCGACGAGGCGATCGGCTGGGATGACCGCGTCTGGCTGAGCTTTGCGCCGCAGGCCGCAATCGTGCTGACGCGATGACACCCGAGCCTTCATTCTGGCAGAAGCTCGTCGTCCGCATTCCCTATGTGTGGCTCGTCGCGTTCTTCCTGGTGCCGTTTCTGATCGTGCTCAAGATCAGCCTGTCGCAGACCGCGATTGCGCAGCCGCCCTATCTGCCGGTTTTCGATCTCGCCGCCGGTTGGCAGGGCCTACGAAGCTTTCTCGCCGGCCTGTCGCTCGACAATTACCGATTTCTCGGCACCGATCCGCTCTACATCGTGTCTTACGTGAAGAGCCTGCAGATCGCGGCATTCTCGACGCTGCTGCTGCTCGTCATCGGCTATCCGATCGCCTACGCCATGACGCGTACGCCAAAGCGCGTGCAGGCGGTGCTGGTCGTGCTCGTTGTCCTGCCGTTCTGGACCTCGTTCCTGATCCGCATCTATGCCTGGATGAATATTCTGCAGCATGACGGGCTGCTCAATCAGGTCCTTCTTGCGCTCCATATCGTGCGCGAGCCGCCGGCCTGGCTGTCGACCGATACCGCCGTCTATATCGGCATTGTCTATTCCTATCTGCCGTTCATGGTGCTGCCGCTCTACGCGACCTTGGAGAAGCTCGACGAGCAGCTCCTTGAGGCCGCGGCCGATCTCGGCTGTCCGCGCTGGAAGACTTTCTGGCTCGTCACTTTGCCGCTGTCGGCGCCGGGCGTCGTTGCCGGCTCGCTGTTGTGTTTCATTCCGATCGTCGGCGAATTCGTCATCCCCGATCTGCTCGGCGGCTCGCATACCGCGATGATCGGCCAGACCATCTGGATGGAATTCTTCTCCAACAAAGATTGGCCGACTGCGTCCGCCGTCGCGGTCGTCTTGGTCTGCCTCTTGGTGACGCCGATCGTCATCTTCCAGAACCAATCGATGCGCGGATCGGAGCGAAGGTGACCATGCGCAAGCTTTCTCCGCTCAATCTCGCGGCGCTCGGCATCGGGCTTGCCTTTCTTTATCTGCCGATCGTCATTCTCATCATCTATTCGTTCAATGCGTCGCGTCTGGTCGCGGTCTGGGGCGGCTGGTCGACTCATTGGTATGCCGAGCTTGCCGCCGACGCGCCGCTGCTCGATTCCGCCTTCATCAGCCTGCGCGTGGCGCTGATCTCGGCGAGCCTGGCGACGCTGCTCGGCACGCTCGCCGCCGTCACTTTGGTGCGGTCCCCCCGCTTCCGCGGCAAGCTTTTGTTCGCGGCGATGATCTATGCGCCGCTGGTGATGCCCGAGGTCATCACCGGCCTGTCGATGCTGCTGCTGTTCGTTGCCATTGCGATCGACCGCGGTTTCTGGACCGTCGTCATCGCGCACACCACGATGGCGATGTGCTTCGTCGCGGTGATCGTGCAGTCGCGGCTCGTCGATTTCGACAGAAGCCTGGAAGAGGCTGCCATGGATCTCGGCGCTTCGCCGGCGCACACCTTTTTTGCGATCACCTTGCCGCTGATCCTGCCGGCGATCGTCGCCGCCTGGATGCTGGCTTTCGCGCTGTCGCTCGACGATCTGGTGATCGCGAGCTTCACCACCGGCCCCGGCGCGACGACGCTGCCGATCCGCATCTATTCGGAAGTGCGGCTCGGGGTGAAGCCGGAGATGAATGCGGTCTGCAGCATCATGGTTGCCGTCGTCGGCGCCGCCGTCATCGTCGCCTCGCTGCTCACCAAGCTGAGTGCAGCGCGCGGCACGCCGGCGCGGCTTTAATCCGGGCTTTCGCCC
This sequence comes from Xanthobacteraceae bacterium, assembly GCA_035483735.1. GTDB lineage: Bacteria > Pseudomonadota > Alphaproteobacteria > Rhizobiales > Xanthobacteraceae > BOG-931. Next base: position 69,864 of record DATHPQ010000073.1, on the reverse strand, counting down.
GGCGGGCGCAGCAGGAAGATCACGAACCAGATCGGGATGATGACCAGCGAGCCGAGCAGCAGATTCGGCAGCGCCCAGGAAATGCCGTCGCGTGCCAGGTCCTCGATCCGTTCCGGCGACAGCCCGGCGCTCTGGATCAGCTGACTGGTGCTGATGCCGAAATGAGCCAGCACCGTCCCGACGATCAGCGACGCGAGCAGCACCTTGATCAATGTGCGCGTAAGGCGGCTGAGCATCAGTGGAGCATCTCGCGGCGGGCAAAGACCCGCGCTGATTCGGACGCTGCAAATCATAGAGCAAAAAGTTAAAAGCCGCGCCCATTGCGGCGGTAACGGCGGCAAAAAACCGCGTTTTGCCGGATTATTGGGTCGGTTTCGGCGGCGCCGTGGTCGAGGCCGGCGATACGCCAGGCGCCGCCGGCGCGCCGGACGGCGACGCCAGCAACTGGTCGATGACTGCGCGCACGGCATCGCTCGCACTATGGGTCTTGGCGGCGTCGATGAGCGGGGCTGCGGCGCCCGAGCGCCGGATCAGGGCCTGCGGGTCCGGCAGCATGATCGGGTCGTCCCATGGGCCCTGCACCACGAAGGGCAGGTCGAACTCGTCGGCATTGGCCGTCGATATCAGCGTCGCCACGCCCTTGAGATCGAGGTCGCGCGTCGGCACCGAGGCCTGGCCGCCGACCGCGAGCTTCACCGACGGTCCGCCGATATGCATGTCGGCGACCGACACCGTGCCTTGGTCGATCTTCAGATTGATGACGAGCTCATCGAACGGCGTCGAGCCGGAGCGGAAGTCGCCGCTACCGGAGAGCGGCCGGCGCTGCAGCCGGCGCAGCAATTGTTCGACATTGATGCCGTCGAGCGCGCCGGCATGGGCGGTGAGGCTTGCTGTGCCGTTGAGCGCGCGGGTCACCGCCATCACGGACGCGCCGGTGCCGTCGATATTCATCGCCAGATTGCCGCGGCCCTCGATCTTGTGGACGCCGAAGATCTGGCCGAGGCAATCGTTGAGATCGACATCGACGAATTGCATGTGCGAGGACACGCCGATGCCGTTGTTGGCGACAGCAAAACCCAGACTGCCCTTGGCAGTGCCGCCGAAGGCTTGCGCCTCGCCGATTGTGAGATCGAACTTGCCATTGCGCAGATCGGCGGCGACTGCGGTGCGTCCGAGCTGCGCGGTCGCGAGCTTGATACTGGCCGCGGAGAGCCGCAGGTCGAGATTGAGGTCGTTGAAACCGCCGAGCGCGATCGGCAGCGCATCCCAATTGCGTTCATTCCGCGCCAATAGCCGGACGCCGGATAAGTAAGGCGTCAGATCGAGCGCGTCGGCCGCGAGCGTGCCCTGCACCAGGCGATGGCCGTCGGTCGATAATGTCAGCGCGCCTTCCGCGGCGTTGCCGTCGACCTCGACGTTGACGTTGGAGAGCGCGACCACGCCGCCGACCATGTCGCTCTGCGCGCGCAGCGTGAAGCGGCCGAAACCGCCGAATGGCAATTTACTGCTGCCGGTCCACTGCATGGCGTCGCGCAGCGACGGCGCGTCGACGCCGAGCGCGCCGTCGATCTTGAGCGTGGGCTGGGCGCTGGCGAAGCCGTCGAAGGCGAGCTGCAGAGGTGTGGCGGACAGGCGCACTTTGAGGCCGGAGCGGTCGCCGGTGAGGGCGGCGAGGAAATCGGTCAGCGTCAGGCTGGCTTCGACCGGCTGGTCGTTCCAGACAAAGCGGCCATTGGCGCCGAAGCTCTTCGAGATCGACGGCCAGGCGACTTGAAATTCGACGTTTTCGAGCCGCTCCGTCTCGTTCTTGGCGACGTCGTGCACGACGACCGTGCCGTCCTGAATACCGATCTCCGAGAACGACGCGGTGCGGTGCTCGGTATTGGGCGTGAGCGCTTTGGCGAGCGTATCGATCAGTCCCGACCAGTTCGACACGCCGTTTGCCGCGAAGGTGACATTGATGGTCGGACGCACCAGCGTCACGTCGGCGATCTCGATGTGTCCGGCAAGCAGCGGAAAATAACGCAGCCGCGCCGTCAATTCGTCGGCCGCGACCGCCGGCTGGCCGCTGCGATTGTCGCCGAGCAGAACTTTGTGGAAGGTCACGGCGCCGGATGGAAACAGCGACAGCGAAATGTCGTCACCCAGCATCGGATCAAGGCCGGTCACGGCACGGATCTCGGATTGGACCGCGTCGCGCACCGACGATGCTGGAATGAGAATGGACAAAGCCACCAGCGTGACGAAGGCGGCCGCAAGGATAGCGGCAGCAGCAATCGCAAGGCGCTTTAGGCCGATGGCCGCGGTCAAGGACGCATTTTCCGATGTTGATTAGGCCGGGGCGAATACTACCGGGCGGCTGATGTTCTGCAAACTGGCGGCTCTCTGTGTCGCTTTCGTGGCCGCAGGTGCCGCCGGTGCACCCAAATGCCTGCCGCCAATAAACAAATCCGGCTTTTCCGGGCACGGCAAAGAGCGCGCGCGACGGCGCTCAATGGGCCACGAGGCGGGTCTCTTTCGGCAGGCGATTTTCCGCCACTTCAGCGATTAATTTGCCGATCATAGCCTGGCCGAACGAGTTGAAGTCCTTTGCCACCATGACGAAGGCGCCGGGGCCGCCGATGACATTGTTGCGGTAGTAGTTGTCAAGGCCGCCCGGCGGATTGGTGTGATCGGGATTCCACGACATCGGATTCTCGCTCAGGATAACGAGCCCGTTGATGGTGAGGCCCTGGGCGACCGCGTCGTCGCGCGCGGAGGAGACGTCGCGGCCGGCATTGTTGGTGCCGTCGCCGGAAATATCGATGATGCGGCGGGTCGCGGTGAACGGCGTATGGGTGAACTGATCCATCGCGAATTCGATCGCGCCGGAGATCGAAGTGCGGTCGGCGAACGAGCGCGGCGCTTCGAGCAAACGGTCGCCGAAATCCTTGGCGCTCGCGCCGTCGCTGATCGCCGTCCAGTCGATCAAGACATGTTGCGCGCCGATGCCCGACCATTCGACGAAGGTCAGGCCGATGCGGCCGAAATGGCCGGATTTGATGGTGTCGAGAACACGCGGGTCGGAAATGGCCGCAGCGTAGCCGTCGCGCTGCAACTGAAACTTCGCCGCGTCGATGCTGCGCGAAACGTCCGCCGCCAGGATCAGGAGCAGATCGACATCGTTGCCGGCGAGCGCCGACGCCGGAAGGAGCACGCCGGCGGCGAGCATCAATGCCAGCAGGATTTTGACCACGCGCATCGCCGCACCTCGTTCGGCAATGGTGAACCCGGCTTTTTTGACTAAACGACACTGACGCGCAAAGACGGCGAAAACGCGTTCCAACTGGAACCGGTTTCGGCCGTAAGTTTATCCGATTCTTCCGCCGCCCGATGCGGCGAAGGTGCCGCTATCCCGCCTTTGACGCGCCTATTCGGCGACGACTCGGCTCGGTGGGAAGGCGATCTCGACAAGCGTGCCGGCATTGGGCGCGCTGGTGATGCTGAAATTGGCGCGGTTGGCCTCTGCGATCGCTTTGGTCAGCGGCAGGCCGAAACCGGTGCCGCCGGAGCCGAAGCTTCCGGAGGTCGCGGTCTCTTGGAACGGTTCCATCGCCTCCTGGATATCTTTCTCGCTCATGCCCGCGCCGGTGTCGCGCACGCGCAGCACCGCTTCGTGGGCATCGGAGAACACGGTCGACACGATCACCTGGCCGCCGGGGCCGGTCAGCCGGATCGAGTTCGACAAAAGATTGAGCACGATCTGGCGCATCGAGCGCTCGTCGGCGACGACATCCGGCAAAGCTGGCGTCAGCGCGGTGCGGATGATGATGCGCGCCTTGTTGGCCTGCGGTTGCATGATGCCGACGCATTGCTGGGTCAGCGCGTTGAGGCTGATATTGGCGAAGTTGAGCTCCGTGTTGCCGTTTTCGACCCGCGACAGATCGACGAGGTCGTTGAGCAGGGCGACCAGATGCGTGCCGGCGGTGTAAATGTCCTTGATATATTCGCCATAGCGCTCGTTGCCGATCGGCCCGAAGCGCTCCGCCATGATGACTTCGGCAAAGCCGGTGATCACATTGAGCGGCGTGCGGATCTCGTGGTTGACCTTGGTGAGGAACTCGTTCTTGGCCGCTGTGGCTTTGGCCGCTTCGCGTTTGGCATTGCGCAACTCGTCCTCGCTCTGCCGCCGCGCCGTGGTGTCGTGCAGCAATGCGACGAAGCGGTCTTTGCCGATGCGCGTCAGCGTCAATGCCAGCGGCATCGACCGGCTCTCGCTCAGGCGTGCCGCGACCTCGATCGCATTGTCGTTGCCGTTGGCGCCGTCGACGGTACGCTCGAGATATTCGCGCGCCACGCGCGCGCTCTCCGGCGCCAGGAGATCGCCGAGCGAGCGTCCTGTGAGATCGTCTGCGGTCCCGCCGAACAGCGCCGCCGCCCGTGCGTTGGCGGTTGCGATCACGCCTTGCCGATCGAGCGTGACGACGCCGTCGGGCGTCGCATCGAGGATCGATTTGATGTCGCGACTTTCGCTTTCGGCCGCGGCGAGGCTGCGCTCCATCTGTTTGAGCGCGGCTTCGGCCTGACCGCTGGTGAGGATGAGCGCGAGCGCATGCGCACCTTGCCAGGACACGGTGAACATGCGGCCCTCGGCCGGCAAGTCGTAGCCGCCCGCAGTGCGGATCGAAAAGGTCTGTACGGCGTCGTCTGTCGCGGATGCGGCGGTAGAGCCGGCGAACAGCCGATGCACGCCGCCTGCGGCCTCGATCGCGTCGAGGCTCTGATAACCGCTCCATTCCAGGAAATGCCGATTGGCATAAAGCAGCGAGTCGTGCCGGTAGAGCAGGATGCCGATCGGAATAAGGTCGAGTAGCGGCCATTCGAAAGCCTGGGCTTCCGACGGCGCGGCGGCGGCCTCGAATGCTTCAGCCGGTTCGAGGTCGGCGGCGTTCTCCGCATGCGTGCTGGAGCCGCGCAGCCGCGCGGTAAGCTCCTGCGCCAGTTCGCGGAACGCGCGGCGCTCGATCGGGCTCAAAGGCGGCGGCGTCCTGGTGTCGGTTCTGGATTCAGACGCTTGCGATTGCCGAAACGGCACGACATTGGCGGCGCCGGGCGCAACGCCGGTTGATTCCGGCTCCGCCGGTTCGGACTGGTCCGTGGCGGCGATCTCGTCCGCTTTGGCCATGACCGCGGGCGCGGCCAGGGCTTCGGTCGCGGCTTCGGTCGCGGCTTCGGTCGCGGCTTCGGTCGCGGCTTCGACCGCGGCCTCGACGGAGGGCGCCGGCGCTTGCGGCGCCGGCAAGACGTCGGCTGGCCCTTCACGGCGCTCGCGCGCGACCTCGTTGATGCAGTCGATGTCGCGGCACACGCCGAAGCCGCGATAGCCGCGGAAGACGCGGTCGCGATCGAATACCGGCAGGCCAGACAATTCGACCGGCAGGCGTTGTGTGGAATCATCGACCGGCCACGACACCACGAGGCCGCTCCAGGTTTCCTGCGAGGCAACCGCGCTCGCCACCTGATTGTCGGGATCGAGATTGAGTTCGTCTGCGATTTCGCCCCAGGGCCGGTCGACGGCGGCCATGGTGCGCGGTCCGACGAGCGTAATGAATTCATCCGAGCCGACGACGAAGCGCTCGTCGGCATCCATGTGCCAGACAAAGCGCAAGGGGTGGCGGCGTTCGATAAAGGGCGCGTCTTGGCGTGCGGCAGTGTCTTGGCGTGCGGCAGGTGCGGAAACCGCTTCCTCCGCGATCGGCGCTTCGATCGCCGCAGTGGGTGCCGGCGCTGCGGCTGGCTCTTCTGCGGCGCCGGGCGAAACTGAGATCGGCTCGGCCGCTGGTTCGATCGGAGGCGCAGCGACGATGGCCGGCGCGATGGCTGCAGAGAATGCCGGTTCGACGGTTTGCCGGAGCGTCGCTGTCGTCTCGGCGACAGATTGGGCGGGCGGCGTTCCGGCCGGCGGCGGCGCCAAGGTGAGGAGGAGCACGCGCCCATTGTCCTTGCCGAGGCGCTCGACCGTAACGCTTGTGGTGGCGCCGCCGATATTGGCGTTTGTCTGCACGCTGCCGGTTTCCGGTGCGGCAAAACCGGCGAGACTCAAAGCCGACAGCGTCGTCGCGCCAGCAAGCCGCGCGCACGTGGCTGCATTGGCGTGGACGAGCGTGCCGTCGGCGCCGAAAGCTGCAATGGCGTCATTGCCGTCGGCGAACAGCCGCCGTACCCGCTCGCCGAGCGTCAATGTCGGGCCGGCGGCTTCGCCGGCAACGATGAGCACCCCGGCGCGGCCATCGTCGAGAACGACACGCGAGCAGACGCAGGTCAGCGCGCGGCCGAAGCCCGCGCCGAATCCGCGCAGCCGCTCGAGCCGCTCCTGCGCGCGCGACGGCAGCGTCGCGCCGAGACGAATGACTTGAGCGGCCGCGATGTCGCTCGACTTGAAGCGGCGCTGGCCGAGTGCGCCGACGCTCACCGCGCCGAAGATCGCCGCGCCGACCGCATTGGCCCAGAGTATGCGCGACCCGTCGGTGCTCCACAGCCATACCGGCCAGGCGCCGGTCGCAAGCGCCGCAAGCCGCGGATCACGCAGCGGAGCGAACTCTGGATCGACGGTCGGCATGCGGCGGAACTCGCTACGCTAAAGGAATTCTTAATAAAGCGGGCCGCGTTCCGCGTGTCTATAACGCGCATTGCCTGCCGGCCCGGCTTGGCTGGATAACCTTAATCGGCGGGGGTTTCGGTGACATCGGCAGGTAGGATCGGCAGCCAGGAACTTCGGCCGCAACGCCGCATCGGCGATGCGCTTTTGTCACCGGAGGTTGCGCCGGGCGGTGCCGAAATCGCTTGCGGACAGTGAAATTGGAACACTAGGATCGTGCTGCCAGGATTATTGCGCCCGGACTGCCGGTCCAGGGCACAGGGAGCGGGTTATGGCCAAAGATCCGTTTGAACAATTTGCCATTCCGAGCGAAATGCGCGCATTCGCCGAGCAGAGCGTGGTGCAGGCGCGGAAAGCATTTGAGAGCTTTATCGATGCGGCAAACGAGGCCATGGGACAGATCCAGGGCCGGACGCAGGCCGCGCATAGCAGCGCCTCTGAAATCGCGCATAAGTCGCTGACCTACGCCGAGAAGAACTTCGAGTCGACGTTCGATTTCGCGCAAAAGCTGATGCAGGCCAAGGACGCGTCCGAGATCATGGCGCTGCAATCGGAATATCTGAGCAAGCAAATGCAGGCGCTGTCGAGCCAGGTCCAGGACCTCGGACAAAGTGCGGCCAAGATTGTGGTGGATGCTGCCAAAGCTAAGTCTTGAGACGATCACGACTTAAATCGTGACGTGCCTGTCGGCACCGCAGCCGAGGGCTTATGGCTTAGAAAACATAATATTTTCAATTTGTTACGATAGTTGTTGCATTGCAATAATTCCTGTTGCAATGCACCAAAAAAGTTGCTATTTAACACTCAAGACAGTCCCCGGGCTTCGAAGAGTTTGGCGTTCAGCCGCGGGTCGAGAATTGAGGCAACGCGCAACGGGCGGCGAAGCCGGCAAACAAGAAAAAATCTCTGTGTAGTGAGACAGCCCAAGAGCAGCGAGCAAAAATCAAGGACACAAGTGTCATGACCGATCTGGCCACAACCTCCAAAAAGTCAAAGTCCACGGGCGCTTTCGAAATGCCGAAATTCGAAATGCCGAAATTCGAGATCCCGAAAGTTGAAATGCCGGCGGCTTTCCGTGAATTCGCCGAGCGCGGCGTCGCGCAGTGCAAGGACACCTACGAGAAGATGAAGGCCGCCGCCGAAGAGGCGACCGACGTCATGGAGACCACCTATTCGACGGCTGCCAAGGGCGCTTCGGATTACGGCCTCAAGGTGATCGACGCCGCCCGCACCAACACCAATGCGACGTTCGATTTCTACGGCGAGCTGCTCGCCGCGAAGACGCTGTCGGAAGTGATCGAGCTGTCGAGCACGCATGCGCGCAAGCAGTTCGAAACGCTTACCGAGCAGGGCAAGGAACTCGGCGCGCTGGCGCAGAAGGTTGCCACCGAGACCGCCGAGCCGATCAAGACCGGCATGAACAAGGCGTTCAGCAAGGTCGGTTGATCACGGCGCTTTCGAACGGTCTTCACGCAGTTTACTGGTGAGGGGGAAGGCCCGGGCGGTGCCCGGGCTTTCGCTTTTTTGCGGGCTTTTACTTTTCCGGATCATGCTCTAGGTTCCGGCCGCTCGTCGGTCGATCGCGGGCCCGTGCAGCTGTAGCTCAGTTGGTTAGAGCGCCTGTCTGTGGAACAGGAGGTCGGTGGTTCGAGCCCACCCAGCTGTACCAAGCAAATCATTGATAAATAAAACTTATTCGGAGCGGCCTGGAGCGCTCTTGATCACAGCGCAAGCCTCACATCGCAGACATAGGGCTCATCGCGATTGGTGTGAATCTCGAACCCCAGTTCCTCGCACATATTGAGCATCGTGGCGTTGTCGTGCAGGACCTGCCCCTGGATGCACTGCAGGTTTCTCTTGCGGGCATAAGCGATGAGCATCTGCATCAAGTGCCAGCCCAATCCGTGACTCTTCAGATCGGAGCGGACGACGACGGCATATTCGCCGGCGTCTTTGGTCTCCGCTTCATGCAGGCGCGCGACGCCGAGCATCTCGCCCGCCGCTTCGTCGAGTGCGATGAAGGCCATCGCACTCGTGTAGTCGATATGGGTGAGGCGCGTGATGAGTCCCGGCGCCAGTTCCTTGACCGGAGCGAAGAAACGCCAGCGCCGATCCTGCTGCGATTCTGCGGCCATGAAGTCTTCGTAAAGCCGTTCGTCCTCTGGACGGATCGGGCGCACGAAGACGCTTTTGCCGTCCGACAGCGAAAAACGATGTTCCCATTCCGCCGGATAGGGAGCCATTGCGGGACTGCCTCGGATTGGCGCCGCTGCGGGCGCGTTGCTTCGGGCTGGGCGATAGCGAGGTTGCTTATGGTAGTTGCTTTAGCTGCGATTGTCGCCGTAACGCCGCCGCTAGGACAGCTTGCCTTGCTCGCGGTTGCGTAGCGCGCCACGGACAAGGCTCGCGTAAAAGCGCTGCGCGATGCCTTTCGGATGCGCAAGATCCATACGGTCGAGGCAATCGCTGTGATCGCCGCCGGCCGATAGGCCGCGCATGACGAGGGACACGAGTTCGAGCGGCGAGGCCGCTTTCAGCGTCTCGAGCGCCGGGATGAGGCGCTGCTCGACATCGGTAAAATCCGTGCCGAACGGAAAGCATGGCAATAGACCTGCATCCGCTGCGGGCTGCAGCACCCGCGCGATCGCGTCTGGCGTATTGTCGCGCGCGGCTCTCGGCAATTCGTAAGCGCGCTCGATCTTGCCCGCCTTCTTGGCCTGCCGCAGCAGTTCGTCTTGAAAGCGCGAGTCGGTGATCGCAAGCATCGCAGCGATCACGTCGCGGTCGGTTTTGCCGCGGATGTCGGCAACGCCGTATTCGGTAATGATGATGTCGCGCAGGTGACGCGGAATGGTGGTGTGGCCATAGCGCCAGCGGATATTGGACTGGGTCTTGCCGCCGGCAGTGCGGGTCGACTGCAGCAGGATCGCCGAGCGCGCGCCGTCGAGCGCAAAACCTTGCGCGATGAAATTATATTGGCCGCCGACGCCGCTGACGACGCGGCCGTCTTCCAGGGCGTCGGAAATCACGTCGCCGAGCAAGGTCGCCATCATCGCGTCGTTGAGGAAGCGGGCATTGACGCGGGCGCGGCGTTTCTTGTCCTCGCCGTGGTAGATCTCGTTGACGAAAGAGATCGAGGTCATACCGAATTTGGCCGAAATCTCCGGCAGCATGTCGCGCAGCGCCCGGTAGAAGGCGCGCGAGCCGACAAAAAATCCGCCGTGCAGCACGACGCCGTCGACCTCGCGCTTGAGAATGCCGGCGCGATAGAGATCGAGCATGCCCTCGACGAACAATTCCGAGCAGCCGTAGAGGCCGATGTCGAAAGGCTCGCTGCGGAGGTCAGTTTTTTCCCCCGGCTTATTGCCGAGCTGCGCCAGCAATCGGCAGAACTCGCCATTTTGCCGTTGCCGCAGCACCAAAGCTTGCGCCACGGCGTCGCCGAGCGAGCCGATGCCGATCTGCAAGGTGCCGCCGTCGGGCACGATGCCGGCGGCATGCAGCCCCGCGGCATAATCGGCGAGCGACACGGGCTCGCGCGGCGGCGCGAACAGTGGAAAATCCGTTTTCGGGCTGTCGAGCAGGAGATCGAATTCGTTCGCTGCGACAACCGCGTCGCCGCGCATGAACGGCAGCTCCGAATTGGTCTGTCCGCAAAACAGAAAATCAGCCTTGCCGTCGCGGCGCAGCTTCAACAGATCGCAGGTCAAGTCGGGATTGCAGCTCAGGCTGAACGGATAGGCCGTTTCCGCGGGCCGATGCGCCACCAATTGGCCGACGACATTGACGCCGCGGTCGAGAACATAGCGCAGCGCATGCGTATAGTTCGCCGAAATATAGTGCTGCTGCGCGTAGGGCGAGCCGAGCCACTGGCCGGCCTCGAAGAAGAATTCATTGATCTCGACATTGGGCGGGACAGCGCCCTTATGAATGGCCGTCGCGTAGTGCAGCGCCGGATAGCCGGCGAAGACGCGCTGCGCCACCGGGCCGAGGAAACGGCGTTCGAGTTCGTTCTTCGCGCGCGGCGCTTCGAGCGTGAGCGCGGTGAAAATGGTGAGCTTGAGCGACGCATCGGCGGCCGCTCTGTCGAACAGCGCATTGGCGATGTGGCTTGCTTTGCCGAGCCCGAGCGGCAGAGCGAGCACGATTGTCTTGCCGACCCTTTCGACGATGGCGTCGGCAAGCCGCGCCGGATCGTCGAACTTCGCCGGGGCCTCACCCGCATGAATCATTTCAGATTGTCCCAGCCCGGATCGGGTTGGAAGCGCGGCCCGTATTTCTCCGCCAGCCGCTTGAGCGTATCGCGCACATCGGCAACGCCGCGGGTGCGCGCATAATGCATGGGGCCGCCACGGAACGGCGCGAAGCCGGTGGCAAAAATCATGGCGCCGTCGACGATCTTCTCATCGGCGACGATGCCTTCGCGCAGGCAGGTGACGCAGACGTCGAGCATCGGCAGGACCATGCGGTCGACGGCATCGGCCGGCGCCGGCGCCGCGTCATGGCCCTTCACCGCGTGGCCGTCCTTCCAGTCGTAAAGGCCCTTGCCGGTTTTCTTGCCGAGCTCGCCTTTGCGGACTTTGTCCTGCAGCCATTGCGGCGGCTCGGGCATGTCGCGATTGAGACTGGTCTTGAGCATTTCGGCAACGTGCAGGCAGATATCGAGCCCGACCTCGTCGGCGAGTTCGATCGGGCCCATCGGCATGCCGAAATCCTCGGCGGCCTTGTCGATGCTCTCCTTGCTCACACCGGAATCGAGCATGACCAGAGCTTCAAGCAGATATGGCGTCAACGCGCGGTTGACCAGGAAGCCCGGCGCGCTCTTCACCGGGGCCGGCAGGCGGTCGATGCGGCCGAGGAACGCGCGCGCATCGGCGAGCACGTCGGCCGCGACCTGATTGTGGCTGACGACCTCGACAAGCTGCATGCGCGAGACCGGATTGAAGAAGTGGATACCGACCAGCCGCCCTGGATTCGGCAGGCCCTCGCGCAATTGCTCGAGCGGAATGCTCGACGTGTTGGTGGCGAGAATGGCGTCGGGCTTCATCTTCGGTTCGATGCCGGCGAAAATCTTGCGCTTGAGATCGAGGATTTCCGGCACCGCTTCGATGATCAGGTCGGCGGAGGCGACGCCCTCGCTTTTGACATCCGGGATCAGGCGGTCGAGCGCATCGCGCACCCGGCGGCGGTCGTCGCGGCCGATCTTGCCGAACAGGTCGGCGGCGCGCTTGATCGCTCCCGCGATCGGCTCGGGCTTGGTGTCGCCGAGGCTCACCACAAAGCCGTGCCACGCACACCACGCCGCGATGTCGCCGCCCATGGCGCCGGCGCCGATGACGTGAATGCGCTTGCCGTCCCATTTGCCGCCGGCGAGGCTTTTCAGGTTCTCGCGCAGGAAGAACACGCGGACGAGATTTTGTGCGGTCGGCGTGACGAGAAGCTTGGCGAAGGATGCCACTTCCGCCTTCTGCATCGCCTGTGGATTGCCGCCGTGCCGCTCCCACAAATCGATCAGGGCATAAGGTGCCGGATAATTCTTATGCGGCGCCTTCTTCTCGGCTTCGCTCTTCATCCGCGAACTGAGCAGCCCGCGTACCGGGCCGAGATTCATCAAACCGCCGACGAAGCTCTGTTTTGCCGGCTTCCATTCGCCGGCCACGGCCGAGCGCACCGCGGCGCGGACATGACGCTCCTGCGTCACCGCATCGACCAGGCCGAGGCGCTTCGCCGCCCGCGCGCGCTCGGTCTTGCCGGTCAGCATCATGGTCATGGCTGTCGCCGGATTGATCAGACGCGTCAGCCGGAACGTGCCGCCGAGCCCCGGATGCAGGCCGAGCAGGATTTCGGGAAAGCCAAAGCTCGCGCCATCGACGGCGAGGCGATAGTCGCAGGCCAGCGCGACTTCGAGCCCGCCGCCAAGGCAATAACCATGGACTACCGCAATGGTCGGCACCGGCAGCCGGTCGAGCCGGTCAAGCACTTCGTGGCCGCCGGTCAGCGACGTTTCGATCTGCGACGGATCGGCGACGCCTTCGAATTGCGTGATGTCGGCGCCGGCGATGAAGCCGCCGGCCTTTGCCGAGCGGATGACAAGGCCGCGCGGCCGTTCGCGTTCGAGCTTGTCGAGCACAGCATTGAGTTCGGTGAGCACCGGCGCCGACAGCGTATTGGCGCTGGAGCCTTTTTTGTCGAACAAGAGCCAGGCGATGCCGTCTTCGTCATTGCGCAGCCGCCAATTTTCCCAGGGTCCGGGTTCCTGTTGCGTCTCGCCGAGCGCGAACGGACCGAGCTCGATATCGCGTTTGCCGAGAATGGCCATGGTCGGCACGTGAGTGGACGAATCGGAGGCGGGTGAGGTTTTCATGCGCGCCCCCTAAACCGCTTCAATCAACATGGCGCCGCCCTGGCCGCCGCCGATGCATTCGGTGGCGATGCCGCGCTTATAGCCAAGCCGCTTCATGGCGTTGACCAGATGCAGCACGATGCGGTTGCCGCTGGCGCCCACCGGATGGCCGACGCCGATGGCGCCGCCGTCGACATTGAGGCGGTCGCGCGGAATTTTGCCGGCGGCGGCTTCGAGGCCGAGCGCGTCGCGGCAGAACTCGTCATCCTCCCAGGCCGCGAGGCAGCCGAGCACCTGCGCGGCGAAAGCTTCGTTGAGCTCCCACAGCTCGACGTCGCCGAGCGCGAGCCGGTGCCGCTGCAACATCGCGGTCGAGCAATAGACCGGGCCAAGCCCCATCACGGAGGGATCGAGCGCCGACCATTCGCTGTCGACGATCATAGCCTTGGGCGTGAGCTTGTGTTCCTTCATCGCGTCTTCCGAGGCGAGGATCACCCATGACGCGCCGTCGGTGATCTGCGAACTGTTGCCCGGCGTGACGTTGCCCCACGGTCGTTCGAAGGCCGGCTTGAGCTTGGCAAGCGTATCGGCGGTGGTGTCGGGCCGCACGCCGTCGTCATGATCGAACACGGTGCCGTCGCGCGCGAAAGCCGGCTCGACTTCATTGGCGAGGTAGCCATTCTTCTGCGCTTCGGCCAGGCGCTGCTGGCTCTCGGCGGCATATTCGTCGGCCTGCCGCCGGGTAATATGGAACAGGTGTCCGACAAGCTCGGCGGTCTGGCCCATATTCAGCTCGGTGATGGGGTCGGTCAGCCCGCGCTCAAGTCCGATCACCGGCGTCAGCATCGAGGGCCGAAAGCCGAGCAAAGCAGAGAGCTTGGCGCCGATGCCGCGCGCGGCGAACATCTGCGCATACCACTTCACGGCACTGCGGTTGAACACGAGCGGCGCGTGGCTGAGCGCTTCCGCGCCGCCGGCGAGCACCAGATCGCTGACGCCTTCGCGGATATAGCGATAGGCGGTATCGATCGATTGCATGCCGGAGCCGCAGTTGATCTGCACAGTGAACGCCGTCATCCCCTCGCCCATGCCGAGCCGCAGCGCGGCGACGCGGGCGGGGTTCATCTCATCGGCAATGACATTGACGCAGCCGAGAATGACCTGATCGAAGGCGTCCGGCGCAAACGGCTGGCGCAGCAACAGCGGCCGGACGCATTGCACGGCGAGATCGACCGGCGTGAACGGGCCCGGCGCACCGCGCGCCTTGATGAAGGGCGTGCGGCTGCCGTCGACGATATAGACCGGACGATGCGCTACTCCGCCGCTACCGGCGGCGCTGGTGATGTCGCTTGCGATGACGCTTCTCCCTTTGCTCCGGTTCCTTTGGCGCCGCGCCCGGTCAGTTCTTCCGGCGCGAAATCGTCGACCGCAATGGCTGCGGCGACCGCGTCGGCCACGGCCTTCAGTTTTGCCGCTTCATCGGCGGTGATGGTGCCTTGCTTCACCGCCTGATCGATGTCGCGAACCCGCGCGGCATGCATGCGATCGCGGATCGGCTGCACTTCGGCGGTCATCGTGAAGGCGCGCTCGACCAGCGCGATGCCGTTGCTGCCATCCAGCTCGGTCGGATGATAGAGATCGACCGTGAGACGATCGCGTGCCGCCGATGGCGTGGTGATGAGGTCGGCGCATGTATCGGTGACATGATCGGACGGGCCCCGGCCGCGCCGGCCGAACGGCTGAATGAAGAAGCGCAACAGCCACGCCACCGGCCGCACCGGGAAATTGCCGAGGAGCTCGTCGAAGCGCGCTTCGATGGTGGCGAAGCTCGACTCCACGCAATATTCGAGCAGCGGCAAGTCGGCCTCTTGGCGGCCTTCGTCGTTCCAGCGTTTCAATGCGGCGCTGGCGAGATAGAGCTCCGACAGAATATCGCCGAAACGGGCCGAGATCATTTCCTTGCGCTTGAGCGCGCCGCCGAGCGTCAACAGCGCCAGGTCGACGGCAAGCGCGAAAGCCGCGGCATGGCGGCTGAGCTGCCGGTAGAACGGTGTCGCGGCGCCGGCATCCGGCGCCGGCGCGAACAGGCCGCCGGTCCAGGCGCGGCCGATGGCGCGGCCGGCATTGGCGAGGCTGTGGCCGACATGGCCCCAGAAGGCCTGGTCGAAGGCGTCGAGGCCGCGCTCGCGATCGGTGTCCTCGAGCGCCAAGATCTCCTTGAGCAGATAAGGATGGCAGCGGATCGCGCCCTGGCCGAACTGGATCAGCGCGCGGGTGACGATATTAGCGCCTTCGACGGTGATGGCGATCGGCACGCCGCGATAAAGGCTGCCGAGATAATTCAGCGGTCCTTCGATGATGGCTTTGCCGCCGTGCACATCCATCGCGTCGTTGACGGCGATGCGCATCCGGTCGGTCGCCTGGGACTTCATGATGGCGGTGACGACCGCCGGATGGTGCCCGTCATCGAGCGCCGCGCAGGTCATGCGGCGCGCGGCGTCGAGCTGATAGGCGGTCGCGGCAATGCGGCCGAGCCGTTCCTGCACCGCCTCGAACTTCGAGATCGAGACGTGGAACTGCTCGCGGATGCGCGCATAGGCGCCGGTTATATTGGCGCAGAACGCCGCGCCCGCCGCCGACAGCGACGGCAGCGAAATGCCGCGTCCGGCCGCGAGTGCGCTCATCAGCATTTTCCAGCCCTTGCCGACCTGGGCGACGCCGCCGATGACATTGTCCATCGGAATGAAAACGTCATGGCCCCAGTTCGGTCCGTTCTGGAACACGTGCAGGGCCGGCAGATGACGGCGCCCGATGCTGATGCCCGGCAAATGCGTCGGGACCAATGCGAGCGTGATGCCGATATCGTCGCGCTCGCCGATCAGATGATCGGGGTCGTGCAGCTTGAAAGCGAGCCCAAGCACGGTCGCGATCGGGCCGAGCGTGATATAGCGCTTGTGCCAGTTGAGCCGGATGCCGAGCACCTCTTGCCCGTCATACATGCCGCGGCACACCACGCCGGAATCGATCATCGAGGCGGCGTCGGAGCCCGCTTCCGGGCTGGTCAGGCCGAAGCACGGAATCTCTTCGCCGCGCGCCAGCCGCGGCAGCCAATAATCCTGCTGCGCCTTGGTGCCGAATTGCAGCAGCAGTTCGCCCGGGCCGAGCGAGTTCGGCACCATCGCGGTGCAGGCGGCGCAGATCGAGCGTGTCGAGAGTTTGCGGATGACTTCGGAATGCGCATAGGCGGAAAAGCCCAAGCCGCCATATTGCTTCGGAATGATCATCGCGAAGAATTTTCGCGTCTTCAGAAAGTCCCAGACCTCGGGCGGCAGATCGTGCCACTCCCAGTTGATCTTCCAGTCGTTGAGCATGCGGCACAGTTCATCGACCGGGCCGTCGAGGAATTGCTGCTCTTCCTCCGACAATTTCGCAGGTGCGAAAGCGAGGAGCTTGTTCCAGTCCGGATTGCCGGTGAACAGATCGGCATCCCACCAGACGTCGCCGGCCTCGATGGCCTCACGTTCGGTGTCGGAGAGGTGCGGCAGCGCGTGCCGCGCCATGCCGAAGATGGGTTTGGTGAGCCAATCCCGTCGAAACGACGATTGGGGCATGTGCATTCCCCCGGGCTGTGATTCTTCGCGAGGCTTAGAGACTAGAGACTATAGAAGGCTCGCGCCCAAATGTTACAATTTCCGTTACAAATCTGGGGCTGACGGGCCCTGCAGGAACATAGTGATTGGACGGTTAGTCCGCCAAACCAATCACTGGACTATTCGAGCATGATCTTGTCCGAAAACCGGCATCCACTTTTCGGGATCATGCTCCAAAAGCAGGATTCGGCCTATGTTCGCCTGGCTCGAAAAATACCTCAGCGACAAAATCATCGCCTATATTTCGCAGCCGACGGGGCGTTATGCACCGTTTTATGCCCCCGATCCCGAGCTTGTCCGCAAGGCGCTCAAGCCCGGCGACATCCTCCTGGTTGAGGGCAACAGCCGGCTCTCCGCCACCATCAAATATCTGACGCAATCGACTTGGTCGCATGCCGCCCTCTATGTCGGCGAGCGGCCGGGCGACGCGGCGTCCAATGGCGAGCCGAATGTGCTTCTGGAGGCGGAAGCCGATACCGGCGTCGTCACCGTGCCGCTGTCGAAATATGTCAACTTCCACACCCGGATCTGCCGGCCGGTCGGGCTTGACGACGCCAGCACCAAGCAGGTGCTCGACTATGCGCTGGCGCGGCGCGGCACCAAATACGACTCGCAGCGCATCGTCGATCTGGCGCGCTATCTGTTTCCTTATCCTCCGGTGCCGGTCTGGTTTCGCCGCCGCATGCTGTCGATCGGTTGCGGCGATCCGACGCGCGCCATCTGCTCGACCTTGATCGCGCAGGCTTTCGCATCCATTCATTATCCGATCCTGCCCGAGCGGGCCTTGATCAACGGCAAGACCTACGCAATGGCGCCCTATGTGCAGAGCGAAATCGATCACATCCGCACCTACGGCCTCTACACGCCGCGCGACTTTGACGTGTCGCCGTATTTCGCGATCATAAAACCGACGCTGGTCGCCGGGTTCGACTATCGCACCGTGCAATGGGATCCGCCCGGCGTGACGCCGGAGGAATTGGCCAAGGCCAAAGTCGTGACGGCGTTGCGGGAACACCGTTGACGTGTCCGTCTGACTCGATTTGGAATGATCAGACCGGCGACACCGGAACCGGATGTCCGTCGGCATCGACCTTGACGTAGGTGAAAATGCCTTCCGTGACCTTGATCGGTACCGTGTCGGCGCCGCGGGCGCGCCGCGCCCAGCTTTCGATCTTGATTGTCGTCGACGTGTTGCCGGTCTTGGCAACGCTGGCGTAACACGACACTTCGTCGCCGACGCAAACCGGACGGTGAAACACCATCGCGGTGATGGCGATGGTAACGACGCGTCCACCGGCGCGCCGCGTCGCCACCGTGGCACCCGCGAGGTCCATCTGACAGACGAGCCAGCCGCCGAAAATATCGCCATGCGGATTGGTATCCGCGGGCATGGCGATGGTGCGGATGGCGGGCTCGAATGTGGGTGGCAGTTCCGGGGGCGAGGGTGCTTTGGGGTCTTCGGTCGCGGCCATAACGGTTTTCCGACAATCCTCATCTGTTTAATGTGCCTTCATAGCCCGATAAATCGCGTCTGTCTCATTTCGAGACGCCTATTTCGAGCCGTGTGGGAACTTTATCCCGGCTTTGCAGGTGCGCAAATTCCTGGTTAATATATCGTGAACTTCGCGCTCGCGTTGTGGCCGGAAATTCGTAATGGCGTCGTTACCTGTAAACATTCCGCGCATCGTGCCAGCGATCAAGCGGGATGTTGTCTCGCCGCAGCGCGATAAAGCAAGCTTCCATCTGCTCAGCGCCGAATCGATCGACAGCAACGACGTCGATGCCTATTGCCGCGCCGCCGAGGCCTTCGAGGCGGGCCGCACCCGCACGCCCGGCGCCGTCGACAAGGCGGTGGCGCTGATGTTCTTCCAGCCCAGCACGCGGACGCGGATCGGCTTTGAAGCCGCGACAGCCGCGCTCGGCGCCACCGCGATTGGCGTCGACGACATGTCGGCGTCGCGCTCGAACGCAAGAACCGGCGAGACACTGGAAGATTGCGCCGCGGTGGTGTCCCGCTTCAGCGATGCCATTGTCGTCCGCCATCATGAAGTCGGCGCCGCGGCGCGGATGGCGGCGAAATCGCTCAAGCCGGTGATCAATGCCGGCGACGGCTGGAACGAGCATCCGACCCAAGCGCTGATCGATATTTTCGCGCTGCGGCGCGGGCTCGGCACGATCCGCGACAAAAGCATCGCCTTCGGCGGCGATCCGCGCGGGCGCACGGTGCGGTCCCTGGCATTCTTGTTGCGCTATGAAGCCCCGCGCGAAATCGTGTTCTGTCCGCCGTCCTATTATGACATTCCGCGCGACGTGCTCGCGCTGTTCGGCGAACGCGGCATCCGTTGCCGGCTGGTGACCGAGATCAGCTACGCGCTTGCCGAATGCGACGCGATCATGATGGCGCCTTACGACATGTCGGACATCGGCGAGGCCGCGGCCTCCGCTTACGTGTCGCCGAAGACGACACCGGAAAGCCACGCCGTCACGCCGGACAAGATCGCGCGGCTCGGCTCGAAGGCTCTGCTCTATCATCCGCTGCCACGGCATGACGAGATCGATCCCGGCTGCGACGATCTGCCCAATGCGATGTATTTCGAGCAGGTGCGCCTGTCGAAATTCATGCGCATGGCGGTGCTGGATAGGTTCCTCTCGGCCAGCTGACCGTTTTCACTAAACGCTACAGGGTAAGCCTCAGGACGCCGCCTTGCGCTGCCGCGGGATGGCGTGGCGCTTTGCTGTCTCGGTCCTGGTGGTCTCGGTCATGATCGGGTTGACGATCACCTTGCGGATCTCGCTCGCCGGCAAGGGGTGACAGAACAGATAGCCCTGCATCGCATTGATGCCGAAGCGATACATGCGCTCGAGCTGGTTCTCCGTCTCGACGCCTTCGGCCACCAGTTCGATATGCAGATCGCGCGTCGTCTTGGCGATGCCGCCGATAATGGCGGCGGTGCGCGGCGAGGTATCGATGGCTTGCGAAAACTTGCGATCGATCTTGATCTTGGAAAACGGAAAGTCGTTGAGATAAGCCAGCGATGCAAA
The DNA here is from genome assembly GCA_035483735.1 of Xanthobacteraceae bacterium. GTDB lineage: Bacteria > Pseudomonadota > Alphaproteobacteria > Rhizobiales > Xanthobacteraceae > BOG-931. The sequence continues at coordinate 50,192 of DATHPQ010000073.1, read as the reverse complement.
GCCGGTGCCGAAATCGTCCAGTGAAATATCGATGCCGTGCTCACGCAGGCGCTCGAGAGTGGTCAGCGCCGCGGCGGAATCCTCGATCAGGACGGATTCGGTGACTTCGAGCACCAGCCGCCGCGCCGGCAGCCCGGTGCTGGCGAGCGTGCCGGTGACGATGGCGACGATATCGGTGCTGCGGCGGAATTGCACCGCCGAGAGGTTCACGGCGACGCTGATATCCAGCGGCCAATGAATGGCCTCGACGCAAGCGGTAGCGAGCACCCAGCCGCCAATCGGCACAATGAGGCCGGTCGTCTCGGCCAGCGGAACGAACTCTATGGGGCTGATCTGGCCGAGGCTCGGGTGGTTCCAGCGCAGCAAGGCTTCGCAGCAAATAGCGCGGCCCGAGCGCGGATCGACGATCGGCTGATAGACCAATTCCATCTCGTCGTTTTTCAGCGCGAATTGCAGATCGTGTTCGAGCTGCACGCGCCTGTCGTAACGCTCGGTGATCGCGCCGGTATGGCGGACGATCTGGCGGCGCCCGGCCTGCTTGGCCTCATAGAGCGCAAGGTCGGCGTTACGGAACAATTCCTCCAGCGTCGAGCCGTAGCGCGGCGCGATAGCGTAGCCGACGCTGGCGCCGCACACATGCTGATTGATGCCGACCAGAAACGGATTGGCGAAGGTCGCGAAAATGCGCTCGGCGGTGATGCGGGGCTGATCCTCGTCGCTGCCGACCACGATCACCACGAATTCGTCGCCGCCGATGCGCGCGACTTCGTCGCCCGCATGCGTCACCGACTTGATCCGCTCGCCGACTTCCTTGAGCACGGCGTCGCCGGACTGATGCCCGAACGTGTCGTTGATGTCCTTGAAGCGATCGAGGTCGATCAGGATCAGCGCGACGATCTCGCCGGAAGCGGCGGCGCCGGCGAGGCGCTTCTCCAGAAGATCGATCAGGGCTGTGCGATTCCACAGGTCGGTGAGCGCGTCGCGGCGCGCGATCAGCTCGATCCGGCTGAAAGCGCTATGGCGGGAAATGATGTTCTCGAACACCGCCCGGCAAATGACGATGATGCTGAGAAACAGCGCGCCGATAAAGACAGCGAGCACGCTGTGGACCAGGTCGAAGCGCACGACCAGCGCGATCAGGAAGGGAAAAGCCGTCAGCGACACTTGGCCGATCGATATGATCGGCCGGCTGGCATTGCGCGACGAAATGCCGGCGATGTAGCCCATCACGCACGAATTGACGAGCAGCTCGATGTCGCTGTTGGGATGGACGAGGACACTATAGGCGCCGGTAAAGCCGACCAGGCAGGCGAACGCCCAGGCGCCGATCAGCGCGCGGCGCTCCCACATGATGGTGGCGGCGCTGTCGTCCGCGTCGTGTTGCGCGCGCCGGTAAGCCACGATCGACACGGCGCGGCCGATGCCGATGGCGAGAAATCCGACGAAGATCCAGGCATAGGTCGGATCGTCGCTCAACGCGAAGATGATCGCGACCACGAAGAGAGCGGCGACTGACGCGACGAAGATCGACTTCGGCGTCGAGTAAAGCGCGTCGACCAGTTCGAAGCGCAATTTTTGTTCCGGTGTCGAGACAAGCCAGCTGAGAAAGGCGACTTTGGATAACAGACGTTGCATGCCTCGCACTCGTGGCGCCCGGTTCGATGACGCCGTCCTTTAGCCCTAGGTCGGAACGCAGATCGCGATTGTGTCGTGTGTTTGCTAACAAACGGACGTACGTAAATGGTAAAATAAGCCGCTAAGCCATCGGTAAAGACTTAACAATTCGGAACCGCTTGTGATGAAATACACAGACGGTATGTGGAATCGCAGCTCTAAAGCCTAGGAACGCAGCAAGGCTCAGAGACGCAGCCGGTGCTGCGTCACGAGCGCCGCGAGGCTGACCGCCGCAGCGAACATCAGATAATAGCTCGGCGCGACATTGCTGCCGGTGACGCTGATCAGCCAGGCATTGATGAAGGGCGCAAAGCCGCCGAAAATCGCGACGCAGAAGGAATAACTGACGGCAAGACCGGTGGTGCGCATCCGCGTCGGGAAGATGTCGGACATCAGCGCCGCGAGTGGACCCATATAGGCCGCGCCGAGCACGCCCATGATCGCCTGAACCACCAGAAGCGTTTGCAAGGTCGGCACCGTCGCCAACCACGCGAACATCGGATAGCTTACAACTAAAACGACGGAGCCTGACGCGATCATGAGCGGCAACCGCCCGTGTCGGTCGGAGGCAGCGCCGAAGATCGGCACCAGCACGATCTGGATCGCGCCGGTGAGCACCGTCGCGAGGAAGCTTCCGGCTTGCGGCAGGCCGAGCTGGCGGACGGCAAAGCCCGGCATGAACAGCGTCGTATAAGTGAGAATGGTGCAGAGAATGACGGCGCCCAAGGCCACTAGCATTCTGATCTTGGCGCCCGCGAGCGCATCAAGGAATGGCTTCGCGCTCACGTGCAGCGATTTGAACTCTGCGGTCTCGTCGGCATGGCGGCCGAGATAATAGGCGACCGGCCCGATCAGAAGTCCGAAGATGAAGGGGATGCGCCAGCCCCAGGCGTCAATCTGTTCGGTGGTCAGGACACCGGTCAGGACCGCACCGCAAGCGGCAGCGATGACCGTCGTGAGCCCCTGGCTTGCGAATTGCCAGCTGGCGAAAAAGCCCCGCCGTTGCGGGTCTTGTTCGGCGAGAAACGCCGTGGCGCTGCCGAAGCCGCCGCCTGCGGAAATGCCTTGAATGAGGCGGGCGACGACGATCGCGAGGGGCGCGAGTGGACCGATCACCGCATAGGTCGGCAGCACGGCGATGATCGCGGTGCCGAACATCATCAAGGCGATCGTCAGCATGAAGGCCTTTTTGCGGCCGTGACGATCGGCGAAGGCGCCGATCAAGATCGCGCCGAGCGGTCTAACAAAGAAAGTGATGCCGAAAGTGGCGAGCGCGATCAGAAGCGATTCCAGATCGGTCCGCGATGGAAAGAACAGCCGGGCAATGGTCGCGGCGAAATAGCCGTAGATGACGAAGTCGAACCATTCGAGCGCATTGCCGAGCGACGCTGCGGCGACTGCGCGCCAGCGCTGCGCTTGCGCGGAGGCCACGGCATCGGTGGACGGCGTCCACAGCGAAAACATCCGCCACAGTCGCGGCGGAGCTTTGCTGAGTTCGAAATGCGCCATGCGCTTGATCCGGCGACGGGTTTCGGTCCGACAGGTTAGCGGGGAGGGGTGAATAGGACCTTTATCCGCCACGCCTCGTGGAACCGGGCCGCATTCCGTATCGCCGCGCCAGGCACTATGATTGAATTTAATAAACTGGAAGAAATAATACCGGAGGGAACCGCGATGACCGGGCTCAAGCTCAGTTACGTCAACGGGGCGAGCAATCAGCCGCTGATCGGCGAGACGGTCGGGCAATTCTTCGATTCTGTCTGCGCCAAATGGCCGTCGCGTCCGGCGCTTGTCGTGCGTCACCAGAATGTACGGTTGACTTATGCCGAACTGCAACGGGAAGTTGACCAGCTCGCCGCGGGACTATTGACGCTCGGCCTCGAGCCCGGCGATCGCGTCGGCATCTGGTCGCCCAACACCAGCGAATGGGTGCTCACGCAATTCGCCACCGCCAAAGCCGGCCTGATCCTGGTCAATATCAATCCGGCCTATCGCATTGCCGAGCTCGAATACGCGCTCAACAAAGTCGGCTGCAAAGCACTTATTCTCGCCGAGCGATTCAAGACGTCGGACTATATCGGCATGTTGCGCGAGCTCGCGCCCGAACTCGGCCATGCGGTGGCGGGCAAACTTGAATCGGCGCGGCTGCCGGCGCTGCGTTCGGTGGTGCTGCTCGGCGACAACTGGCACCCCGGCACTTTACGCTTCTCGGAAGTGACGGCGCGCGGCGGCGCCGCGGAAACGGCGCGCATCGCCGAGCTTGCGCCGCAATTGCAATTCGACGAGCCGATCAACATTCAGTTCACGTCAGGCACCACCGGCTTTCCCAAAGGCGCGACGCTGTCGCATCACAACATTCTCAACAACGGTTTCTTCATCGGCGAGGCGATGAAGCTGACGCCGGAAGATCGCCTGTGCATTCCGGTGCCGCTCTATCATTGCTTCGGCATGGTGCTCGGCAATCTCGCTGCCGTCACCCACGGCGCCTGCATGGTATTCCCCGGCGAAGGCTTCGACCCGCTGGCCACGCTTGAAACCGTCGCCGAGGAGCGTTGCACCGGCTTGCACGGCGTGCCGACCATGTTCATCGCCCAGCTCGATCATCCCGAATTCGCCCGGTTCGATCTGTCGTCGCTGCGCACCGGCATCATGGCGGGCTCGCCATGCCCGATCGAAGTCATGAAGCGCGCCGTCGCCAAGATGAACCTGTCTCAGATCACCATCGCTTACGGCATGACCGAGACAAGCCCGGTGAGTTTCCAGAGTTCGACGGAAGATCCGCTGGAGCGGCGTGTCTCCACCGTCGGGCGCATTCAGCCGCATCTCGAGGTCAAGATCGTCGACATGAACAGCCGCATCGTGCCGACCGGCATGCCCGGCGAATTGTTGACGCGCGGCTATTCGGTGATGCTCGGCTATTGGGGCGACGCGGAGCGCACGCGTGAGGCGATCGACGCGGCGCGCTGGATGCATACCGGCGATCTCGCCACGATCGACGACGAGGGCTACTGCAACATCGTCGGCCGCATCAAGGACATGGTGATCCGCGGCGGCGAGAATGTTTATCCGCGCGAGATCGAGGAATTTCTGTATCGCCACCCGAAAATCCAGGACGTCCAGGTGATCGGCGTGCCGGACGACCGTTACGGCGAAGAGATTTGCGCCTGGGTCAAGCTGCGTCCCGGCACGAGCGCCACGGACGACGAGATCAAGGCGTTCTGCCGCGAGCAGATCGCCCATTACAAAGTGCCGCGTTACATCAAATTCGTCGACGAGTTCCCGATGACCGTTACCGGCAAGATTCAAAAGTTCATCATGCGCGAGCGCACCATCAACGAGCTCGGCCTGAAAGCACAGAAGACGGCGTGAGCAAAGGGCGCTGAGCAAAGGCGCAGAGTAAGGCCGCCTTTGCAGGCGACCCTACTCGCGTCCGCGAATGCTCTTTGGGTTCAGATCGTCCGACAATCAGCGGTTCGGATTCGGAATGGCGACCCTGCCGCCGTCCTTGCCGTAGCCAGGGATTACATTGTCGGCCGAATTTTGGGCGCTCTGCGCCATGGCGGCATTGGATGCCGCCGAAGCCGAAAACGTTGCGCCGAAGACGAGCGCTGTGGCCAGAGCTGCGGCGAACGCGAATTTGGTGGTGAGCATGATCATATCTCCTCATGTGGAGCCGTGCGGATTGTGATGTCCGTTTGGCCTGACGCAGGAGATGATTTCGGATCGCGAACACTTATTCCCGGCAGCGCAGTTTCAGGGCGTCGGCCGGGATGACGTTTTCCTCACCGCACCGTGAAGTGCGCGGCGGAATAAATCTCACACCTTCACTTTTTCATTCTCGACGACGCGGCCGACGGCTGCGCGCTTGAGCATGCGGTCCTTGTGGGCGGTGTAGTTCTTCAATTCGCTCATCGGCAGGTCGCGGCGCACGCCCCAGGTGTAGAAGACGAAGCCGTAAGGATCGAGCACGGAATATTTATCGCCGAACCATTCGCGCCCGGCCAGCATGCCGTCGATCTGCTTGAGATAGGTCTGGAATGTCTTCAGCCCGGCGTCTTTGATCCCGGGAAAGGCCGAGGTGTCGGCGGTATAGCGCTCGGGCCGGCCGACATGGGCATGTGCCGGATGCACGCTCGAGGCAAAGTAGCCGATCAGCGAGAGCGCCTTGGCATCGCCGAGCGCATCCTTCGGCCACAGATCGAAGCGCTTGCCGAGATAGGGCAGGATCGCGGTGTTTTCGGTCAGCGGCGTGCCGTCGTCGAGGCCGAGCACCGGCACCCGGCCGAGCGGATTCATTTTCAGATAGGCTTCGGTGCGCTGCTCGCCGCCGGCGAGGTCCACTTTGCGCGGCTCGTATTTCTCGCCGCTTTCCTCGAGCGCGATATGCGAAGCCATCGAGCAGGCGCCGGGCGCGTAATATAGCGTCAACATGTCAAACTCCTCCCTGACATTCGAAACGGTCTATTTTGCAGAAATCTTTTCCAGGATCGGCAGCCAGGTCTCCTGCTGCTGATTGACGAAGGCGAGCGTCTGTTCGGGATTCATGGTCTGCGTGTAATTGCCGACTTCGCCGAGCCTTTTCTTCAGCGCGGGATCGCCCATCACTTTGATGAGGTCAGCGCTGACTTTGTCAATGATTGAGGTTGGTGTGCCGAGCGGCGCGACCACGACCTGCCAGCCGGTGGCGAAGAAGTCGGGAAGGGTCTCCGCCACTGTCGGCACATCGGGAAAGTCTGGCAGGCGCTGACGCGACGCCACCGCGATGGTTTTCAACTGTCCCGCTTTCACACTGCCCATGATCCCGGAATAGCCTTCGATGATCATCGAGACGCGGCCGGTGCCGACATCGGCCATCGCCGCCGCCGGGCCGCCTTGATAGGGCACCGGCACAAGCTGGATATCGGCACGCTGTTGCAGCAAAAGGCCGGTGAGATGGGTGAGCCGGCCGACGCCGGTCACCGCGATCGAAATCGTACCCGGCTCCTTCTTGGCGCGCGCGATCAGCTCCGGCAGCGTGTTGATGCCGAGCGACGAATTCACCGCGATGAACATCGGGTTTTCGATGGTGAATCCGATCGGCAGGAAATCGCGCGGCAGCCGCAGCGGCAGATTGGGCGCAACCGTCGGCAGCGACGCGAAAGTCGACAGCGCCGGCATGAACAGCGTGTAGCCGTCAGGCGCGGCCTGCGACGCAAATCGCGCGGCGATGCTGCCATTGGCGCCTTGATGGTTGGCGACGATGACCTGCTGTCCCCAAATCTTGGTCAGGCCTTCGGCGGTGAAGCGCGCGTCGATGTCGGGTGCCGAGCCGGGCGCAGCGTCGGAAATCATCGTCACCGGCCGGGTCGGATAGTCGCCCGATTGCGCCCAGGCCGAGCCCGCCAACGGCAACGTGATCAGGCAGAGACCGGCAATACGGAACCAGTGCTCACGCAACGTCATCGTATTCCTCCCCCATCTCGCCGCCGTTTACTTGTGCCGCCGTTTACGCCGCCATTGCGGCAGGCGGCGACTTAATAAGCCAAGGATAGGGCTGTCAAATCGAGGGTTCCACCGGCAAAGCGCACCTGCGCCAAACCGACACGCCCCAATTGCGGTAAGGCCGGCCGATGCGCCGGTTCAACGTTTTCCGGCGGAAAGCCTCGGCCGATGTCTTTACCTTAACTCAACGTAACGGGCGGTTCCCCACGCGTGTTTAAGGAATCTGCCTTATGACTTGGGGTCACGATTTGGGCGCTGTGACTTGAGCCCTCTGACTTGAGCCCTCTGACTTGAGGTTAGCCCGACAGTTTCTCCGGTTCATGCAGTGACGCGTGCCACACCATTGAAGGCGTTTCGAAACGCGAACGCGCAGGTGGATGTGATCCCCTTGACCGCGAGTTCTGCACCTCATGCGCGCCGCGCCGAAGTGGCGTCCGGCGCCGCGCCGGAGATCAGCTTTCGCATCACGACCGATCTTGCCGCTGTCGCCGACGAGTGGCGGCGCTTCGAGCGCACAGCGCTGCTGACGCCGTTCCAAACTTATGAATGGCTCGCGGCTTGGCAGCGGCATGTCGGAATGCGCAACGGCGTCACGCCCGCCATTGTGGTCGGCCGTTTTGCTGACGACGAAATCGCATTCATCCTGCCGCTCGCCGTCGATCCGCGTCGCTTACTCCGGCGATTGTGCTGGCTCGGCCAGGATCTGTGCGACTACAACGCGCCGCTGTTGGCGCACGATTTCGCGGAGCGCGTCACGCCCGAAAACTTTCGGGCGCTGTGGCAGCAGCTCGAGGCCGAGATGCAGTCGGAGCCGCAGACGCGCCACGACTGGATCGAATTCGAGAAAATGCCTGAGACGATCGGCGGCGCGGTCAATCCGTTCACCTGTTTCGAGCTCACGCCGAATGCCAACAGTGCGCATATCATGCAGCTCGGCGGTGATTGGGAAACGCTCTACCGCGCCAAGCGCTCGTCGGCGACGCGCCGCCATGACCGCGCCAAGCGCCGGCGCATGGCGCAATTCGGCGACATCCGCTTTGTCACGGCGGCGAACCCTGCCGAAGCGACAGCGGCGCTCGAAATGCTGATGCAGCAGAAGAGCCTGTCATTCGCGCGCAAGGGCATTTCCGACATGTTCACGCGGCCGGGCTGCCGCGAATTCTTTCTCGATCTCGCAGCCAATCCGGCGATGCGGCATCTCGTCCATGTCGGCCGCGTCGAAATCGGTACGATCGACGCCGCGGCGAATTTCGGCATTGTCCATGGCGGGTGCTACTATCACATCCTGTCGAGTTATTGCGACGGCAGGCTTGCGCATTTCGGCCCGGGCGCGCTGCATCTTCGCGAATTGATGGGCTACGCGATCGCGCGCGGCCTGAAGACATTCGATTTCACCATCGGCGACGAGCGCTACAAGAGCGAATGGTGCGATGTGCGCCTGCAGCTGTTCGATTATAGCGCCGCCGCGACTTGGCGCGGCTGGCCGGCGAGCGCGCTGTCGGCGGCGCGGCGGCGGGTGAAGCGTTACATCAAGCAAACGCCGGCGATCTGGCGGCTCGCCTCGCAGCTCCGTGTAGCTTTCGCCACGTTGCAGCGTCCGCGCGGCGCTTAGCGATGCCATTGCAGATCTGCACTCTTGCCGGCGCACGCGCCGGGATGCGACAAACGCGATGCATTCCGGGAGATCGTAAATGGCCGAACCGACCCGTCCCGCGCGCATCTGGTATCAGAGCTTCGTTCATCCCGTCGAACAAGCGCCCTATATGAAGCGCCTGCAAGCGGCCCTCGATGCGGCCGCCAGCCCCGGCGTGCAGTTCGAGGTCCATGGCCTCGATCCGCCCGATCATCTTTTCCATCCGCTGACCGAATTCCGCTGCGCCGCGCAGGTGATCCGCATCGCCGTCGAGGCCGAGCGCAAGGGCTACGACGCCTTTGTCATCGGGCATTTTCAGGAGCCGGGCCTTTTGGAAATCCGTGGCGCGCTCGACATTCCGGTGGTCGGCTTCGGCGAGACCAATCTGCTCGCGGCGCTGAGCATGGGCAGCGGCGTCGGCCTGGTGACCATCGATCCGACATTCATCACCTGGCACAAGCGCCAGGTGCGGGCGCAGGGTCTCGATCAACGCGTCGTCGGGGTACGTGCCATTCACGTGGATCTCGCCGGGTTCATGCGGGCATTCACCGACGAAACGGCCTACAAGCAGGTGCGGGCCGATTTCGTCGAACAGGTACGGCCGATGGTTGCCGAAGGCGCGGAGGTCATCCTTCCGGCGGGCGGCCTGCCGATGCTGCTGTTCACGCGGGAGTGTCCGTTTCTCATCGATAATGCGCTGGTGCTCAACGGCATCGCCGTCGTGGCCAAGGCCGCCGAAATGGCGCTGGCGCTTTACCGTCTCACCGGCGCTACGGTCAGCCGCCGCGGCACTTATGCCAAGGCTTCGGCCGCGTGCGTCGAGGAGTACATGAACACGCGCTGGTGAAGCGTGCGGTTCTAAAAGTCGGCGCGAAACACTGCGTAATTCATGGTGGGATGGCACATGGACAAAGCCGCCAATCCGCAATGGCCCGACCTGCCATTCGAAGCGTGGAGCGACGCTTGCGATACGCTGCAGCTATGGACCCAGATCGTCGGCAAGGTCCGCATCGGGCTCACCCCGCTCATTAATCATTGGTGGAACGCGACGTTCCACGTCACGTCACGCGGGCTTGCGGCTCCGGCCATGCCCTATGAGGGGCGCAGCGTCGATATTGTCTTTGATTTTTTGGCGCATCGGCTCGTCATTGAAACCAGCGACGGCGGCGCCGAGACGCTGCCGCTTAAACCCATGACCGTTGCCGATTTCTACGCGGCTTTCATGGCGGCGCTGCGCCGGCTCGGCATCGGCGTGCATATCTGGACCATGCCGAGCGAAATCGAGAATGCGATTCCGTTCGAGAAGGATCGCACGCATGCGCAATACGATTCCGTCTACGCGCAGCGATTCTGGCTGGCGCTGGTGCAAGCCAACCGCGTGATGACGGAATTCCGCGCCCGGTTTCTCGGCAAGGCTAGCCCGGTGCATTTTTTCTGGGGCAGTTTCGACCTTGCCGTGACGCGGTTCTCTGGCCGGACCGCACCGCCGCCGCAAAGCACGACGCCGGGTGTCGCGGCCCGAGTCATGGCCGAGGCTTATTCACATGAGTGTTCGAGTTGCGGCTTCTGGCCCGGCAATGGCGGCTACGGCCGCGCGGCGTTCTATGTCTACGCCTTTCCGGAGCCGGAAGGTTACGGCGATACGCGTCTGGTGACGGCCGGAGCGTTCTACAACAAGGAGGCCGGCCAGTTCATTCTGCCCTACGATAGTGTGCGCCAGGCCAGCGATCCCGACGCGCTGCTGCTCGGCTTTCTTCAGGAGACTTACGCGGCCGCCGCCGATCTTGCGAAGTGGGATCGCGCGGCTTTGGAGCGCGGCAAAGATCCGGCCCGCCGCTGACCGGACGCCAAGCGCGCAAGGTCCGCCTTCATTGCCCGCGCTCAATGCTTGGCGAGGAAATCCAGCACCAGCTTGTTGAAGATTTGCGGCTGCTCCCAAGCCATGGCGTGTCCGGCATCCTGCATCATGGCCCATTCGTAGCTTTTCATGTGCGGGGCCCAGAGCCGCATCATGGCCGGAGGCGCCAAGAGGTCGGCATCGGCGGCGATGATCAGCGTCGGCGCCGAAATTGCCGCGATCTTCTCATAGGTATTCGGCGTGTGCAGCGGCTGTGAGGGCGCATCGTCCTGGCGCGAATGCGCGTTGATCTCGTTCCAGCGCGCGAGACCGTCAGGATTGCCGCCGCGATAGGACGGCGCGACTTCCAGATAAGCGGCCGGCTGCTTTCTGATCTCCGGAATCTCGATCCGCGCGATGAAGTCGGCGATCTCCTTGTCCTTGATATCGCCGGTGCTCCCGCCGATGATAAGGCTGCGGACATATTCGGGACGCCACGCCGCGTAGTCGAGCGCCGCGAAGCCGCCGCCGGCAACGCCGAGCAGATGGAATTTGCCGAGTTTCAGATAATCGACGAGGCCATCGAGATCGCCGGCGATGCTGCCCGGCTGTGGTCCGGATGGGTCCGCCGTGCTGCGGCCCCAGCCGCGCCGGTCTAAAGCAATGACGCGGTAGCCGGCTTTCGCGAACGCCGCGATCTGTGGCTCCCAGATATCGCTGTTGCCGGTGTTGGAATGCAACAGCACGATCGGCGTGCCGGAGCCGCCGCTATCGGTGAACCAGAGTTTCACGCCGGGAAGGTTCGCATACATGCCGTTCTCCGCGGCGGCAAATGACGGCGCGAAAATTAATGTCAGCGCCAGAACTGCGCCGATCAGGACGCCGCATGATCGGCCAATCAAGCTTGGCATTTTCTACTCCGAATGTTTCAGTCACTGCGGCAAAGCCGCGCCGGTCCCGAGCCATTGCTTGATCAGGCCGGGGATAGTGCCGTCGGCCATCAAAGCTGCCTGCGCCTTGCCGATCGCATCGGCGAGCGCGGTATCGCCTTTGCGTACGCAAATGCCGAGAAGCTCGCGCGTGATGCCGGTCTCGACGACTTTGAGCTTCGGACGATCGCGCACGAACCAGGCGGTGACCGGCGCGAGCTTCATGAAGGCGTCGCAGCCGCCGCTCGAGAGATCGTCGAGCGCCGTCTCGATCTCGTCATAGGCATAGACGCGCACCCGCGCCGCGCGATGCTCGGCGACGAGCTTGTCCGCGACCGGCTGGCTGGTATTGCCCTGCTGCACGCCGATCACGAGCCCCTTGAGGTCGGCGGTGCCGCGGACGTTCGGATGCCGCGTGGTATCGACGACGAGCGACTGGCCGGAGACGACATAAGGCGCGCAGAAGTCGGCGAGTTTCTGCCGGCCGGGCGTGATGGTCGCGCCGGAGGCGATGCAGTCATAGCTGCCGTCATTAAGGCCGGCGAAAATGCCGTTGAAGTCGGTGCCCTTGTAAGGCACGAGCTGCCATTCCCGATTCAGCATCGCGGCGATGCGTTGCATCAGCGTGATGTCGAAGCCGATCGGGCCATCTTTGGTCATCAGCTCAAACGGCGGGTCGGGCAGGGCCGCGCCGACTTTCAATGGCATTGTGCTCTCCGCACCTCGTGCGCCGAGCACGCGCGCCGTCGCCAGCAAGGGCAAAGCGGCGATAACGTCTCGGCGTCTCATTGTAGTTCTAAATAGTTCTAAGCGCCGCTGAGCTGGCGCCGCACCAGCGCCGCGCCTTCGGCCATTGCTTTCATTTTGCCGAAGGCCACCGCGCGCGGCAAATATTTCATACCGCAATCCGGCGCCACCACGATGCGCTCGGCCGGCACGACGGCGAGCGCGCGGCGGATGCGCTCGGCGACGATCTGCGGCGTCTCGACCGTCATGTCGGAGAGATCGATGACGCCGAGAATGATGGTCTTCGACGGCAATTGCTTCAGCACGGCGAGGTCGAGCTTGGGCTGCGCCGCCTCGATGGAAATCTGCTGGGCCTTGGAGCCTTCGAGCTCCGCGAGGAACGAATAGCCCGACGGCTTGTCGTGCACCACGGCGGCATAGCCGAAGCACAGATGCACGGCGACCGTGCCGGTCACGCCGTCGAGCGCGCGATCGAGCGCTTTGAGCCCATATTGCCGCGCCTTGTCGGGATGCTGCTGCATCCACGGCTCGTCGATCTGCACGATGTCGGCGCCGGCCGCGAACAGATCCTTGATCTCGGCATTGACGGCCGCGGCATAATCCATCGCCACCGCTGCTTCGTCTTTGTAGAAGTCGTCTTGCGCCTGCTTGCCCATGGTGAAGGGGCCGGGGACGGTCGCCTTGATGCGGCGCTCGGTATTGGCGCGCAGCACCTGCAAATCGCGCAGCTCGACCGGTTGGCGGCGGCGGATCGGGCCGGTGACGCGCGGCACCGGAATGGCCCTGCCGGTGCGGTTGATGGTGGTGCCGGGAGTCTTGATGTCGATGCCGTCAAGCGCGGTGGCGAAACGATTGGAATAGCTTTCGCGGCGCTGCTCGCCGTCGGAGATGATATCGAGGCCGGCGCGCTCCTGGTCGTGGATGGCAAGGAGCGTGGCATCGTCCTGCGCCGCCTCAAGCTTGTCCGGTGCGATCAGCCAGAGATCGTCGGCCCGCACCCGCGGCACTTGCTTCGACAGTTTCTCGCGATCGATCAGCCATTCCGGCTGCGGATAGGAGCCGACGAGGCAGGTGGGAAGGAGCATGGTGTTGTCCGGTCTCACGATGGCGGCCTTGCCGCGGCGGCATCTTATAAAAGAATAAGCCCCTCGCCGAGGGAAACTCGGCGAGGGGCTCCGTCGAAAATGCGACCTACTTCAGCGCCTTCTCGTAAGGATAGATGACGCTGCCGGTCTTCTCGCTGGCCGGCGTCAGCACCGTCTGATAGCTCATACCGCGCCAGGTATCGAGGTTCGCGGCGTCGGTGAGGTCGTGATACTGGACCTGCAACATGCCGGACTTGGTCCATTCGCCGTCCTTGCCGAATTTCACGTCGGCCATGATGGTCTTGAATTCATGGCTCTTGAGATAGTCGGCGAGCTTGGCGTCGTCGATGCTCTTGGTGCCTTCGACCGCCTGTTGCAGCACCTGGAAATAGGCATAGCCCCAGCCGCCGAGATAATAGCCGAGCGGGTCGACGCCTTCGGCCTTGGCGCGGTCCTGATACTTCTTGAAGAAGTCGGCGGCCGGCGCCATCAATTTGGGCGACGGCACCCACGTCTCATAGTTCACGATGCCGTTGAGCTTTGACTTGAGCTTGTCTTTGAACACGGTCGCCTGCAGGCCGACCATGGCGCCGCCCAGCATCTTGGGCTTGAAGCCGAGCTCGGTGGCGGACTGCAGCAGGCCGACCGACGACAGCGGATAAGAGCAGAACACCACGAGATCCGGGTTGGCCGCCTGAATGGCGCGGATGATCGGCGAGAAGTCGGTCGTGTTCGGCGGATAGGATTTGTCGTAGACGATGTCGAAGCCGTATGTCTTCACATTGTTGCGCGCGCCTTCGCAGGCGTTGCGCGAGAACTCGGCGTCTTCGGCCGCGAGCGCGATGGTCTTCGGCTTCGGATTCTGCGCCGCCGCCACCTGGAAGAAGCCCTCGGTGAAGGATTCCTTCGGCGTCGGGCCCGACGGCAGCATCGAAAAGTAGCGCGGATAGTGGAATTCGCTGTTGGCGGCGAGCGCGAACAGGCTGATGAAGGTCTTGTTCTTCTGCATCACCACCGGGATGGCCGGCGCCACCATATTGGTCGCATAGGCGGAAACGACGAGATCGACTTTGTCGACGTCGAGCAGCTTGGTGTAGATCCCGGGCACGTTCGACGGATTGGACTGGTCGTCGTAGTTGATGAGTTCGACTTGGCGGCCGAGCAGTCCGCCCTTGGCATTGATCTCTTCCGCCCAGATCTTGGCGCCGAGCAGCGCCTGCTTGCCGTTGGCGGCGAGCGGGCCGGTCAGCGACATGCCGAAGCCGATCTTGATCGGCGGGCTATTCTGTGCGGCGGCCGAAAAATGCCCTGCGGCTAATCCTGCCGCAAGCAGGACGGCGCCGATTGCGCCAGCGGCGCGTCGGCGCGAAAAATCAAAACGCATGTGTTCCTCCAAAAGGCGGCTTTTCTAGTTACCCCACCCTGACGTGCCGCCCGGATACGGGTCTGACGCGCCAGTGTCGGGCGGGAGAATGCCCTGGTTTTTGACGCCTGGAAAGAGATTAGGAGCGTGGCAAAACTGCTCACTAGGCCGGGACGGTTAATGCGAAAAATCGCGCCAGAGCGCTATTTTGTGTCGTGGGCATGCGCCCCCCGTCGCGGTCACGCGTTTTCATAAAGTGCGGCCGCGCGGACGTCGTCTTCGATCAGCCGCCAGATGCGGTCGACCAGGCCGACGAATTCGCTGGTCCGCTTGATTTCGAGCGTCCGGGGCCGCGGCAGCGCGATCTTCACCTCTTCCTGCAGGCGGCCGGGACGGCGGGCAAAGACCAGCACGCGATCGGAGAGGAACACGGCCTCGTCGATCTGATGCGTCACGAACAGCACCGTCTTCTGGCCGCGCTCCCAGATGCGAAGAAGCTCGGCCTGCATGATCTCGCGGGTCTGCGCGTCGAGCGCGGCGAACGGCTCGTCCATCAAAAGGATTTCAGGATCGATCGCGAGCGCGCGCGCCAAGTTGACGCGCTGGCGCATGCCGCCCGACAGCTGGCGCGGATAATAGTTCTCAAAGCCTTCGAGCCCGACGAGCTTCAACAGCTCCATCGCTTGCCGGCGTTCGGACGGGCCGACGCCGCTGCCGACTTCGCGTCCGATAAGGGTGTTGTTGAACACGGTGCGCCATGGCAAGAGACTGTCGTTCTGAAAAACGAAGCCGCGGTCGCCCGCCGGCTCGCGCACCGCGCGGCCGTCGAGCAGCACCTCGCCGGATGTCGCGGGCTCGAGGCCAGCAATGATGCGCAGGAACGTGGTCTTGCCGCAGCCGCTCGGCCCTACCACCGAAATAAACTCGCCGCGCTCGATTGTGAGATCGATACCGCGCAACACATCGAGCTCGCCGAAGCGTTTGCCGAGATGCGAGACCGCAAGCTTTGGGACCACCGCCATATTCACTCTCGCGTCCAGCTCACTCTCTCGTCCACGGCACGATCTTGCCTTCGAGCCGGCTGAAGCCCGCCGTCATCACGATCCCGGCGACAGCCAGGATCACCACGCCGGCAAACAGTTCCGGCATATTGAAGGCGTCGGCGGACTGGCTGATCAGGCGGCCGAGGCCGGCGCGCGAGCCGAACAATTCCGCCACCACGACGCCGATCAGGCCGCGGCCGATGCCGAGCTTCAGTCCGGCGAGAATGAACGGCACCGCCGAAGGCAGCGACACTTTGAGAAAGATCTGTCGCTTGGTGGCGCCGAAGCTGCGCAGCATCTCGATCAGGCGCTCGCTCGTCGTGCGCAGTCCCGCCTCGGTGTTGATTGCCACCGGAAACAGCACGAGCGTGATAACGACAATGACTTTCGACCAGATGCCGATGCCGAACCAAAGAATGAATAGCGGCGCCAGCGCAATTGTCGGCGTCGCGTAAAGGCCCGATACCCAGGGCTGCAGCGCTTGTTTCATCGTCGCGCTCGACGCCATGGCAAGCCCGAGCGCGATGCCGAGAATGCTGGCGACGACATAGCCCAGCGCGAATTCGGCGGCGCTGACGCCGATGTGATGCCAGAGCTCTCCCGTCATCGCCAAGTGATAGATCGCAACGGCGATCTGCGAGGGACCGGCGAGAAACAGGGCATTGGCCACGACGTAACGGCTGATAATCTCCCACAGCGCCAGCCCGCCCACGACCGACAGCGTGGCAGCGAGATATCTGCGGCGGAGCGCGGCCAGAAACACGCTCGCCGGCGAAGGGTCTGGGCTCGCCGTTTGCGCTGCCGGCGCCGCCATCGCTTTCACGCTTTCGCTCGCCGTGCTCATCACTGCTGCATATTACTCGGAAATCTGCGTCACGCCGGGCAATAAAAATCGCTCGACCGACATGTCGCCCGAGACGTCGCCGAGCTGGTGCAGGGCTTCGACCACGGTCGCGATTTTCTTCTTCGATACCGCGCCGGTCGGCTCGAACAGGTTCTTGTCGTGCAGGAACGCGTAGGCTTTTTCCACGTCGTCCTGCGAGATGTGACTGATATCGGTCTGAATCTTCACCGCGGCTTCGTGGTTTTGCGGATCGTAGAACCAGGCGACGCCTTTGGTATAGGCGGCAAGGAATCGCTTCAGCACATCGGTATTCTGTTCGGCCCACGGCCGGTTGACCGCCATTCCGGCAAACGGCATGTCGGGCAGCACGTCGAAGGTGAAGCCGAGATTATTGTAGCCCGCGGTCTCGGCGTAGAAGTTGAACGGCGTCGTCAGCAGTGCCGCATCGACCGCGCCGGATTTCAGCGCCGAGAACCGCGCGCTGGTGGCGCCGGCGAAGATATAATCATAGTCGCCCGATTTCAGGCCGTGTTGCTGCATCATGCGGTCGTTGAACAGCCGCGTAATATCGGCGGAGCCGCCGACGATGATGGTCTTGCCCTTGAGGCCTTCGACCGTCTTGATCTCGGGCTTGGCCAAGAGCGCATAGGGCGGCGCCTGGATGACGATGCGCACCAGGCTCACCGGAGCGCCCTTGTCGATGGCGCGGATCGGATCGACGATGCCGGCGCTGGGCGCAACGTTGTAGGAGCCGGCGGCGAGCTGCTGGATCACAGACGCGTTGGATTGCGCGAAGACGAGATCGATGTTGATGCCGGCCGCATCGAAATAGCCGTTGGTGCGCGCGATCTGCAGCGGCCAGAGATTGGCCGACGTGGCGTCGACGGAGCCCACTGAAACCGTGTCGGCGGCAAAGGCGGATGGCGCGGCCGCAAGCATCGCTGCGCCAAAGAGTGCGATAGCGCCTTTTCGCATCAGGAGCCGCATCATCGGCACCGTTCAATCCGACATCTGGGTGATTCCCGGCAGAACGGCTTTGTTGACATCGAGGTCGCCCGGCAGATCGCCGAGGCTCTCCATGGCTTTCGCCAGATTGCTCAGCTTTGTGCGCGAGACCTTGCCGGTCGGCTCAAAAAAATTGCCGTTGCGGAAAAACGCATAGGCCTTCTCGACGTCGTCTTCCGAAAGGCCACTCGCGACTTTAAGAGTGCGCACCGCGTCGACGTGGTTCTTGGGATCGTTGAACCAGGCGATGCTCTTGTTCTCAACCCGCAGCAATTTCTCCAGAGTCGGCTTATTGGCGCCGGCCCAGGCATTGTTCACGGCCATGCCGGAGAACGGCAGGTCTTTCACATAGTCGGCGGTGAGACCAAGGCTCTTGAAGCCTTTCGCGACCGCCTGGAAGTTGAATGCGGGCAACAGAATTGCGGCGTCGACCGCGCCTGCGGCCAGCGCCGAGGCGCGTGCAGCGGTGGCGCCGGCGAACACCATGTCGAAATCGCCCGGTTTGACGCCGCTCGGCGCCAGCATGCGCTCGACATAGATGCGGGTGATGTCCTTCGGGCCGCCAAGCGAAATCAGCTTGCCCTTGAGATCGGTCAGGCTCGCGATGGTCGGCTTGGCGACGAGATCGTAAGGCGGCATCTGCACTTCGAGGCGAACGATGGAGATCGGCGCGCCCATGCCGACGGCACGCAGCGGATCGGCAAGCCCGGTCGAGACGCTGACCGGAAGCGACCCGGCGGTCACCTGCTGCACCAGCGCGGCGCTCGATTGCACGTAGACGACGTCGACCTTGAGATCTTCCGCCGTGTAGAAGCCCTGATCGAGCCCGATCAGCACCGGCCAGAGATTAGCCGAGGCCTGGCCGACATTGCCGAGGGTGATCTGCTCGGCGGCGAAGGCGGGAGCCGCAGAAAGGCCGGCCAGCGCGATCGACAAAGCCGCCGCCCACCGCTGCCAAATCGCGTTACATCTCATCCGTGTCTCCACCTTCGAGGCTCAATGTCATCCGTATGTATTTTATTGTATACAATACAGTCGTCATGACAATAAGCCCCGAGCGGCTGCGCTGTTTTGCGCCAGCGCACGAGGCCGCGCTGCGGCGCCGTGGCGGGAACTGCCTCTCCTGGACGAAAAAGTCACCGCTTCGCGGCTTGCGCGCGATAATGACGTGCAATATCCGCGCCAGTTGTCTTCCACACTTTGCCGTGCCGGCTGATGTAGCCCAGCGCCTCGTCGAACGCGTCGATCCGGTGCGGCACGCCGGTGAGATAGGGGTGGATCGCGATCGCCATCACACGGCCGGATTGCGCGCCCTCGCGATAAAGCACGTCGAATTGCCGGCAGATCATGTCGCGAAACTGATCCGCGGTGCGGCTGAATTTCTCGAAGGCCGGCTTGTCGTTGATCTCGTGGCTATAGGGCACGCTGATGAGCGTTTTACCGGCCTCGAGATTCATGACGTAAGGCTGGTCGTCATTGGTCCAGTCGCAGACATAGTCGCAGCCGTGGTCGGCGAGCAGGTCGAGCGTGTCCCAGGTCTCCTGCAGGCCGGAGCCGAGCCAGCCGCGCGGGCGCGCACCGGTCGCTTTCTCGATGGTCGCAAGCGAGTCCTTGATAATGCGCGGCTCTTCGCCGGGCGGCGCGGCATTGAGCCTTCGCGTATTGCTCTCGCAATGGCCCATCCACTCCCATTTCAGCTTGTTGCCTTCCGCGATGATCTCGGGGTGCTCGGTGCAAAGTTCGCTGTTGAGCGCGACCGTGGCGCGGATGCCGTGCTTCTCCAGCACCTCCATGAGACGGAACACGCCGACGCGATTGCCGTAGTCGCGCGCCGACCAGGCCGGAATATCGGGCACCGGCACGCCGCTGCCGCCGGAGCCGGGCGGCACTTTCTCGTCGAGCGCAAAGAATTCGATATTGGGAATGATCCACAGCGCCACATGGGCGCCGTCCGGCCAATGCAGCGCCGGGCGATGGATGATCGGCGAATAGGGGAACGGGCCGTAACGCGCAGGCTTCATCGTCAGCTGGCTTTCTTCACGGATGGGTTCTTGGCGAGATGCGCCGTGACCTCGTCGACATGCATGACGTCGGCATATTTGTGATGCAGGTCGAACAGGTTCACTTTGTGCGACAGCGGGCTGCGATCGAAACAGCATTCCTCGACCAGCACGACATGATAGCCGTGCGAATAGGCATCGACCGCGCTCGCGCGTACGCAGCCCGACGTGCTCTCGCCGCAGATGATCAACGTCTGGATGCCGAGCTGGGTCAGATGCGCGGCGAGCGGCGTGCCGTAGAAGGCGCTGGCGCGCTGCTTGGTGATGACGACGTCGCCGGGCTGCGGCTTGAATTCCGGACGGATTGCATAGTCGGAAGGATCGACCGATACCTTGTTGCGCTTCGTGGCGCTGACGAAATTCGGACGGCTTTCGCTGCGGGTGTCGCCGGTCGAATAAAAGATCGGCAGTCCGGCGGCGCGGGCCGCCGCGAACAGGCGCTTGGTCGGCTCGATCGCGTCATAAGCATAGGCGCCGCAGGCGCTGGGGAATTCCTTGGCAAGCTCGGCCGGTGGCCGTGCGCCGCCGCGATAGACCAGTTCATAAAGATCGATCGCCAGCAGCGCCGGCGCCGGCCCGACGAATGTCTTGCGCTTATAGTGGGAATAAATGTCCAGAATGTCCGGCGGGACGAGGTCTTTCCAGCAATGGTTCTCGAAGTCGTCGCTCATTGGCCTACTCCAACGCTTCGCTTGCCCGGCGCGGCATCCTTCGATTATTGCCGCCGCAATGCAAGGCGCAAAAAGTCATCTCTCAGCTGCGCGACCATAGTGCGGCGCACAGCCATGATTTTATTTTGGCGGCGAATTAGGTTATCTTGCCACTGACGGTTTCAGCCAAAGGAGCTCACGCCACTTTGACGCGATTTCCGAAGCGTGGAATCGGCATCGCAGCATCCAAGGTTTGGCGTTCAAGGGCGGATCGCAATGATCGCACTCTCGATCAACGGCAAAATCCATAATGTCGATGTCGAGGCCGACACGCCCTTGCTCTGGGTGCTGCGCGATACGATCGGGCTGACCGGCACCAGATACGGCTGCGGCATCGCCCAGTGCGGCGCCTGCACCGTGCATATCGACGGGGTGGCGACCCGCTCCTGTCAGGTCCCGGTCGGCACGCTCGGCGCCCGCAGGGTCTCGACCATCGAAGCGCTGCTTCAGGACGGCAGGCTGCATCCGGTGCAGCAGGCCTGGATCGACCACGACGTGCCGCAATGCGGCTATTGCCAGAGCGGCATGATCATGGCGACGGTGGCTTTGCTTGCGGAAAATCCCAAGCCGACAGATGCCGATATCGATGCGGCGCTGACCAATATCTGCCGCTGCGGCAGCTATCAGCGCGTCCGCGCCGCCGTTCACGCCGCCGCAAGCCGCCTTCGCGACGGCAACACTCACGCGGCGTCGGCGCAATAATCGGTTTCGCAGCCCGCTCATTCCCGCGTCAGCGGGAATCCAGTCTTCTCTAAGACGCAGTCTGGGTCCCCGCCTGCGCGGGGACGAGCGGAGTGCGGTGCGATCCTACTCTTTGACGTCCTTGACCGGCGTCTCGGGCCGCAATCCGCCGCGGCGGCGTGCAAAGGTTTCCTTGCCGCTCTCTTCCCATTTACCGGCGACGGCGCGGCTCGCATAGGTGTCCCAGACCGCATCCCATTCGCCGAGCGAATAGCCGTGCCACGGCGATTGCGGGGTGAGTGCCGGTAGCCCAAGCTCTTCCCAGATCTTCTTCGCGCCCTCCATGAATTCGCGCTTGGGCAGCGCGAGCGGCGGCGCCGGCTCTTTCAGCGTGGCGTCGATCAGCATGGTCGAATCGAGACCATGCCCGCCGGATTTCGGGCCGTGTCCCGGCGAACGATACGGCGCGATCTGCACGTCCTCGATCGGATTGGCGCGATAGGCGAGCGACCAGAACACCGCGTCGGTGTTTTCCGGGTCGATGTCCTCGCTCACCGCGATGACATATTTGCCGATATCGGCCTGCAGGCTCGCAGCGCCGTGCAGCGCGCGCCAGATTTCGGTGCGCGGCACGCCCGGCGCGAACTGCACGAACATCACCTTGCGCAGATTGGTCAGCGGCTCGTGCAGCACGACACGGCGCACGCCCTTGATGGCGAGCGTGTCGCGCAGATGCGACAGGTAACGCGGCTCATAGGCGACGCGCTTCATCACGCTCGATTCGCTCGGCGTCACTTCGCTCAGGATCGAGACCCAGACCGGCTTCTTCTTGTGCGTGATCGCGGTGACTTGCATCGACATGTTGAAGTCTTCGAGCGCGACATGGCCGTGGCTTTCACCGAACGGGCCTTCCGGCTCGAGCAGTTCCGGATCGATCAGGCCTTCGACCACGCATTCGGCATCGGCCGGAATGTCGAGATCGACGGTGACGGCTTTGACGGTGCGGATCGGCGCGCCGGCAAGCCCGCCGGCGACCGCCATCTCGTCGCAATCGATCGGCAGCTTCTGCGGCCCGGTGAAGACGACGACGGGCGCGCAGCCGACGACGATGGCGATCGGCATCGGCGTCTTCAGCTTGCGGTGCTTCTGCCAATGCAGATAGCCGCCGGCACCGCCCGGCCGGGCCGCCATGCGCACGCCGAGCCGATCGGTCGCTTTCAGCTGCGCCCGGTACATGCCCATATTGCGCACGCCGGTTTCGGGATCTTTGGTGATGCAGAGCGTGGCGGTGAGATAGGGGGCGGCGTCATAGCCCGGCGTCGAGATCGGCACCGGCAGAAGTTTCAATCCGCCGTCGGGCTGGCGCAGCGCGTCGCCCTTGATGACCACTTCCTGGCAAGGCGCCGCGGTCACCACGGTCGGCGCGATCGGATTATTGATGGCGTGGAGCCAGGCATCGCCGATCTCGCTCACCGGGCGGCCCATGCCGGCGGCGTAAATCTCGGCGGAGGCCGCCAGCGCCCCGATCGCGACCGGCATGTCGTAGCGCCGGCCCGCGCTGTCGGTCACATGGGTGAACAGAAAGGCGCGCCGCTGCTCTTCTTTCAAGCCGCCCTGGAATTGCCAGCGCACCAGCGGATGCAGCTCGGTGTCCTTGTTGATCGGCCGCTCGATGCGCACCAAAAGCCCATCGGCTTCGAGCCGCGCCAGATGCTCCTGAAAGTCGAGCGGCGGTCCGGAAACGTTCTTTTTCTTTTTGTCCGATGCGGGCTTGTCGAGCATGGAGCAAACCTTCCGTTCCTTTACTTCTTGGCCTTCATATATTCGGCGATGATCGGTTTGGCGACGCGGAAACAATCGACGCCGACCGGCGCGCCGCAATAGATCATGATCTGGGTGAGCGCGGCGCGGATTTCTTCCGGCGTCAGCCCATTGTTGAGCGCGCCGCGCACATGGGTGGCGAACTCTTCCATCTTGCCGAGCGCGCCGATCATGCCGAGATTGAGGATCGAGCGTTCGCGGGGTTTCAGTGTGTCGTCGCCCCAGGTCTCGCCCCAGCAATATTCAGTGAGAATGCGCTGAAAGTCGCGATTGAAGTCGTCAACATTGGCCAGTGCGCGATCGACATAAGCGTCACCGAGAACCTGGCGGCGTTTGGCAAGCCCGAGATCGTAGCGTTTCTGGTCCATGGCGTTTCCCCCGTTGCTGTTTGCTGCGGCTTATTCTTCCGCCGGCCCGCCCTTCCAGCGCTTGACCGTGCCGGTATCGATGCCGAACAGGTCGAGCAGCCGGCCGCAGGTGTGATTGACGATGTCATCGACCGATTGCGGGCGATTATAGAAGGCCGGCACGATTGGCGCGATGACCGCGCCGATATCGGCGAGCGTCGTCATGGTGCGCAGATGGCCGCCATGGAGCGGCGTTTCGCGCACCGCGAGCACCAGCCGCCGCTTTTCCTTCAGCACCACATCGGCGGCGCGCGACAGCAATGACGAGGTCACGCCGGTCGCGATCTCGCTCATGGTGCGGATCGAGCAGGGCGCGATGATCATGCCCATGGTGGGAAACGAGCCCGAGGAAATCGCAGCGCCAATGTCGCTGACCGGATAGTGCACCGCGGCGAGCGCACGCACGTCCTTAGGCTTAATGTCGGTCTCATAGGCCATGGTCATCTCGGCCGATTTGCTCATGACCAGATGGGTCTCGATATCCGCCTTGCGCAGCATCTCCAGGAGCCGCACGCCGTAGATCGTGCCGGAGGCGCCGGAAATGCCGATAATCAAACGCTTTGGATGAGTCTTAGCCATGCCGATTTGATGCCCTTTCGGGCGCCCTTGTGCCATGCGGCGCGGCGGCGTGCCAGCCCGAAGCGGTTAATGCCCAAAACCGCGAAGCGGCTAGTGACCAATGACGCCGGCAAAAGCGCTGGCCAGCGCCGCAACCGAATGTTTCGGGAAATTTACACCGAGCAGGCTTTCGTAGGCAGCGATATTGGCCAGCGCCGCGACCGGCGGCGAAGCCTCGGTGCCGAGCGGGCCTGATTTGGCGAAGGCATAGAGCGCCTCCTGTTGCAAGCGCTCAGCGTCGAGCTCGACCGCCTTGATCTTGTTGCGGAACGCTTCTTGCGTGCCGGCCTCCACCAGCGTCGGTGCACCCTTCAATTTCCGCCTCACGTCGCGGATCGGGATGATCGTAAGATTACGCCAGTCGCGCACATTGTCGTCCAGCATCTTGACCTCCGCGGCCGACAGCCTTCGGTCGTCGGACGCGAGCCAGAGCAGAAACAGCAGCAGATTGACGTCGACGCCGAAACTGTCCTGCAAATCGATGCAGGCTTCCGACACGCCGCCTTGTCGATAGAATTTCAGCGAGAAGCGCCAGAACGGCGTGTCGGCGGATGATGCTGCTTCTGACATTGGATCAGGCCGATTTGACGCCGAGCTCCGCCATCTCTTTCGCATAGGCTGTGTCCATGCGCGTCGTCAGTCCGTGCTTGGCGAGCTCGGCGGCGAAGACGCGGCGGATCTCCGGCTTCTCGTCGATGTAATCGATCTGATCGCCGCCGGCGCGCTTACTGATCCACGCCTTCGGTACGCCTTGCGCGTTGCGGATGGCAACGCCCTCATGCTTGAAGGCGAGATAGCGCGATGGCGTGGTGCCGGTATTGAAATGCTGGTGGAACCACATATTCGGCGGCACGATGCAGGTGCCGATCTCCCAGTCGAAGCGCTGCGGTTCCTCACCTTCCGGCCACATCATCGAAAAGCCTTCGCCGGAGAGCACGATGACATGCGCGCCCGGGCCGTGGGCGTGACCCTTCTTGTAGGTGCCGATCGGGAATTGCGAGATGTGGCTGTTCATCGAGCCTTTGGCCATGTTGAAGCGGATATGGCCGCCGCCGGCGCCGCGCTCGGTCGCGGTGATCAGCGGAATGTTCACCGCATCGGGCACGAAATTCGTCGTCAGCAGAAAACCCTTCTGCTCGCCCTTGGAGGAGAAATAATCCGGCTCGCCGGCGAAGCGATCCTTGAAGTCGTATTTGGTGTTGAAGATGAAATCGAGGTCTTCATAGAGATTGATTACCGGCGGCGCGTTGGTGACGGCGACATAGCGCGCCGGCTCCTTGCCCGAGCCGTTGAAATGCTGGTGATGGCAGTTCAGCGGAATGGCGAACAGCGCGCCGTCCTTCCACTCGAAGGTGATGCGCGCGCCGGCGTCGTTCCACACCGTCGTCGAGCCGCGGCCGGAGAGCACGAGGATCATTTCCTCGTAGAGCTGACGGTGCGGCGCGAGGCTCTTGCCCGGCGGGATTTCCATCACATAGCAGTCGTTCGAGGTGCGCGACGCGTCGTGATTGAGAAACACCGCATTGCCGCCGCGGCGCGCCCAAGGCCTCAGCTCGACATGCTTGAGATTCTTCACGTAGAACGACGGGATGATGTCGAGGCCTTCCGCCTTCACCCAGCGGGTATAGGGCGTTTCCTTCTCGGTCTTGAACTTGGCGGCGAGGTCTTCGGAAACCTTGGCATCCTTTTTGGTCGTATCGGCCATATTTCATCCCTTACATGTTACGGCGCGTTGCGCCGATCTTAGCGAAGAATAGGTGGAAACGGCTAGCGGCCCCGCACCGGCTCGTGGTTGTGGCTGTGGTCATGGTCGTGACCGTGGTCTTTATCATGGCCGTGATCATGGTGGTGATGATGGTCATGACCGTGATCATGGTGCCCATACACATGGTCATGATCGTGGTCGTGCTCATGATGGTGCAGCCGCTGGCGCGGCCGCGGCCCGCGCGGATCCTCGTTGAACACCAGCGATTTGATGGTGACCGGCACGGTATAGGACGGCATGCGGATGCGGCCGAGATCGATATAGTCGAAATCCCACAACACCACGCCATCGATGACCAGAAGCTCGCTCTCCACATGCAGCTCGTCGCGCAGGATGTGGCCGAGCGTCTGCGCCACGTCGCCATCGAGCATAATGTAGAGCGGCAGTTTCTTGGCGATGCGGTCGGCGAGCCCGTTTTTGATGCCTTCGGCAAAGGCGGCAAGCCGCTGATAGGACGGCAGGCCGGTCCACCGCAGCGCCAGCGCGATTTCATGTTCGGCATCGCCGATGTCGAACGCGGTGAGATGATTGCGGATCGCTTTCGCGAGCGCATCCGGATCGATGGTCTCGCCGCAGACGAAAGGCGGTAATACCACTTGCAGATTGCGCCGCGGCAGAAGCTCGGCCGGCGAGGAAATATAGCTGGTATTGCCGGAAAGCTGCACGCTGTATTCGGAGGCGCCGAGCGCCGTGGCGCGGATGCATTCCCCGGCCGCCAGTATCGGCCAGGGAAACGCGCCCTTGTCGATGCGGGCGCAGATGGCGCGGCCGAGCTTCGGCCCCATATCGCCGAAGTCGCGTGCCTCGCGCTGATAGATGTATTCGGCAACACCGCCGGAGAACATCGCGCCGTCGATGCGGCCGAAATTCTCGATTGCGTCTGTGAGGTAAAGATGCGCGATGTCGTGCGGCATCGGCCGGGCGGTGAGGGCGGTGACAAGCGTATCCGCCATCACGTCGGCGACGTGCTGCGTATCTTGCGCCGTCACCGCATCGCCGCGGTTCCAGGAGAAGCCGGCGCGTTTGGCGTGGTGTTTCCCCGCCGGATCGAGGCGGGTGATCTTGCCGCTTTCGATCACTTGCAGCCGGCCGCCGATATGGATGGCCGCGGTGGCGATCACCTTGCCGTTCTCGACCAGGCCGAGCTTGGTGGTGCCGCCGCCGATATCGATATTGAGGATGCGCTTGTGCTCGTCACTCGACACGCGCGCGGCGCCGGAGCCGTAAGCCGCGAGCATCGCCTCCATGTGATGGCCGGCGGTCGCGGTGACGAATTCACCGCCTTGCTCGGACAGGATTTTGGCGATGCCCTGCGCGTTCTCGCGCCGCAGCGCTTCGCCGGTGAGAATGACAACGCCGGTATCGATATTGTCTGGCGACAAGCCGGCCGCGACATAGGCATCGTCGATAATGTCGCCGAGCTTCTTGTCGTCGATGCGCTCTTCGCTCTGGTAGGGCGTCAGCGCCACCGGCGATTGAAACAGCGTTTCGCGCGCGACCACGTAATAGCGGCTGGTCAGATCCTCGGCGAGGCGGCGCAGATGGACGCGCGAGAAAATGACCTGCGTGCCCGAAGAGCCGATATCGATGCCGACCGTGGTCAGGGATACATTATCCTGCCGCCACAGCGGATTGTCCTCGATCGGCCCGTCGTCATCGGCTTCGATATCGTGGTCATGATCGTGGTCGGTGTCGTCGTCATGCGCATGCACGACGTCGCGGCCGTAGAGATGGTCGGTAAGCGTGTGGCCGGGTTTCTTATTTTCGTCGTCGGCCATTCCTATCTTTTTCCTCTGGTTTGATCGTCTTATTCCCGCGCCTGCGCCGCGGGTCAATAGCTCTGCAAAATCCTGTATTCTTAGCCTCTTAGGGGCGTAAATTTTCCAGAAACGGCGGCGCCTACCAGGAGTATCGATCATGTCCGAAAACGGCCTGACCACGCTGTCCAGCGTCCATAGCGCGAAAGAGACCATGGATCGCCTTGAAGCCGATGTGAAAGCCAAGGGTCTGACCGTCTTCGCGCGGATCGATCACGCAGCCGGCGCCAAGGCGGCCGGCCTTTCCCTGCGCCCGACCGAGCTTCTGATCTTCGGCAATGCCCAAGGCGGCACGCCGCTGATGCAGGCGCTGCAGACCACCGGCATCGATCTGCCATTGAAGGCCTTGGTCTGGGAGGATGCCGGCGGCAAGGTCTGGCTCTCCTACAACGAGCCGGCCTGGATCGCGCAACGTCACGGCAATGCGGCTGCGGTCAGCGAGGTCACAGGGCGTCTTGCTGGAGCGCTCGCGGTGCTGACGAAAGCGGCGACGAGCTGAAGCTAGCCGACCGGAATCACATTCACTGACACGCCGATCTTCTGGCCGCCGGAACCGAGGATGACGCCGTCCATCGGCGCCACGTCGGTATAGTCGCGGCCGATGGCCAGCATTACATGCGCGTCGGAGGCGAGCACGGCATTGGTCGGGTCGAGCCCGATCCAGCCGCTCTCCGCGCCGCACCACAGCATCACCCAGGCATGCATGGCGTCAGCGCCTTGCAGCCGCGGCCGGTCGGTCAGCGACACCGTGCGCAGATAGCCGCTGACATAGGCGGCCGGCAGGCCGATGCCGCGCAGCCCGGAAATCATCACATGAGCGAAATCCTGGCAGACGCCGCGGCGCTGCGCGAAGCACATGGTCGGCGTCGTGGTCGCGGTGGTGGCGCCGATTTCGTAAGTCAGATCGGCTTTGATGCGTTTGATGACGTCGATAGCGGCATCGAGGATCGAGCGTCCGGGCGGAAAGCTCTGGCCGACATAGTCGCGGATGTTCGGGTCGAGCGACACGATGCGGCTCGGAAACAGAAAATGCGCCGGCGACCACGGGCCGATATCGCTGGTGGCGAAAGCTTCGTCGCGGACATCTTCCCACGGCGGCGTCGACAGCGGCGCCCCCTCCCTACCCTCCCCCGCTTGCGGGGGAGGGTAGGGAGGGGGATCGACGGCGACGCGCGCCGACAATTTCACCGTCACCTCGCTGTGCGGCTCGTCGATCTCGATCCAGGTCAGACGGTTGCCGAAAAAGTCCTGACCCTCGCGGCGATGCACCGGCTCCGGCATGATCTGCAGCGCCGCGACCTGAACGCGTTCGCCATCGCGCGACACCGGCGTCAGACGGAGCACATGGCGCGCATGCGACACCGGCGTCGCGTAGCTGCATAGTGTCGTCTGCTTGACGTCGTAGATCACGCCAGCGCCTCCCACGTCACTTCCGTCCGCTCGTTGCTGGTCAGGAAGGACGCGCCGATCGCGTCGGACAATTTCATCAGCGAATTTTCAATGTCGACGATCAGATTGTTGTCGACCGCGTTCGCATTGATGGTGCGCAGACGCGTGGCGATGCTGGCGGCGATCTGCTGCGCCGGCGACAGGCGGCCTTCGGCATTCTGCTTCGGCAGCGCGTCGAGATGAGTTTCGATGCGGTCGAGCTGAAATTCCACCGAGCGCGGATTGTTCGGATCGAGCATCACCAGATCGATGACCGGCGCCAGCGCCGCGATCATCACATAGCGCTGCCGATAGCTGATCTGGCTGTCGGCGAGTTCCAGCAACAGATCGAGGCTGCCGTCAGGCGCGTCCGGCGCGGCGAAGGCGCGCGTCAGCCGGCATGTCAACAAAGCGCGCTCGATGCGGCGGCCGAGTTCGAGGAAACGCCAGCCGGCGAGCTGCGTCATGTTTTCCTGCGCCAGGCCGGAGAACGCCGAGATGATGCGCAGTGCCGCCTCGACGCGCTCGGCGATGGCGCTTTCGGCCGGTCCGGCGGGCAGCGGCGACGCAATCATGTCGGTGAGATCGTTGATCGCGCGCCACGCATCGGGCGAGAAGCGGTCGCGAATGACGGAGGCGGCCGAGCGCGCGGCCGCGGCGAGCCGCGGCAGCGAGCTGTCGAGATCGCCGCGGGTGAGCACCGCGCGTGCGGTGAAGGTCGGCGGCGACTGGAAGATGTCGCTCGGCGCGGCGCTCCACGCCACCAGCAGCGAACTGATGCGGGCCATGACCGGCGCGGCGGCGCTGTCGGCGACGCGATTGACGATGGCGCGAACCAGGCGGAGCGTCGCTTCGGCGCGCTCCACATAGCGGCCGACCCAATACAGATTATCGGCGGCGCGGCTCGGCAACAGCCCCGAGGCGCGCTGCACCGGCATGCCTTCCGCCGTCGGCAGCAGCGTCGTTTGCCCAACCGGGCCGCGCGCCAGCACCCAGGCATCGGCCGTCGCCGCGCCGTGCTGCAAGCTGACGGCGCGCGCATCCATATTGTCGGCGATGCGCACGAAACCGCCGGGCATGACCCGCCAGCCGTCGCCGACCTTGGCGATGAACAGCCGCAGCGTGAACGGGCGCGGCTGCAGCCTGCCGTCGCGCCAGACCGGCATGCTCGACAGCGTGACGGCTTCCTGCGCCACGTAGTCGATGCCGCGGTCGCGGATCGCCTGCATCAGCGCGGCGCGCTGCGTAGCATCGAGCTTGGCCCCTAGAATCTCGCCGCCGAAGCGCGGATCGTTCAGGTGCTCGGTGAAGGCGGCCGCGATCACCATAGTATCGAGCTTGCCGAGCATCTCTTCGCGCATCGCGGCGCTGCCGAGCCACCAGGTCGCGACATTGGGCAATTTCAGTTCGGCGCCGAGCACGACTGGCGCCAAAGCCGGCAGGAACGCCAGCATGGCGCGCGCCTCGATCAATCCGGCGCCGAGCGAATTGATGATCGTGATCTTGCCGTCGCGCACGGCCTGCAATAGGCCGGCAGCGCCGAGCCGCGACGCGGCATTCAGTTCGAGCGGGTCGGCGAAATCGGCATCGATGCGGCGTAGCATGACTTCGGTGCGGCGCAGTCCCGACACGGTGCGGATGAAGACGCCGTCGTCCTCGACGCTGAGATCTTCGCCTTCGACCAGCAACAAGCCGAGATAGCGCGCCAGATAAGCGTGCTCGAAATAGGTCTCGTTCATCGGCCCCGGCGTCAACAGGCAGGCGCGGGCATCGTCGCGGTGGTTGAGCGCAAAGATTTCGGCTTGGAGCGCCTGGAAGAACGGCGCGACGCGCTCGACGCGCGTGGTGCGATAGATGTCGGGAATGCTGCGCGACAAAGCGAGCCGGTTCTCGATCGCATAGCCGGCGCCGGACGGCGCCTGCGAGCGATCGCTGAGCACCCACCACCGCCCATCGGCGCCACGGCCGACATCGACGGCATAGAAACGCAGATGCGCGCCGCCGGGCGGAGCGACGCCGACCAGCGGGCGCAAGAATTCCGGATTGCCGGCGATCACCGCGGCGGGCAGGCGGCCGTCGCGCGTCAGCGTGCCGGGGCCGTAAGAATCGCCGAGCACCGCTTCGAGCAATTGCGCGCGCTGCACTAGGCCCGCCACCAATTGCCGCCATTCGCCGGGCTCGACGATGAGCGGCACATGGCTCAGCGGCCACGGCCGCTCGATGCCGGCGGCATCCTCATAGACCCGATAAAACACGCCGGAGTCGTGAAGATAGCGATCCGCCGCGCCGAACCGGCGATTGATCTCGTCGCTGCCAAGCGCGCCGAGCATGGCGAGAAACGGTTGCCAATGCGCGCGCACGCGGCCGTCGGCATCCATCATCTCGTCGAACACGCCCGGCAGCGGCCGATAGCCCGAGACCAAAAGCTCAAGCCCCGAATTCTTTGGTTCGACGGTGTCGACTTGGCTGGCCATAATCTGAGAATCGGTCGGAATATCGCGCGAAGTGTTTCAGCTTCAGCGCCGCAGGTCGAGTGTCAGCGGATATTCGAGCGAGGTTTCCACGGGCGGTACCTCGATCACGCCGCCGGTAAAACCATGATCCTGAAAGCGGGCGCGGCGGCGGCCCTCCGCTTCATAGGCATTGACCGGAAACGTATCGTGGGCGCGGCCGCCGGGATGGGCGACGTGATAGACGCAGCCGCCGAGCGAGCGCTTATTCCAGGTGTCGACGATGTCGAAGGTCAGCGGCGCTTGCACGGCCACGGTGGGTTGCAGCGATTGCGGAAGATCCCAGGCCTTGAAACGCACGCCGGCGACGAATTCGCCGGAACGGCCGGTCGCCGCCAGCGGCACGCGGCGGCCGTTGCACGTCACCGCATGGCGATCGGCATTGAAATTCGCGACCTTGACCTGCAGGCGATCGACCGAAGAATCGACGAAGCGCGACGTGCCGCCGGGCGTGCCTTCTTCGCCGAGCACGTACCACGGCTCGATGGCCTGCCGCAGTTCAAGATCGACGCCGGAGCGATGCACACTGCCGCAGAGCGGAAAGCGGAATTGGCGCTGCGCCTCGAACCAGCCGGGATCGAATTCGTAGCCGGCATATTTCAGGTCGTCCAAAACTTCCTTGAAATCTTCCCAGACGAAATGTTCGAGCATGAAGCGGTCGTGCAGCGCGGTGCCCCAACGCACGGGCTTGCCTTCGAGCGGCGTCTTCCAGAACGAGGAGATCAGCGCGCGGATCAGCAATTGCTGGGCGAGCGACATGCGCGCATCGGGCGGCATCTCGAACGAGCGGAATTCAACGAGGCCCAAGCGGCCGGTCGGGCCGTCCGGCGAGAACAATTTGTCGATGCAGATTTCGGTGCGGTGCGTATTGCCGGTGACGTCGACCAGGATGTTGCGGAACAGCCGGTCGACCAGCCACGGCGCGATCCAACTCACATCGCCGGGCCGCGGCACTTTGGCGGTGGCGATTTCCAGTTCGTAGAGCAGATCCTGGCGCGCTTCGTCAATGCGCGGCGCCTGGCTCGTCGGCCCGACGAACAAACCAGAGAACAGATAAGACACCGACGGCCGCCGCAGCGCGTAGAGCACGAGACTCTTGAGCAGATCCGGCCGGCGCAGGAACGGGCTGTCGGCCGCGTTCAGCCCGCCGAGCACGACGTGATTGCCGCCGCCGGTGCCGGTATGCCGGCCGTCGAGCATATATTTGTCGGTGCCGAGGCGGGATTGATGCGCGTCGTCGTAAACGGCCTTGGTGATATCGACGGCTTCGCGCCAGGATTCCGCCGGCTGAATATTGACTTCAATGACGCCGGGGTCGGGCGTGACTTTGAGAACGTTGAGCCGCGGATCGGGCGGCGGCGCGTAGCCTTCGACGTGGATCGGCAGATCGAGGTCGGTGGCTGTCGTCTCGATGGTCGCGATCAGTTCCAGATAATCGTTGAGCGTCTCGGTCGGCGGCATGAACACACAGACATGGCCGTCGCGGACTTCGACCGACATCGCCGTGCGCACCGCATAATCCGAGCCGCCGCCGGGTTGCGACGGCAGGCGCTGTAGCACAAAAGCGTCGGGCGCAAGCGGCGGTGAATCGGCGTGTCCCGTCGCGGCGTAATGGACGCGTGAGGGAAGCGGATGCGTGACGCGCGGGTCGGACAGCGGCGTGCGCGGCGCGAACGGATCGGCCGGACCGAGATAGGGATAACTCGCCGGCCCGATATGAGGCAGCGATTGCAGCGGCAGGCGGAAGCCCACGGGTGAATCACCCGGCAGCAGGAACAGCTTGCCGCGCCGGGTCCGCCAGATCTCGCTGAGCCAGCCGGGCTTGGCCTGCGCGGTCCAGCGCTGCATCGGCAGCACGAACCCGCGCGGCGCGCTCAGATGACTGTCGAACAGTTTCAGGATGCGCGCCCGTTCATGCGGGTCGTCGATCTTCGGATCGTTCGGATCGAAGTTCTCCGGGATCAGCCCCTGTTTGAGCATCCGGTCGACCGGGTCCTCATAGAGCGGCTGCACATATTCGGCGGCGACGCCGGAGCGGGCGGCAATACCCTCGACGAAGCGATGCGCATCGTCGACGGAAACTTCGCGCGTCGGCTGCTCGCGCGTGATCAAGTCGTCGTTGCGCCAGACCGGCACGCCGTCGCGCCGCCAATAGAGCGCAAAGGCCCAGCGCGGCAGCGGCTCGCCGGGATACCATTTGCCTTGGCCGTAATGCAGCAGGCCGCCCGGCGCGAAGCGGTTGCGCAACCGGCGGATCAATTCGTCGGCGCGAATGCGCTTGGTCGGACCGAGCGCGTCGGTGTTCCATTCGGCGCTTTGATAGTCGTCGATCGACACGAAAGTGGGCTCGCCGCCCATGGTCAGGCGCACGTCGTTGCTTTTCAGATCCTCGTCGACCTTTTTGCCGAGCGCGTCGAGCGCCACCCAAGCCTCGTCGGAAAATGGCGCGGTCACGCGCGGCCGCTCGCCGATGCGTTTGACGCTCATGTCGAAGGTGAAGGCGACCTCGGCCGGCTCGACCGCGCCGCTGATCGGCGCTGCGGAGCGGTAGTGCGGCGTCGCGGCGAGCGGAATGTGGCCTTCGCCGCAGAACAGCCCCGATGTCGGATCGAGCCCGACCCAGCCGGCGCCGGGGAGATACACTTCCGTCCAGGCATGCAGATCGGTGAAGTCGACGTCGGTGCCGGAAGGACCGTCGAGCGATTTGATGTCGGGCCGCAATTGAATCAAATACCCGGAGACAAAGCGCGCCGGCATGCCGATATGGCGCAAGATCTGAACGAGGAGCCACGCCGTGTCGCGGCAAGATCCGGAACCGGCGGCGAGCGTCTCTTCGGGCGTCTGCACGCCCGGCTCCATGCGCACCACGTATTTGATCAGCTGCTGCAGGCGCTGATTGAGCTCGACCAGAAAGTCGATCGTGTTGCGCGGCTCGCGCGAGATCGAGCAGACGAATTCCTTGAGCTTAGGTCCGGCGGGCTCAGGCCCGATGAAAGCCAGCAGATCCTCGTAAAGCTCTGGATCGAATTTGAACGGCCATTTCTCCGCAGCAGGCTCGATGAAAAAGTCGAACGGATTGATGACCTCCATATCGGCCGTGAGGTCGACCGTGATCGAGAATTCGGTGGTCTTTTCCGGGAAGACAAACCGCGCCAGCCAATTGCCGTGCGGGTCCTGCTGCCAATTCACGAAATGTTGCGCCGGCGTGACAGTCAGCGCGTAATTGGGAACGCGCGTGCGGCTGTGTGGCGCGGGCCGCAGGCGCACAACCTGCGGGCCGAGATTGATCGGCCGATCATAGGTGTAGCGGGTCGCGTGATGAAGCCCGACAAGTATGGACATGGTTACGCGTTACGCCCCGGAAAGTGGTCCAAGAAACGCACAATTTCATGCAATTTCTGGGCCGCCGAGTGAGGGATTTTGTCAAGACAGAGCTGTTGCGGCCGGCGCATTATGCCTCAATAGCAGCGCTTGGCGACGGTGATGTGGACACACGCTTAACCCTTAGCGATCAAACCCGATTTTCGGCTCGCCGAAGATGCGAAATTTGCGTCCCAATCGGGCCCGGAAAAGCGCATAATAAGGACGGGAAGCGTGAGGAAAATTCTCGCCAAACGGGCTTTGCGTCGGTTGGGGTGAGTTCCCATGAGCGGCCAGGGTCATAAGACCATCCGCAAGGTCGGACGGAAGAAAGTCGAAGGCAGCAACGCTGTCGCCAAAGCGGCGGCGCCGCGCGCGCCGTCGCCGACGGTTCTCGACGCCTTTACGCTCATCTCGCAAAGCTCCCTCGACGCTATTCCGACGGGCTTCTGTGTCTGCCGCGCCGATACCAGTCTGGTGCGCTACAACAAGCGCGCCACCGAGTTGTGGGGCCGTGAGCTGCCGCTCGGCGAACCGACGGTGCGGTTTGCCGGCGAATTGCGCCGCTATCGGGCCGACGGCGAGCCGTTGCACTTCGGCGCGACACCGGTTGCGCAAGCGCTGCGTACCGGCGAGCGCGTGACCGCCGCCGAGCTTGTCATCGAACAACCCGACGGCAGCCGCGTTCCGGTGCTGATGAATGTTCAGCCGCTCAAAGATCATTTGGGCCGCATCGAAGGCGCCGTCTGCAGCTTTCAGGAATTGACCGAACGCAAGCGCGCCGAAGAGGCGCTGCGCGCCAGCGAAGCCGAGCTGCAATCCGTCATCAATCGCACGCCGTTCATGCTGGTGCGCTGCAGCCGCGACATGCGCTATCGTTTCATCAGCGACGCTTATGCGCATCTCATCGGGCAGACGCGCGCCGAGATTCTCGGCAAGACGATCAGCGAAGTGCTTGGCGAACAGGGCCTCGCTACGCTGCGTCCCTATACCGAGCGCGTATTGCGCGGCGAGGCGGTCAATTTCGAATGCAATCTTGATTTTGCGAATGTCGGGTCGCGCCGCCTTCTCATCGCCTATCGGCCCGAACTCGACGCCAAGGGCAAAGCCGTCGGCTGGATCGCCTCGCTGCTCGATGTTACCGAGCAGCGCCGCGCTGAAGCCGCGATGGCGCGGCGCGCCGACGAGCAGACCGCGCTCTATCGGTTCACCGACCGGCTCTACAGGGCGGCATCCTTAAATGACGTCTATGAGGCGACGCTCGATGCGATCATCGCCGCCTTGCATTGCCGCCGCGCCTCGATCCAGCGCTTCGACAGCGAAGGCGTGATGCGGTTTTCCGCATGGCGCGGCCTGTCCGACAGTTATCGTCTCGCCGCCGAAGGCCTGTCGCCGTGGCGAGCCGATGACGTCAATCCGGAGCCGATCTGCATTGGCGATGTCGGCAATTGCCGCTTCGGCGCCGAGATCAAGGCTGCGGCGAAACAGGAAGGCATCGGCGCGCTCGCTTTCGTTCCGCTGATGGTCGCCGGCAAGGTCATCGGCAAATTCGTCACCTATTACGACGCGCCGCGCGAATTCGCCCGCGAGGACATCGATCTCACTTTGAACTTGGCGCGCCAGCTCGGCTTCGGCATCGAGCGCATGCGCGCCGATCACGCTCGCACCCGCATCGAAGCGGAGCTGCGCAAGCTCAGCGAAAGGCTCGAAGCCGAAGTCCATAAGCGAACATTGGAGCGTGACCGCATCTGGAACGTCTCCGAAGACCTGCTCGCGGTGTCGAATTTCGAGGGCTTCTTCCTCAGCATCAATCCGGCCTGGATGCGGCTCCTCGGCTGGAACGAAGCCGAGATCAAGTCGATGAATGTCAGCGAGCTGCGGCATCCCGAAGACGCGGCGCATTCCATCGCGGCGCGCGAGCAATTGGCACGGGGCGAGCTGACTGTGCGGCTCGAGAACCGCTTCCGCCACAAGGACGGATCGTACCGTTGGCTGCAATGGACCATGACCGAGAGCGGTGGCCTGATCTATCTCGCCGGCCGGCATGTCACCGCGGAAAAAGAAACAGCCGCGGCGCTCGAACGCGCTCAGCGGCAGACCGCGCATCTGCAGAAAATGGACGCGATCGGGCAGCTTACCGGCGGCATCGCGCACGATTTCAATAATCTTCTGATGATCGTGAGCGGCCACGCCCAGCGGCTCAAGAATCATCTGAAAGAGACCCGGGATCAGCGCGCCGTCGCCGCGATCGAAATGGCGGCGACGCGCGGCGAGAATCTGACGCGACAGCTCCTGTCTTTCGCCCGGACGCTGCCGCTGAGTCCGACCGTGATCAGCCCGGCCGAGACGGTTCACGCCATTCGCGACGTCCTGTCCGGCTCGATGTACGTCAATATCGACTTCCAGATCGAAGTGCCCGACGACACCTGGCCGGTCCATGTCGACAAGTCGGAACTGGAGCTGGTGCTGGTCAATCTCAGCGTCAATGCGCGCGACGCCATACCTTTCAGCGGCGGGCGCGTCGTGATCGCGGCGGAGAATGTGGAGATCGAGGCCGGCCATTTGCCGGAAGAGCTCAGCGGCGACTTTGTCGCGCTGAGCGTCGCCGACAATGGCTCCGGCATTCCGCACGACCTGTTGTCGCGCGTCGTCGAGCCGTTCTTCACCACCAAGGGTCCGGACAAGGGCACTGGCCTCGGCCTATCGCAGGTCTATGGGTTTGCCCGCCGGTCAGGCGGCACGGTTGCGATCGACAGCGAGCCCGGCCGCGGCACCACGGTGACAGTCTATCTGCCGCGCAGTCATGCCGCGGTGGCCGCGCCGTCGCCGCAGGAAGACGGCCAATATATCGCCGCTGAGCGGCAGACCGTGCTGGTGGTCGAAGACAATGCCGATGTACGCAATGTCGCGGTATCGCTGTTGAAAGAGCTCGGCTATCGCACCATCGAGGCCGAGACCGCGCCCGCCGCGCTCGAAGTTCTGGCCAACGGCAAAAGCGTGCGGCTTGTCTTCAGCGACGTCGTCTTGCCCGGCCAGATCGACGGCTTGGCGCTGGCGCGAACGGTTTGCAGCGAATATCCGCATATCCCGGTGGTGCTGACCACCGGCTACACCAAGGTCTTCGAGACCGATCCGGAATTTCCACTGCTGCGCAAGCCCTATCAGATCGCGGCGCTGGGGCGGGTCATCCACGACGCGCTCGATGCCGCGCGGGCGAAGCAGCCATAGCCGGCAAGCTGAGTTCGCAAGCTGACGGGCTGTCCGAGGCTTACCAATCGGCGCCGGACGTCACGGTGGTGCGCTGTCAATCTCGATCAACCGATGCTTTGATGAAATCGATAAAGGCCCGCAGCGGCGCCGGCACGAGACGCCGCCCGGGATAGTAGAGGAACATTCCCGAGAAGCGCAGCCACCATGGCTCGAGCACGGCTTCGAGCGCTCCGCTTTTGAAATAAGGGCGCAGCCAGTCTTCGAAGATGTAGATGATGCCGGTGCCGGCGACGGCGGCTTCGACCGCGAGGTCGCTCGCCCCGCCGATGCCGACAAGAAGCGGCCCTGTCGGGTCGACGCGCACCACTTTGCCGTCGCGCTCGAACTCCCACGGCGGCATTGTTCCGCTGGCGAAGCGGCCGCGCAGGCAGGCGTGACCGAGCAGATCGCGCGGATGCGCGGGGCGGCCGCGGCGGTTGAGATAAGCGGGGGCGGCGGCGGTCGCAAAACGCTGCACGCGCGGTCCGATCGGCACCGCGATCATGTCCTGTTCCAGCCGCTCGTCGAAACGAATGCCGGCGTCGCAGCCGGCCGCCAGCACGTCGACAAAGCCGTCTTCGGCGATCACCTCGAGCTTGATGTCCGGATAGGCGGCGAGAAACGGCGGCACGATCGCCGGCAGTACCAGCCGCACTGCGCTGACCGGGACGTTGAGCCGAAGCGTGCCGGCCGGCCGCTCGCGAAAGCCGTTCACCACATCGAGCGCCGCGTCCACTTCGGTCAATGCCGGGCCGAGCCGTTCGAGGAGTCGTGCGCCCGCCTCGGTCGGCACGACGCTGCGGGTGGTGCGGTTGAAGAGCCGCACGCCGAGTTGCGCTTCGAGCCGGCGCACCGCCTCGCTCAGTCCGGACGCGCTCACGCCGCTGGCGCGTGCACCGTCGCGGTAACCGCCGGCGCGCGCCACCGCCACAAACGCGTTCAAATCACCCAGTTCGGCTTTCATTGTTCATAAATCCGCACAGCCTGTTCGGATTGTATCGACTTATTGCACGCGCCGGCAACACCTAGCTCAGCGTGGTCTTCACAGGAGATCGATCATGTCCAGCATCGGCCAGTCCGGCCCCTTCACCGCACCGTTCACGCTTGGCGACCGCAGCGTTCGTCGCATGGGTTATGGCGCCATGCAGCTCGCCGGACCCGGCGTGTTCGGTCCGCCCAAGGATCGTGACGCGGCGCTCGCCGTGCTGCGCGCGGCGGTGGCGCGCGGCGTCAACCACATCGACACCAGCGATTTCTACGGCCCGCACATTACCAATCAGCTGATCCGCGAGGCTCTGCATCCCTATCCCGACGACCTTGTCATCGTCACCAAGATCGGCGCGCGCCGCGGCGCGGACGGCTCGTGGAATCCGGCTCTGTCGCCCGAGGAACTCACGCAGGCCGTCCACGACAATCTGCGCAATCTCGGTCGGGATGTTCTGGACGTCGTGAACTTTCGCAGCATGCACGGCGTCAGCGATGGGTCACATGGGCCCGGAGAAGGATCGATCGCGGCATCGCTGACCGTGCTCGCCAAGCTGCAGCAGCAGGGCCTGGTGCGTCACATCGGGCTGAGCAGCGTCACGCCCACGCAGGTCGCGGAGGGGCGCCGCATCTGCGATATCGTCTGCGTGCAGAACCATTATAACCTCGCGCATCGCGGCGACGATGTGATGATCGACGATCTGGCCAAAAACGGCATCGCCTATGTGCCGTATTTTCCGCTCGGCGGCTTCAGCCCGCTGCAGTCGTCCACGTTGTCTGCTGTCGCTGCGCGCTTGCGCTTAACGCCGATGCAGGTCGCGCTCGCCTGGCTCCTTCACCGCGCGCCGAACGTTCTCCTTATCCCCGGCACCTCGTCAGTTGCGCATTTACAGGAAAATCTCGCTGCGGCCGCGTGCGAGCTGCCGGACGATGCGATCAAGGAGCTGGATACTGTGGCGAGCGCCGCCGCGGCCTGACAGCGGACGTTGCGGCGCTGGCTACGATGTCGCTTTGGCCGGCTTCGCCGCGGGCAAACCGAGCTCGCGGCGAATGTCTTCGGTGTGCTCGCCGAGCTGCGGCGCCGGCCGCCGGAACGGTTCGGGCATCGCCGAAAAGCGCGGGATGACATTATGCATGGGGATACTGCCCAAATCGCGATCCTCGACCTCGACGATCGCTTCGCGCCCCGCGACATAAGGATCGTTGATCAAGTCGGCAACCGAGCAAACTGGCCCGACGGTGACGCCCGCCGCCTCGAACAGCGCCAGATTCTCGGCCTGGCTGCGTTGCGCGATGAAAGCGCCGATGATCTCGTCGAGCTCGTTCCTGTGCGCGACCCGCGCGGTGTTGTCGATGAAGCGCGGATCGGCTTTCAGTTCGGGCCGCCCGATCGTCTCCATGATCTTTTCCGCCATCGACTGCATCGAGCCCGACATCGCGACATAGCGCTCGTCCTTGCAGCGAAACACATTGCGCGGTGCGGTATGCGAGGACTGGTTGCCCGAGCGCATGGTCGGCTGGCCGAGGCGGATATGCGCGGCTTCCGCGCCGACCATGGCGTGAATCGGCTCGAACAGAGAAAGATCGATGACCTGGCCCGTGATTTGGCCCCCCGCGCCGCCATGCTCGACCGCGCGCAGCGCAGCGAGCACCGCGGCGGCGCCATAGAGTCCCGAGATCATGTCGGCGAGCGCCAGCGGCGGCAAAGTCGGCGGCTTGTCGGCATGTCCGTTCATGAAGGCCCAGCCGGACATGGCTTCGACCAGAGTGCCGAAGCCCGGTTTCGTGCGCCACGGCCCGGTCTGGCCCCAGCCGGAGACGCGCAAGATGATGAGCTTGCGATTCCGCCGCAGCAGATCGTCGGGGCCCATGCCCCAGCGCTCCAGCGTTCCGGGCACGAAATTCTCGACCAGGATTTGCGCGGTATCGATCAGCCGCCACAGAAATTCGCGGCCGTCGCCGCTCTGCAGATCGAGCGCGACGCTGCGCTTGTTGCGCGAATAAACTTTCCAGAAGACTTCGATGCCCTTGACCCGCCAGCTGCGCAAATCGTCGCCCTTGCCGGGACGCTCGATCTTGATGACGTCGGCGCCGTAGTCGGCGAGCACATGCGTCGCCATATTACCGGCAACGAGCCGCGACAGGTCGATGACGCGCACGCCGTCGAGCAGGCCCACGCGTGCGGCGTCGAATGTCTTGACTTCGGTCATGGCGCGCCTCCCGGTGCGGGCCGCCGCAAAAGCCGCGGTAGCCATATACAGAATCCAAGCCTGTTACTGAATCCATCTCTGTGCTCGCTGCGCAACAGCATCACAGAATAGAGGGCAAATCGGCCGAATCCGGCTTTCCCGCGCCGGGTGAGGGGGGTGTAATCCCGCCTGGGCAATCGAAGTGCGCGTGGGGCGGG
The DNA here is from genome assembly GCA_035483735.1 of Xanthobacteraceae bacterium. GTDB lineage: Bacteria > Pseudomonadota > Alphaproteobacteria > Rhizobiales > Xanthobacteraceae > BOG-931. The sequence goes on along the minus strand of DATHPQ010000073.1, from coordinate 8,734 downwards.
TCGTCTGGCAATGCGTGGGGCAGGTATAGCGCGTGTTGGCGTAAGCGGCATCGCCGTGTCGGTATTCATTATTGTTCTGCAGGCTGGGCATGTCGCGCAAGCCAACGACAATCTCGCCAACGCCAAGCCAGCCAGAGTGCGTGCCATCAAGCCGGCTCCGGAACCGCCGCCACCGCAGCCCTATAACTGGACCGGATTCTACGGCGGCATGAATGTCGGCGCCGCTTGGGGATCGTACGATCCGACCACCGCGACCTCGCTCGACGTCTATCTGTTTCATCCGCGAGATGTCGCGGCGGTCAATGCGGCCGGCGCGCAAAGGATAAATCCCGTCGGCTTCGCCGGCGGCGCGCAATTCGGCTATAACTGGCAAGCCGATCGCACGGTGCTCGGCCTCGAAGCCGAGCTCGATTATCTGCATCTCATCGGCGCGGCGAATAGCGGCGCGAATTTCTATCCCGCCGGCGGTTCCGGATTTTTCAGCGGCGGCTTTCGGCTCAATCAATTCGTCGTCAGTTCCTATGCCGACGCCGATTGGCTTTTCACGCTGCGTCCGCGTGTCGGCATCACCGCCAACAATTGGCTGTTCTATGTGACCGGTGGTCTCGCGCTGACCGAGCTCAAAGGGCAGTTTCTCTTCACCGACGGCAACGAGCGAGGTGGCGTCACCGGGGCCGTGCAGGAGGCGAATGTCGATAGCGTGCGGGCCGGCTATGCCTTCGGTGGCGGCGCCGAAACGGCTTTGACCAATCGGCTCAGCCTGAAGGCGGAATATCTTCTGGTCAAGTTCGGCAATGTGACCGCACATCAGGTGAGCAGTAATTTTGTCAGCGGGTTCGTGCCGCCGTCGCCGCAGAATTTCACCCAGACGATGAATCTCGAGGCGAACCTGTTGCGCGTCGGGCTGAACTACCGGTTCGGCGTTGCCGATGCGCCTGCCTCCGGCGCCGACCCGTGGCGCAATGCGCCGAGCATTGCATTTCTTCCCGCCAGTCCGCCGGACTGGCAGTTCGACGTCGGCACCCGGTTCTGGTTCAGCTCCGGCAAAATCGGCGCGCCGCAGCCGCTGCTCGGTCCGGCGCCGCCGCCTTCGACGCTCAATTCACGGCTGACCTATATCAATCTCACCGCCTATTCCGGCGAGACGTTCGCCCGCGCCGATCATTCCAGCGGCATTTTTATCAAAGGTTATGTCGGCGCCGGCGGCATCACCGGCGGCAATCTGATCGACGAGGATTTCCCCAGTGCCAGCTTCGGCGGCGCCTATTCCAATACGGTCTCGCCCGTATGGGGGCATTTGGGTTACGCCACGATCGATCTTGGCTACACGTTCCTGAAGACGCCGGCGGCCAAGCTCGGCGCCTTTGTCGGCTATAATTACTACACGCAGCACCTCAACGGCTTCGGCTGCAATCAGGCAGCCGGCGACACTACATGCCAAGGCCTCGATCCGGCCTTTCAGGTCTTTGCCGAGGACGACGAATTCAATTCGCTGCGTCTCGGTCTGAGCTCCGAATTCTGGCTGACCGATGCGCTCAAGTTCAGCGCCGAGGCGGCCTATATTCCGTATACCGTGTTCACCGGCCAGGACGATCACAACTTCCGCGAATTGCTGCTGCCGGAATCAGCCAAGACCGGCAACGGCATCATGCTCGAAACCATTTTGAGCTACGCCGTCACCAGCAATTGGAATGTCGGCGCCGGCGGTCGCTATTGGGCCTGGAATACCGATACCGGGACGGAAACATTCAATTTCCTCGGCGAGCCGCCGCCGCTGACCGTGCAGCTCGGCCGCTTCAATACCGAACGCTACGGCTTCTTCCTGCAATCGGATTATCATTGGGGCGGCGCAGCGAACGACGATGGCGCGCCGGAAGCGCAGCGCGCCAAAGCCGCCGCCGTCATGACCGCCGCCGATTGGACCGGATTTTATCTCGGCGGCTATCTGGGCGGCGGCTGGAGCGACGATCGCTGGAGCGATCCGTTCGGCTCGACCTCAAGCTTCGGCCTGACCAATATCGCGGGCTTCGGCGATACCGTGCACAGCACCGGCCCGCTGGGCGGCGGTCAGATCGGGTTTGACTGGCAGGCTGGCCCCTGGGTCGTCGGCCTGCAGGGCGAACTCGCCGCCGCGAACCTTCGCGGCGAAAACACCTGCTTCTCCGGCATCGGTGGCGTCGATTGCCAGCACTTCGTCGACAATATCGGCACAGTCGGCGCGCGCTTCGGCTATGCCTTCGGTCAGTCGCTCATTTACGCCAAAGCCGGCGCCGCGCGCGTCGGTTCGACCTATGCGATCTACGGCAACAACGGCGGCAGTAATGTAGGAAACGAAACGGTCGACAAGACAGCGGCCGGCTGGATGGCTGGCGTCGGCCTGCAATATGCGCTGACCAAAAACTGGTCGACGCTGTTCGAATACGAACACATCGGCATTAGCAACGTCACCGTTCCATTCCCGGCGGTGGCGCTGGTCAACACGCAGACCATCGGCGTCAAGCAGTCGCTCGACATCCTCAAGCTCGGCGTGAACTACAAGCTCGATTGGACAGGACCGTTCGGCACGCGCGGATGATCTTCCACGACCAGGCTCGCGGCCTTGACTTCGCCATCGGTGATGTAGTGATTGACCTGTTTGCTGGCGAGCCGTTGACCGGCTTTATATAAATTGATCTCGCCGATAGCTTCGCTCTTTCTCAGCTCATCAATGATGTAATCGCGCTCCGCGTTGGTATCCGAATCCGTGGCGTGCGTGATCTGGAACGTAAGCCGCGTTAAAGAGAGACCGGTGTCTTTGGTGCCGGCTCCGACCCAGTGGACGCAGTCGGCGTCGGGCGGACGGTCGGTGTTGAGCCAGAAACTCGCCTTTCCCAGATTGGACTCGGCATGGGCGAGGCTCAAAGCCCAGAATCGAATGTGGTGGCGCTTACGCGGGCTGTCATCGATCGCCTTCTGAAAGCCGACATCCTGACCGCGCCCAAAAAGATAAAGGGTGCTGAATGGGGCCGTCGGATAGGGCGAGTTGAATACGAATGCGCGGACCATGCGCCAGGAGCTTGCCAGACCGAGCCGATCGGTCTCCGACCAGCCGGCGAGTTTAAAGGCGGCTTGAAGCTGTTGCCGCGTGCCCGTCAGCACGAGATTGACCGGGTCGCCGGGCAATCCGTCGCCGGTAATTGTGAAGCGAGGCACACGTTTGCGCAGAAGAATTTTAAGGCCGGTGCGAACGATGTACGGCAGGACAATATAGGCCGCTATTCCATAAGTGACGGCGAGCGCCAGCAAGGTCGGCAGCCGGCGATCCGTGAACTTAAAGACAAAAACGATCAGCCAAACTGTGAGGATGCCAAGCCCCAGGACCAACACACGGCGCAATAGGCGTTTCAGTAGTCTCACGGTCCGGGCGTCCGGGTTCTGCGAAGCTTCGGTCAGCCGCCTCTTTGACGGCTTCTGCTATATTACCGCGAAGCTAAGCGCGCGGAAAAGGACGCCAAAAATCGTAAAGTTGTCTCACGCCATGGACGGCGGCGCATCTATCCCAAAGTGCTGCCGCGCCGTTCGGCAGGCATCATCTCCGGGCATACAGGCTTTGCAGACGTCCGGTCGCCGATCGTAGATCGCGCAAGACGCCGCGACGCCGACCTCCCCGACAAGGGCGGCACAGCGGTCGCCGTTGCACCGCATGCGCCCCCGCGCGTCATCGATAAGCGCGCGGGGAATCCGACCGATATCGGCTTCGCTTTCCAGCGAGAACCGCGGCCACTCCGCGGAAAACGAGCAGCATGCGCCGCAGCTCTGACACGCAGCCGAGCTGAGCTCGGCCTCTTGTGCTGCGCCGTCGCTCACTTGATCTTGAGTCTGACCGCGGATTCCTTGCCGCGACTGTTCTCGATCTCGTACTCAACGGCTTGTCCGTCATTGAGCGTGCTCAGTCCGGCCTGCTCGACGGCGGAGATGTGAACGAACGTGTCCTTGCCGCCGCCCGAAGGCTGAATGAACCCATATCCTTTGGTCGGATTGAACCACTTCACGGTACCCGTGGCCATTTCAGTCTCCGTTGCTTGCCACCAAATTCAAAGATGAGCGTCGCTTTGCGCCGCCAAAATATTTCCAATCAGAAGCGTGGGCTGCGCGGGGGCCCGCTGCGGCCGGAAGCGTCCGGGGTCACGCGTTTCTTCATCGGTAGCAATCCTTCGCGCTGCAGCTTTTTGCGCGCGAGCTTGCGGGCACGACGGATGGCTTCCGTCTTCTCCCTGACTCTCCTCTCGGAGGGCTTTTCGTAATGGCCGCGCAGCTTCATTTCGCGGAACATGCCCTCGCGCTGCATCTTCTTCTTCAGCACTTTGAGGGCTTGATCGACATTGTTGTCACGGACGAGGACCTGCACGCGGCATTCCTTCTGGGTCGAGCGGTTAAGTGGACCGACCGTCAAGCCGCTCGGGCCAGTGACGCACGGCTGTAGCCGGATCTCTTTCCCGTCGGGACGCGGCGCGAACCGAGGTCGATATCGCGCCTCAGACAGGCAATGTGCTGCCCATCAGAAGAAACGGCGGCCTTTGCATCGCCGTTAGCAGGCCGTTTTCGCAACGACCGCGTTGTTGGCTTATAGAGACTGACGATTTTGTCAATGCCCGGCTCAGACCGATCCGTTCAATCGGAATGCTCGCTCAGCATTACATGGAGCGCCGCCTGTCCCGCGCGGCTCGCCTCGGTCATGGTCTCGAAGAAAATGTCCGAGCATTCAATCGCGCTGTTTCTGCCGGCGCGGTAAATCTCCCAGCGCCAGGGATGCGGCGGCGGCCCCCTGCGTTTTACGACAACGGAAAAATCGGGATGGGCAATCATTGGTGGTTCAATTTAGCGGATTGCTCTCGGTTCCGGGTTAACGAAATGGTCATCTTCACTGCGTGTCTCGCGACAGGCGATCAAAATCATCGAGAACGGCTTTGATCAATGTTTTCCGGCGGGGGTCTTGCCCGGAGGGCGTGGCCGCGAACGCGGATAGCAGGTAACGCACCTTGTCTGCCACTTCTTCCCAAGTCGACGCTTGAGTCGCAATCAACTGGTCTTCCAACTCGTCCTGCGTCCTGCGCAAAGCTTGTTCATTGGCGGCGACCTCAGCCAACAGCCGGCGGAGATCGGTTGCCTTCTGCGCAGCCATTCCGCGGTGGTGATCGAGATCGACGGCTTTGTCCGTCATGAACTGGCGTCTCTATCCAAAGCGCCGCGAGGATCGGGCGGATCGGTCGCCTTTCGGGGAAGGGGGTACCGCGAGCTTGCGTACAAACGGCGGATCTCCGCGCTCTCGTACCTTGATCCATCGACCTCGAGATAGGTGCCGACAAGGGACTGCGGCGGAAGGTCCTCGATGGCAAAACGGATCGCCTCCGCGGCCTGTGCAAAGCGCTTGTAACTGAGCGGCTGACGCCGGCCATTGCTGGCTTTGGAAGAGAACAACTCGGCGCTCATACCGTAGTCGAATGATTCGTCGATATCCGTAGAGCTCATTCTCTACACGCCTCTGCGAACTCTCGCGATAGGGCCGCGCGATCTGAAAAAGAGAACCCCGCGCAATGGCGGGGCTCTCTCGAATTCAGCTCTTGTTCGCGTCCTGGCCGGGCTTCTGAGCGGGCTGCTGCGTCTGCTGCTGCCCTGGCTTTTGGCCGGGCTGCTGACCCTGCTGCTGATCCGGCTTGTTCGTTTGGCCGCCCTGCTGCGGCTGGCCCTTGTTGTCCTGTTCCATATAAATCTCCAAAAAATCGCTGAAACATGATTTGAATGTTTATCATTCAAACTACTATAACTACGTATGCTCCGCATGGACTAAAACCAGTAGCCGAACGAAATATATATCTGAAAACATGAATCACTCTTCGGTTCAGTAAGTTAAGTTAGTGAGGCCGATGATCGGTCACTCTAAAAAGGCTGTTTCGCCGTCGCCAACACAGCCACGCAGGACAATGCTCAATTTCCCGAACCAAAGCCGAGTTTTTGATCCAACCCGATGCGCCATTCGATTCTGGGGACACGACAGTGCGATGGAATGGTCGTTCTTCGTCACTGTAGAAGCGCTCAAGCGACTTGAACCGAAACTCGATAGCAACGAGGCGAGCTTGCTGCTTGCCTTCGATGCCCATCGGCCGGCGATCTACGCCGCGGCAGCCAAGATGTATAAGCGCGAGAAGAAAGGTTCCTACGAACTCCAGGCCAGGGATCTTTGATGTCAGTCGAATATCTATACTGTTGAACGGCTTTCGTCGCGCGGGCTGCTCCGACCCTGGTAGTGCGGGCGAGATTAGCGCGGGCGAGTAAATCCGGTGACAATCCAGCCGCTAATGAACAAAATCGCAAAGGTGCCGCTAACCGGCGCGAGGGCAAGAGTTGCGTAGCTAGTGTAGGCGGCGATTGAGACATGACGCAGCGTGGAAATCTGTTGATATGCGAAAATGAAAATGAAGCTGATCCATATCAGCGAGGCCGCAGCCCAAAGTCGGAACATGCTGCCTTGTGGATTCATCTGATACGCGGACGACGCGCCTCACTCACTTACATCAACCTCAACAGAGGCGGCACATCATCAGCCGGACGTTGGACAACCAGCGATTTTACCGGGCCGCAATTTTCGCAGCTATATCCATTGAGTTCCCAATCATCGCGATTGGGATGAGGTTCGACCTCCGTGAGCCTGATGCTTGCGCTGCATATTGGACACGGATCTTTGGGTCCTATGCCAAACGATATATCTTGAAAGCGCATGAACTACCCCTTCATTCGACAAGCTTCGGCGAAAGACCTAGGGGCCCTTGGTTGGGGGCCGATCGGCTGGTGGACTTATGTTTCGCGCGATTTGCGCCGACAGATAGATTTCATTCACGGCGCGCAACAAACAACTGTATAAAATCGCTCACCTGAGCAGCTTTTGCGAACGGGTCCACAGATCAGTGCAGCAATTGGCGGCGGATGGAAATCAGGCGGTGTGACCGTCGAACTTGCCGGACCTGGAAATGTTTTTGGCCTCCCGCGCCGTCATTCTCGCTGTGTCGGGAGCACCAGGCACCCCGCGCGGCCCTAGTTTTTCTCGAGCGATCTCGTCCTCGGTTAGTCTGTCCGCTTCCGGCGTCGCGGGCTTTGCTTTCAGCCCTGATTGCGCGGGCTCCGATCCCGTCATCGGCTGGGCACCTCGACCGTGGCATTCGTCCTGGCTGAAGAACGGCCCTGAAGACAGATTGCCGTCATTGTCTGACGTGTACCAGCCGGGCTTGATGCCGCGTATGTCGGATTGATTTTCATTGATGTAGTGGGGACCACTCATGCGTTCACCATTGGACAGCATCGCCTTGCCCCAGAGATTTTCCAGGTCCGGGCTTTGAACAATGCTTAAAGTACAAGACCGCGGAGGTTAGCCGACGTGGCTGGCTGCTTTTGCGGCGCCTGATGTCAGTGGCTCGGCGGAGGCGACTGCAATCTTCTGAGCGAGCACCCTAAGCTGTTCGGTCTGCCCGCTGAGCGTCTCGGTTTGCGTGCGCGCATGTTTAGTTGAAAGCTCTATGAACTCGGATGGCGACTTTATGTCGTACAATTTCTGTACAAAGTCGAATGCTGCGATCGTATTTTCTCGCGTAAATTCAACGAGCGTTTTGTTGTAGGTCTGCACGCCTTCAAAAGCAGTCGTGCAACTGGATTGGATGAGATTGGCTGCTTCCGCCGTAGCGGAATTTATTTTCTCAAAGGTCTCTTTATTCTGCGCCGTCGTTTTATTCATATCCATTAGGGCACTCCTCCTCAGGGCGTTTTATGACGCGGGAGGCGACGCCCTGGGCGCAGCTCCAATGTCGTTGTTTTGCCAATGGCGTTCCGGTTTTTAGGAACGCATAGGCGCGCACGCTTCACATCGTCATTAATTCTCGTAATGCAATATGCTTTGTGAAAATCAATGCAAAAGTGATCGCGCTCTCAGGCACTGCTTTTGCTGTTATTTGGAACGATAGGGAACGGTAGACGTTGTCACTCCACACATCCACAAAATTAAACAGATTGCGGAGTGTCCAGAGGAGACATCCATGAGACAATTGCGACTGTTATCCACCACGGCGGCGATATTGCTGCTGGGTGTTTGTGCTGTCTCGGCACAAGGCATCAAGACGAATGAGACGACCGGCGCTCCGCCGGCGGCGCAGCAGAATGCCCCGCCGGAAAAGATGGCGCCGGCCTTGAAATCCGACCAGAGCAAAGCGCCAGACAAGATCGGACAAGCCGCGCCGGTAGCGCCGAAATCCGACAAGCTGCTGACGACGGATAAGGGCGCCGCCGCGGGTGCTGTGGCCAAGGGCACATCCGACGCCAATAGCGGTGTGGACACCAAGTCGGCGCGAACGGCGAATAACGGCCATCGACGTCATTTCGCGGGCCGATATGAGGGCCGCCGCAACGGACCGCTATACGACAGCTACGGAAGCCATCGCGGCTACCGCGGATGTCGAGATCATGGTCATCGCTGGACGCTCGGGCTGTGGTGCTAACTTAGTCCGGCAACAAACAGACCAGGATTAAGAACAATCTTCTTCTGACGACCCGGGACGGGCTTGTACGTATGCGTCGCGTCACCGCCCCGGGATAGAAGCCTCGGCCATCAAAGCCCCCAAGCCCCGGCCGGGGCTTTTTTTATCGGGACGGTGGCGGTTCATTGCCTGCCGGCGCGGGGCTGAACCCAGCTCACAATCTGCCGATAGGGATC
>DATHPQ010000072.1:0-63289 GCA_035483735.1 Xanthobacteraceae bacterium | reverse complement strand
GGGTGAGCGGGCTGAAATTACCGAATACGGCTTTCGAAGCCGGCATGACGCGCGTCGAATGGCCGGCGCGCATGCAGCGCCTCGCCCAGGGCAAGCTCGCGGCGCTGGCGCCGCCGGAGAGCGAGCTTTGGCTCGATGGCGGCCATAATGCCGATGGCGGTCAGGCCATCGCAGCGGCTCTGGCCGACCTTGAGGAGCGTGTGCCGCGGCCGCTCGTGCTCATCGTCGGCATGCTGTCGACCAAGGACAGCGCGGGCTTCCTCAAGAACTTTGCCGGCCTCGCGAGAAAAGTGATCGCGGTGCCGATCCATCAGGAAAAAACCGTGCCGGCACCCGAGCTCGCCGAAATCGCGGCGTCTGTCGGCATTCCGTCGCTGGCGCGCGACACCCTCGAAAGCGCAATCAAGGTCGCGGGCAAGCTCGATCTCGATCCCGCGCCGCGCATCCTGATCACCGGCTCGCTTTATCTCGCCGGTGAGGTTCTGGCCGCTAACGGCACGCCGCCGGAATAGAGCATGATCCCGAAAACTAGAGACCGGTTTTCGGAAAAGATCATGCTCAAAACCTAATCATTCCAGCTTGATATCGGCGTCGCGGATGATTTTGGCCCATTTGTCGCGCTCGGCTCTTATGTAGGCGGCGAATTCATCTGGCGGCCCCGCCATCGATTCGAACATCTGCGGATCGACGAAGCGCGCGCGGAACGCGGGATCGCTGAAAATCCGGATGACTTCAGTGTCGATCTTCATGAGCACATCGTGCGGCAGGCCGGCCGGGCCGAACAGGCCGAACCAGGCGGTGGCCTGAAAGCCAGGCAGTCCGCTTTCGTCGACGGTCGGCACGTCGGGGAGCTGTGACATGCGTTTGGGGCTCGCCACCCCGAGCATCTTGATTTGTCCTGCCTGATAGGCGGGAAGTCCGGAGGCGACACTGACTGTCATAGTATTAATCTGGCCGCCGATCAGATCGTTCAAGGCCGGTGTCGCGCCGCGATAATGCACCGGGATGATCTTGACGCCCGCCATGCTGTTGAACAATTCCATGTTCATGTGCAAGGCCGAGCCGACGCCGGCGGTGCCGTAGGTCAACTGTCCCGGCTTCTGCTTGGCGAGCGCGATCAACTCGGCGGCATTCGCAACTGGCAGCCCACGGTCGGCGAGAAGCGCCTGATAGATCCGCACCAGCCCGGTGATCGGTTGAAAATCCTTATCTGGGTCGTAGGGCAGCTTGTCCTTGGGATAGAGCGTCGGATTGACGGTGAAAGTGCCGGACTCGCCGACCAAGAGCGTATAGCCGTCGGGCGCCGCCGTCGCCGCCGCTTGCGCGCCAATGATATGCGCAGCGCCGCCTTTGTTCTCGACGATGATCGGCTGGCCCCAAGCCTTCGACAATTCCTGCGCCAGCGCCCGCCCAGTGACATCCGTCACGCCGCCAGGAACGGAGGTGATGATCATGGTGACCTGACGGCTGGGATAGGACGCCGTCTGCGCGGCGCACAGGCCGCTCAACAGCGGCAGCGCAATCAACGCGCCGAGCAATCTGGTCATGCGCGATTTCATTAGGGCGATTTCCTTGGGACGTTTTCTCTGGTCGATTTATGTTCGATCAGTTCGGCTCGATGCCGGCAGCTTGCACCGCTTTTTGCGCTTCGTCGACCTGGGCGCGGAAGAATTCCGCAACCTGCGCCGGTGTGCGGTCGTCGGGGACATAGCCGGATTTCCGCACCACATTGACGACAGCCGGCACCGTCAACGCATGCCGCACGGCAGCGTTGAGCTTGTCGACGAGCGCAGCCGGCGTCTTGGCCGGGGCGAAGAAGATGCCCCAGCCTTTGACCGGCGGATAATCCGGCACGGTATCCTTCATCAGCGGCACGTCGGGTAATTCCGGAAACGGCCTCGATCCCGTGAACGCGAGCGCGCGCAACTGGCCGCTTTTGACAAGGCCTATGACCGAAGGCGGCGTCACGAACATGACGTTGATATCGCCGCCGAGAAGCGCGGCCGAGACCTCGGATGCGCCTTTGAACGGCACGTGCTCCATGTGCAGCCCGGTCGTCTTATTGAACAAAGCGGCGGCGAGATGCAGCCCATTGCCGATACCCGGCGAACCGTAGAACACGGGGTTTTTCTTGGCGTAGTCGATGAACTCCTTGACGTTGTGCGCGGGCGACGACGGATTGACCAGCATCAGGAGCCCGTCGAGCACGCCGACGGTCGCGATCGGGGCCAGGTCCTTGAAGACGTCATAGGGCAGGCTTTTGTAGATGAACGGCGTCGGCGCGATGGAATCGCTGGTGTAAAGCAGCGTGTAGCCGTCGGGCGCGGCTTGCGCGACTACGCCTGATGCAATGGTGCCGTTCGCGCCCGGGCGATTCTCGACGATGAAATTCTGTCCGAGATCGGCGCCGAGTTGCGCCGCCACGACGCGCGCCAGCACGTCTGGCCCGCTACCGGCGGCGAAACCGACGAGAATATGCACCGGGCGATCCGGGTAGGTTTGCGCTTGTGTCGCCGTCGCAAAAGCAATGCAGGCGGCAATACAGATAAAAGCGCGCGCAAGCCACGTGCCGAGCGGCCGATCGATGGTCATGATGGATTTCACTTTGCGAAGTTGAGCTTCAGTCTTAGTTCTACAGCCTTGGGTTTACAGTCTGATGTCGCCGAGATTGATGCTGGGGCCGAGGCTCGTTTCCACGACTTTCGAGCGGCCGCTGGCATAAATCTGCACGGCATAAGCGCCGGAATCCTCGTCGAGTCTGTCGAACTTGAAGTCACCGTAATTGTCGGTTGTCGTCACCGCGACGGAAGCGCCGTCCTTGACCAGTTGTACGCTCGCGCCTTCGACGCAATCAATGGCGCCGTCTTTCTCTTCCGACACCGAGCCGCCGATGAAGCATTTCGAATAGCGCCACAGATTACGATAATAGACCCGCGGCTTGGCTTTCAGTTCAGGCTTCATGACTTCGAGGCTCTGCTCGCTCGCCATCCGCGCCATGTCCGAGTCCTCGACGCAGACCGCGCGCATCGCGCCGGTCGGGCAGGACTGCTGGCCGCGGGTCTGCTGCCAGCCTTGATCGATCAGGTGGGCGTCGAAGGTCCAGGCCTGCGGCAGCTGCAATTCCTCGTTCCACCAGATGTGACCGTAGGGACAGGCGTCGACGAGCTGCTTTTGGCCCTTCGCCCGTTTTGGATCTATCAGCACGATGCCATCCCCGCGCTTCCTGATCACACCTTTCGGCGCGGCCTTCATGCAAGGGGCGTCGTCGCAGTGATTGCACATGGTCGGAACGTAGGCGATGTCGATCATCGGCACCTGCCCGCGCTCCTTCTGCAAAATGTTGATCCACTTGTGGCCGTGCTTGGGCATCGGCGCCGAATAGCCTCGCCACTCATTGCCGATATATTCGTCCATGGCGGCGAGCGTGCACAGATTGCAGTTCGTGCATTCGGCCACGTCGATGATCAGGTTCCATTTTTTCATTTTGCCGGCACCAGTTGCGCCTCGTTGGGCGTGCGCTTGATGTTCGCATCCCGCGGCGTGTCTTTTGCCATGGCGGCGAACGCCGCCGACATGTGTTCGGTGCGGCGGTCCCACAGCGCGATCTGCACCAGCGAGTTCGCGCCGGCGAGCGAATGGGTGCTCTTGGTCTGGGTGCGTTCGGGCGTAAGCAGATTGAGGCAGCCGCCGCGATCGACCGACTTTCCGGGCTCGCCCATCGGGTCATAGACCGCCGAGGATTCGTAGCCATGCGCGACGCCGCGGGGCAGGCGCTGCGTCGGCAGCGCCGCGCAGATCACCGCGCCGCGGTCGTTGAAGACTTTGACGAGGTCGTGCTTGTTGATGCCGCGTTCCTTGGCGTCGTCGGCATTCATGCGCACGATCCAATAATAATAGCCGTCCACATTGACGCGGTGGTCTTCGATATTGAGCAGGAACGAATCCTTGCCGTCGCCTTGGGTATGGAACGAATATTTGGAATGCGGCGTGAGTAATTGCAGCGGATAGCGCGTGAACAAGTCGCCGGAATGCGGGCCCTCCCATGACGGCTCGTATTTTACGATCGGCGGCCGTTCCGGGTCGTTGAATCGCTTCAACGAATTGCACTCGAATTCAAGCTTGCCGGACTGGGTCTGCAAGCCGCGCAGATATTCTTCCGTGTAGTCGGACGGCAGCGGCTGCGCCTCCGGTACGTCCTTTTTACGGTTCTCGAAGAACCAGCGGAACGACACCGGCGCGCGCAGTTTCTCTTTCTCGGCCGGCACGACGAAATAGCCGCGTTTCAAGAATCTCTTCCAAGAGATGTGCTGCGGCAGGTCGGAGGCGAGAAAGGCGCGCTTGACCCAGTCGATCTCATTGCAGCCTTCGGAGAAATAATTGGCCAGCCCGAGCGGCTTGCACAATTCGTTGAAGATCCAGAAATCTGATTTCGATTCGCCGAGCGGCTTGATCGCCGGCGCTTGAAACACGATGACGCGGTGATTGAGCTGCTGCTGACCGTGGTGGCCGTAGCCGCCAAGTCCCGCCCATTCACTGATATCGGTGCGCTCGAAATTGGTGCAGGCCGGCAGGATGACGTCGGCGAATTTCGCTTCGCCCTCGAACCAGATCGACTGGTTGACCACGAATTCGAGATTCTCCGACTGATACATCCGCACCCAGCGGTTGGTATTGTTCATGGTCGAGAGGATCGAGCCGCCATATTTGTAAAGCATGTGCACCGGCGAATGGCCGGCCGCCGGATAAGTGAATTTCGGAAACTGATGCTCGATCGATTTGCCGACCCACGGATAGCCTTCGGCCTTGCCGTCGAGGATCGCTTCCGGCACGAAGATGCGTGGAATGCGCTGGCCGTTGGAATTCATGGTCGGCAATTGCGGCATGCGCTGGTAGAGCTCGACCGGCATCGAGGTGTTTTCGAGATCGCCCGACATGCCGCCGTCGGCATAGCCGGGGAAATAAAAGTTAAAGTCGATCGGCGTGCCCCATTGCAGATTGCCCATATTGATGCCGGGCTTGCCGAGGCCCTGCATGGCGACGAGGCACACCATGACCCGCGCCCAGGGAATGCCGGTCTGATTGCGGCAGGCGCCGCCATGGCCGTTGCCCCAGCCACCGGGTGCGAGATAGACGCGCTTCTTCCCCCATTCACGCGCCAGCGCACGCACGTCTTTCGCCGGTACGCCGGTTTCCTTCTCCTGCCATTCCGGCGTTTTCGGAATGCCGTCGTCTTCGCCGAGAAGATAAGATTTCCACTTGTCGAAGCCGACAGTATGGGTCTCGACATATTGTTTGTCGTAGAGGCCTTCCTTGATCCAGACGTAAGCGATAGCCATGGCCATCGCGACCGACGTGGTCGGCTTCGGGGCGAACCATTTGCCGGGCAGGAATTGTGCGGAAGCGTTGTAATAGGGATCGACGTGGACGACCTTGATGCCGATCTTGGGATCTTTCAGCCACTGCCGCCGCGTGGTGCCTTCCTGAGCGCCGTAAGAACCTGACGTCGATTCAGGATCGGCCGCCCAGAACACGATCATGTCGCAGTTCTGCAGACAGTCCTCGACGGTGCCGTAAGTTTCCGATTGGCCGACGCGCAGCGTATGGCCCCAATGGTGCACCGCGCCCCAGTACCAGCCCTCCCAGGAATCCGGGTTGTGATGGATGCGGGTCATGCCGACGGCATTGGCGAAGCGAAACAGCGCCGAGAGGTAGTAGCCGATATTGCCCCAGGTGTGATGCGAGCCGTGCGAGAAGGTGATGGCGCCCGGGCCATATTCGCGCTTCTGCCGCTTGATCTCTCCGGTGACGATCTTGATCGCCTCGTCCCATGAGATGCGCACGTAACCGGACTTGCCACGGTTCTGCGGATTGCGCGCGCCGTTCGGATCGAAGTCGACGCGCTTCATCGGATAGAGCAGGCGGTCGGGCGAATAGACGATCGACTTGGCATTCTGGCCGTGCGGGGCCAAGGTCGTCTTGCGCGGCGGCGTCAGTTTCAGTCCCTTGGCCGCGATGGTCCATGACGCGCCGTCGTCGTCGGCGAGATCGATCGGCGTCATGCGCAGGATCTTGCCGTCTTTCACGTCGACAAAGACCGGCCCGCCATTGGTCATATTGCAATAGCGCCGCACGCCGCGGCGCAGCTTCTTGCCGTATGTGAGCCCGGCCGACTGGCTCAGCATCAAGGTTTGCGCGAACCAGTTGGTGAGATGCTCGGGCCCTTCGACAGTGAGCGTGAAATCCTTTTGTGCGTTGATCTGCGCCAGCCAGTCGATCGGCGGCGTCAGCAGCGACGCACCGGTCTTCGCGTTCTTGAACATCAATTTGATGTCCGGCTTGTCGTGGAAGCCCGCGCGCGAAGTGACTTGGCCATCCTTGAATTCGATCCAGCGTCCGATCGCTTCGTCGCGGGTCATGATCTGGGCGACGAAATTGTGCTCCTCGACGCGCGCCTTGAAGTCCGGATGCCGCCGCGCCGCATATTTGAGGAGTTGCGCCGCGCCGAACAGAACGACCGGCAATTTGAGCGTGGCAAGCGACATGAGGCTTCCTCCACTTTCCCGAGGCAATGCGTCGCGGGGCATATCCCCTTTTTATGCGGCGACCCGGGAATGGTAGATTTTGCAACAATTTCCAAGACTTGCAAACAGGTCTTGGAAACCGGGGCTCGGAAATGGCGGGACTGCGCTAGGCGCACCGCTTACGGCGCCTGGCGTGGCACGATATTTTGCATGTCGCCGCGTTTGCCGCCGAGGAATAGCCGCATATTGTCGACAATGAGCGGCATCACGAAATCCTCGTATTCGACGACATAACCGCCGACATGCGGGGTGATGAACACGTTCGGCAATTGCCAGAACGGGCTCTCCGGCGGCAGCGGCTCGGCCTGGAACACGTCGAAGCCGGCGCCGGCAATGCGGCGCTCACGCAGCGCTGCGGCGAGCGCGTCTTCGTCAACCGTCTGCCCGCGGCCGGCGCTGATGTAATAGGCCGAAGGCTTCATCGCGCCGAACACTTTGGCGCCGAACAGTCCGATATTGTCGGTGCTCGCCGGCAGCACATTGACCAGATAATCGGCTTTGGCCGCCGCTTCGGGCAGTTGCGCCGACGACATGACCTCGTCAAATCCGGCAATCTTGCGCGGCGTGCGGGTGACGCCGATCGTGCGCATGCCGAAGGCTTCGAGCAATTCGCCGATCGCCTCGCCGACGATGCCGGTGCCGACGATCACCGCGGTCTTGCCGTGCAACGTGCTCCATAGCCGGCGCTGCCAGATGCGATGCTGATGGTCTTCGACCTGACGCGTGGCATCGCGGCTTACCGCCATCATGAGATAGACGACCTGCTCGCGCATCGGCGGCCCGTGAATGCCGCGTCCGCTGGTGATCAGCACATCCGGCTTGAGCGACGGGCAGCGCAGGAAATGGTCGACGCCGGTGGCGAGCGACTGGATCCATTTCAGCTTTGGTGCGCCGGCCAACATCTCGTCGCGCACTTCAATACCGAACATGATCATGACGTCGACGTCGGACAGGTCTCCGGTCACCGCAGCCGCGTTCTTGAACAGCGCGAACCGCAGCGCCGGAAATTGCGCCTGCAGCCGGTCGCGATACATCTCGGCGTGGACGTCGACGATAAGGACTTTGGTGCTCATGAAGCGAAAGCGGGTGAGGGGTCAGTTTTTCGCGAGGCCGAAACACTTCACGGCATTGTTGAAGGCGATATCCGCGCGCACCTTATCCGTGAGCGGCGTGTGATCGAGAAATTCGCCCGCTTCCTCGGCCACTTCGAACGGATAGTCCGCAGCGAACATCACGTGCTCATGGCCGAGTGCTGAGATCGAGCAGTTCAGCGGCTCAGCCGAGCACATGCCGGATGTCGTGACCAGAATGTTCTCCTTGATATAGGCCGACGGCGGCTTGGCGAGTGTGACGCTGTAAAGCTTGGCGCGGCTATCGAAGCGCCACAGCAGATAGGGCAGGGTTTCGCCGAGATGGCCGAGCACGACCTTGGCGCGGGGAAAGCGGTCGAACAGGCCGCCGAAGACAAGCCGCAGCGCGTGCGAGCCGGTCTCAAAGCCCCATTCCCAAGTGGCCCGGCGCAACCCGGTATAGCCGTCGAGCACAGGGGCGGGCGTCACCGGATCGGTCGGGTGGATATAGATCGGCGCTCCGAGCGCTTCGGCGCGCTCCCAAAACGGATGCAGCGAGGGATGATCGAGATATTGGCCGTTGGTGTGGCCGTTGATCATCGCGCCGCAGAATTTCAGCTCGCGCATGCAGCGTTCGAGCTCGTCGGCCGCAGTCTTCGCGTCTTGCATCGCCAAATGCGCGAAGCCTGCATAGCGGTCCGGGCGTTTAGCGACTTCCCTGGCGAGAAAGTCATTGGCGGCTTTGGCGTTGCGGATGGCAGTCGCGGTGTCATGCTCGATCTGCACGCCAGGCCCCGCCAGGCTGAGCACGGAGCGCGCAATCCCGGCTCCGTCCATCGACGCCAGACGCGCTTCGCCGAAATCGGTCAGCGCTGCGAGCAATTTGGCGGCGTGTTTGGGATCGACGTGACCGACGGTAGAGCGCCAATAGCCTTCAAAGCCGGGCGGGAGAAAGTGCTCTTCAAGCGCGATCTTGTGCACCATGTAACCCCCCGATCGTGCGGCGCCGGTTCTTCCCGCCGGCGCAATGCTCTGTACCGTATTGCGGTGATCCTGTATCAAAGCACGAACCGGGCAGCAAGATTGCGTGGACCAAGCTCTGCTCCAGGAGCAGGGCGGCAGGTGGGAGCATCATCAGGGCATCATATGCGGACAACGGGCACGCGCGCTTCAAGCGACAAAAGCGGCGACAAGAACGGCGACAAGAGTCAGGTCCAAGTGATCGCGCGCGCCGCCGCCATCCTGCGCATCCTTGAAGATGAAGCGGACGGCTTGAGCCTCGGCCAGATCGCGCAACGCGTCGATCTGGCGCGTTCAACGGTGCAGCGCATTGTCGGCGCACTGGCGGCGGAGAAATTTCTGATCGCGGCGTCTCCGAACGGCCGGGTGCGGCTCGGCCCGACGATCCTGCGGCTTGCCGCATCGGCGCGCACCGATTTCGTCGCCGCAGCGCGGCCGTTTCTGGCGCAGCTTTCGAGCGAGCTTAAGGAAACCGCTGATCTCGCCGTGATCAAGAACGATCATCTCGTCTTCGTCGACCAGGTGATCGGCTCGCAGCGGCTGCGTACGGTGTCCGCGGTCGGCGAAACCTTTCCGCTCTATTGCACGGCGAACGGCAAAGCCTATCTCGCCGAGCTTGACGATGCCGCCGTCGCGCGCCTGATCGGCGCCGCCTATCCGCGCCGCACGTCGCACACGCTGACGCGGCTCGATCATTTGCTCAGAGATCTTAAATCGGTGCGCAAGACCGGCGTCGCCATCGATCGCGAGGAGCACACCGACGGCATCTGCGCCGCCGGCATCGTGACGCGCGATCCGCTCGGTAATAGTCTGGCGATCTCGGTGCCGGTGCCGGCGCAACGCTTCTACGACCACCAGAAAACGATCATCGATCGATTGCGCGCGACCAAGGAGGCGCTGGAGCGGCATCTGTTGGCGGCCGCCGCGTAACACCGGGGCGGCTTGTCCGCCCGACCGTAATTCGATACAAGTGTACCGAATAGCAGTACAGACTGCGACCGCAACGCGGGCGCCGACGAAACCGGGAGGAAGAGATCGTGACGCAAAAGATCCGCGGAGTGACGTTCGAGGAAAACCTCGACAACGCGATGGGGCTTGAGTTCTACAACCTGTCGCATCGCTTCGGTTATCAGTCGCCGAACTGGCCTTATTTCGAAGACGTCAAGATCGAACGCATCCATTACATGGCCAAATCGGGCGTGCTGTCGCAGCGCATCACGACCTCGATGCATAATACCACCCATATCGACGCACCGGCGCATGTAGTGCAGGGCACGCCGTTCATCGACGAAGTGCCGCTGCCGCATTTTTTCGGCTCCGGCATCGTGATCTCGATCCCGAAGAAGAAATGGGAGCAGATCACCTATGACGATCTGGAAAAGGCCGCCGGCAAGATCGTGCGGCCGCGCGACGTCGTTATCGTCAATACCGGTTGGCACAAGCTCTACGAAGACAGCGAGGATTATTTCTGCCGCTCGCCCGGCTTCGTGCCGTCGGCCGGCAAATGGTTTGTTGAAAAGCAGGTCAAGGTCGTCGGCCATGATACCCAGGCCAACGATCATCCGCTCGCCACCGCGATCGGCCCGCAGCGCAACGGGCCGCTGCATCCGCATCTCGCCGCCGAATACAAGGAATGGTCCGGCGGCCGCGACTGGAAGGACGATTTCCCGGAATGGGAGCCGGTCCATCGCATCCTGTTCAACAACGGCATTCTGGGGATCGAGAATGTCGGCGGCGACATCGACAAGGTCACCGGCAAGCGCTGCACCTTCGCCTTCTTCCCGTGGAACTGGGATCGCGGCGACGGTTGCATCATCCGCCTGGTCGCGATCATCGATCCGAAAGGCACCTATCGCATCGAGAAAGGGGAGACGTTCGCATGATCGTGCGCAAATTCTCCGAAGCAAAGCCGTACGACGCGCCGAACCATCGCGACTACAAATCGTTCCGCGTCTTCGGCGCCGAGATGGGCGTTTCGCAGACGCTGGTGTTCGGCATCTCGCATTTCCTGCCGGGCGGCGGCGCTGGTCCCGACGCTTCGCCGCCGGAGAAGATATATTACGTGTTGGCCGGCGAACTCACCGTGATTGTCGGCGGCAAGGAGTCAGTGATCAAGGCGGGCGACAGCTGTTACATCGGTCCGAACGAAAGCCGCGAGATCATCAATCGCGGCCATGACGTTTGCACCATCGCAGTTGCCGTGGCGCCGGTAAAATAACTTCCGCTCTCCGTCATCCTGAGGTGGCCGCCACGCTCGCACCCCGGGTGACGGATCACACACGGAGAACGATTGTGTCCGAAGATATCCTGAAAAACCCGCTGTCACTGTTCGACGTGCGCGGCAAGAGCGCGATCGTCACTGGCGCGACCGGCGCCTTCGGCGCCGTCGCGGCAAAGACTTTGGCGGCTGCGGGCGCCAATGTCATCGTCGCCGCCAACAATGCGGAAGGGCTGAAGAAGCTCGCCGCGGACTGCAATAAGCTCGGCGGCAAGGCCGAAGTGGTCGCCAAGCGTCCAAGCTCCGAAGCCAATTGCGACGCTATTGTCGCGGCGGCGATCGATAAATTCGGCGGCCTCGATATTCTGGTCGTGGCCTCGGGCCAGAACAAAGTGGCCAAGATCGTCGATCAGAAGGCCGAAGACTTTCTCGACGTGATGGACGCCAATGTCACGCAGTCCTGGCTGATGGCGCGCGCCGCGGCGCGGCAGATGATCAAGCAGGGGCGCGGTGGAAAAATCATCTTGATGTCTTCGGCGCGCGGCCTGCTCGGCCATCCGGCCGGCTACACCGCCTATTGCGCGTCGAAATCCGCGGTCGACGGCATCACCAAGGCGCTGGGCTGCGAGCTCGGCGCGACGGGCATCACGGTCAATGCGCTCGGGCCGACGGTTTTCCGCTCGCCGCTGACCGAATGGATGTTCGCCGATGACGAGCGCGGCAAAACCGTTCGCGCCGGCTTTCTCACCAGGGTGCCGAAGGGCCGCCTTGGCGAGCCGGAAGATCTCGCCGGCCCGCTGCTGTTCCTCGCCTCCAAAGCGTCGGATTTCTATACCGGCCACATTCTCTATGCCGACGGCGGCTATACGGCAGGCTGACCATGGCGGTGGATGTGGCAAAAGCGCGGATTGCGGTTATCGGCGCCGGTCTGATGGGCCACGGCATCGCGCAAGTCTTTGCGCTTGCCGGTCACAAGGTGACGATCACCGACACGTTCGCCAAGAACCTCGAAACGGTAAAGACGCGCATCTCGGCAAACCTGAAAGATCTTGGCGACGACCCCTCGGCTGTCGACCGCGTCACGCCGCAGGCCGATCTTGCCGTGGCTGTGCGTGACGCCGATTACGTCGTCGAGGCGGTGCTGGAAGATCTGCCGCTCAAGCAAAAGCTATTTGCCGAGATCGAACGCCATGTGCGCGCTGATGCGATTCTTGCCAGCAACACCTCGGTCATTCCGATCACCGCGATCATGCAGGGCCTGAGCCGGCGTGAGCGCGCAGTCGGCACGCATTGGTGGAACCCGCCGTTCCTGGTGCCGCTCGTCGAAGTGATCGAGACGCAATGGACATCGCCGCAGACTGTTGGCTTCACAATGGAACTGCATCAGCGCGCCGGCAAGAAGCCGGCGCACGTGAAAAAGGACGTGCCGGGCTTCATCGGCAACCGGCTGCAACACGCGCTATGGCGCGAGGCAATCTCGCTGGTCGAGAACGGCATCTGCGACGCCGAGACCGTGGATGCGGTCATCAAGGCTTCGTTCGGTCGGCGTATCGCGGTGCTCGGTCCGCTGGAAAATGCCGATCTCGTCGGCACCGATCTGACGCTCGCCATTCACGAGACCGTGCTGCCGGCGATCGACAGCCGGCCGGGGCCGTCGCCCTATCTGAAGAAGCTTGTCGCCGACGGCAAGCTCGGCTTCAAATCGGGCGAGGGCTTTCGCAAGTGGAGCACCGAAGAGCAGGCGGTCTTGCGGGCCAAGGTGGTGGCGCATTTGAAAGCGTCGCGCGACAAGTGATTGCCTTCTCTCTAGGAGAAGGAAAAGAAACGAGCCGGGTCCAGGGGAGGGTTCTAATGACCAACGACAAGACGCGGTCCGCCGCCAAATTGTCCGCCATTGATCGCCGCAGCGTTGTCGCCGGCACTCTCGGCGCGATCGTCGCGCCGTCGGTACTGCGTATCATCCCCGCCAATGCGCAATCCAAGGGCGTTAAGCTCGGCCTCGTCAGTCCGCATACCGGCCCGCTCGCGGGCTTCGGTGAGGCGGACGGTTTCATTCTCGACCAGGTGAAGGGCATCCTGGCCAAGGGCCTGCCGATCGGCGGTAAGACCTATCAGGTTGAGATCGTCGCCAAGGACAGCCAGTCGAGCGGCACCCGGGCTGCCGAGGTCGCATCCGAGTTGATCCTGCACGACAAGGTCGATCTTCTGCTCGCGCAAGGCACGCCCGACACCACCAATCCGGTCGCAGATCAGGCAGAAGTCAATGAAGTGCCCTGCGTCACCACCAATTGTCCATGGCAGCCTTATTTCTTCGGCAGGAACGGCGATCCGAAAAAGGGCTTCACCTGGACCTATCATTTCTTCTGGGGCCTGGAAGATGTCATCGCCGCGTTCCTGGCGCTCTGGGACGGCGCGCCGGTCAACAAAGTGGTTGGCGGTTTGTTTCCCAATGATGCCGACGGCAATGCCTGGGGCGATCAGAAGCTCGGCCTGCCGCCGGCGCTGGCGCAAGCCGGCTACAAGCTGATCGATCCCGGGCGTTATCAGGTCATGAACAACGACTTCACCTCGCAGATCTCGCAATTCAGAGCGGCCGGCTGCGAGATCGTCACCGGCAATATGATCCCGCCGGATTTCTCAACCTTCTGGTCGCAGGCAGCGCAGCAGGGCTTTCATCCCAAGATCGTGACTATCGGCAAGGCGCTGTTGTTTCCCTCGGTGGTCAATTCGCTCGGTCCGCGCGGCAACGGGCTCACCAGCGAAATCTGGTGGACTCCGAACCATCCGTTCAAATCGGGGCTCACGGGAGACAGCGCGCGCTCGCTTACGGACGCCTATGTCGCGGCCACCAAGCGGCCGTGGTCGCAACCGATTGGCTACCAGCACGCTCTGTTCGAAGTGGCGATCGACGTGCTCAAGCGAACGAAAAGCATCGATCCGAAAGCAATCCTCGATGCGATCATCGCGACCAATTACAATTCGATCGTCGGGCCGGTGCGCTGGACCGGCCAGCCGGTCAAGAGTGTGAGCAAGACGCCTTTGGTCGCCGGCCAATGGCAACGCAACGGCGGCGAATTCGATCTGGTAATCATTGCGAACAAGCCGGCGCCGGAAATTCCGGTCGGCGGCAAGCTGCAATTGCTGTCTTAAGTCCAATTGCTGCCTTGAGTCCAATTGCTGTCTTGAGTCACTGTCCGACGGCGTGAGATTTCACACTGTCCCACCACGGACAGACGCCGGACATGACTTGGTAATTGCCGTCGAGCACCTGGACCGGACGGCGAAAGCCGTCTTCGGCGTTTTTCAGCCGCAGCGCGCGGGCCTTGGCGTTGTCTTCCGGCGACAGCCAGGAGCGGTCATGGCCCCACATGCTCGGACCTTCCTTGCGCTCATAGGCCTGCCAATTGCCGACATCGATCGAGCGCGCCCCCCAGCCATATTCGACCATGAATTCAGACGGCGTCCAGCTGTAGAATGAGGTGATGAAATCGCTGGTGTGGCGGCCGAGCGTCACCGCGACGCGATCTTTTTCGCCGAGAGCGAGATCGTAGCCCTGGCCGACATCGTCGAAGCTGAACACTTCCATCATGAGGTGATGCACCGCGTTCTTGCCGGTCTGGATGAAGGCGAGGCTGTGATGGCGCGGGTTCAGATGCAGGAAGCGGGCGACGAAAGGGTGCGAATAGTAATCCGTCAGCCGGAAGCCGAGCATGTCGCGATAGAACGCCATCAGGCGGTCGATGGTTTGCGGCGCATCGACATTGAGCACGGCGTGGCCGAGCCCGAGCGGGCCAGTGCGGAAGCCTGAAATGGCGCGACCGGGCTTGAACGGCTCCGTCGCCGTCTCGGCGCCGTGAAAGATTTCGAGCCGGTTGCCGACCGGGTCGTCGAGCACAATCAGATCGATAACGTGGCGTTGGTCGGCGAGTGCGCGCGTGCCGCGCGTGACCCTGATCCCGCTTCGTTCGAGACGTGCGGCGATCGCATCGAGTGCCGCGGCGTCCGCGGCCTCCCACCCGAAAAAGCCGATGCCCGCACCGCCGTCGGCCTCGACCAGAAGCCGCTGCTTGCGATCGTCCATGCGGAAGGCCAGCGTCGCGCGCGATTTGTCGACGCGCTGTAGGCCGAGCAGGCCCGCGCCGTAGCTTGCCCAATCGCCCAGGTCCTTGGCGCGGACGCCGATATAGCCGAGCGCCTGCGGGGCACAGGTTATGGAAACCGAATCGGCCTTTTGCTCGGTCATGTTTTGCTCCGGGTTCATACGGCGTGCCCAGGGCTCATAGAGGGCTCATGGTTTTACCCGGTCACAGCGGCGAGCGGAATGTCCCGGGCCACCCTCCCAAGTCGGGTCGGGCGAAGTACGAGAATCGCGTTCGCAACGGGACCGCCGCTCTTGCCTGCTGTAAACACGACGCATAGCATGGCGTCCGAGGGGCGCGCTTCAAACGATCTGGATATTCTCCCAGTCCGGGCCTGGGCGATCCGGTATCGCGCATTTGTTTGAGACCCTGTTCGTGAATTTAGGCCCGTTTTTCACCGCCAGGCTGCCTGCCGACGCCGCCGACCGCGAACCAGTGATCTGGTTCGAGGTCGAGGATTTTCTGCGCTATTTCGATCATTTCCGTAATCCGACCGGTCTGCAGCGCGTGCCGTTCGAGATCTATGTCGAGGCGATGCGGCTTTACGGGCGCACCGGTCGCGTGCGGTTCTGCCGGCTGAGTATCTACAGCAAGCAACTGCGCGCTATCAGCTTTGACGCGATCACGTCGGCCTATTTGAAGCCGCCCGGAGCACGGGCGCCGTGGCGAACGATCTGGGCGCCGGCCAAGCTGCTGAGCAGCTTCCCCAGCATGGTGCCGGTGATCATGCGCAATCCGCGGTTCTTCATGTCGATCTTCAAGACCGCGTTGTGCGATCTCGTCGGCATGCTCAGCGGAATGGGCGCGCGGCGGCATCGTTTCGAGCAGTTCGTTCGTCCCGGCGACATCATCGTCTCGCTCGGCGCCGGCTGGGGTGTGCCGCATTACGTCAAGCACATCGCCGAAGCGAAACGGCGCTACGGCATAAAATTCTCGACGCTGATTCACGATCTCATTCCGCTCGAATATGAATCGCTGGTCGAAGAGCGCCATGTCGTGCAATTTCGTGATTGGCTGCAGGAGGCGCTGCCGGTCGCCGATGTGGTACTCACCACGTCGAAACATTCACGCAACGCGCTGATCAAGCTCGCCGCTGACGCCAGATGGCCGCTGCCGCGGGTCGAAGTGGTGGAGCCCGGTTCGGGCTTGAACAATCAGGTGCTGTCGGGCGACCAGGGCACGATCAATTTTCCCAAGCCCTATGTGCTGTTCGTGTCCACGATCGAGATACGCAAGAACCACCGCCTCCTGGTCAGGATCTGGCGCCGCCTCTTGGAGCGCCACGGTCCGGACGCGGTGCCGAGCCTGATCTTCGCGGGCCAGATCGGCTGGCTGGTCGACGATCTGTTGGCCGACCTCATGGCGAGCGACTATCTCGGCGGCAAGATCGTGCTGATGCCAGGTCTGTCCGACGCCGAATTGCGCCAGGCTTACCGTTCGTCTTTGTTCACCGTCTTTCCGAGCCTGTGCGAGGGCTGGGGCCTGCCGATCGCGGAAAGCCTGATGCACGGCAAATTCTGCGTGGCGTCGAACCGCACCTCGATCCCGGAGGTGGGCGGCGATCTGGTCGATTATTTCGACCCGGCCAACGAGGACGATGTGCTGGCCAAGATCGAGCGGCTGTTGCTCGATCCCGGCTATCTGAAGGCGCGAGAGGCGCGGTTACAGGCCGAATACCGGCCGCGAACCTGGACCGACTGCGTCCATGCCCTTATCGGCTATCTCGAGCAGACGCTGACGGCTGACGCCCGCGTTTCGGCCGAACCTTTGAAGCAATAGCCGGGAAGCAATGAAGCGTTTTGTCGTTCGCGGCTAAGCCCACGGCGCAAGCCGAACGGGACACGCGACAGCGCTGCAAACGGCGTTGTGCCGAACCGGTATCGCTCAGACTTGAGAGTCGCTCTGCCTTAGAGCTTGTGCTGCACGTGCGACTTCGAGCCGTAGCCGTAATCGAAATCCTCGTCGGCTTCGAGTTCGGCCTGGTTGAACAGCCGTTCCCAGCTCTGCAGCATCTGGCGTTGCTCTTTGGATTGCGCGCGAAGCGCCCAACGCCGGCACCGGTCAGCCCACTCGCCGATCTCTTCCGCAGCGGACTTGAACATGGCAGCCGCCTCTCAAGTCGTCGATGGCAAGGTGAATGCAGGACCGAGTAAATGCCTTCCACGTACCAGCGTTGCCCGCGCGGCGCGCGCGTCGAGCGCCGTTTGGAAGAGAGCCGGCAATTCCTTCGGTTGCCGCAGCACCGAGCGGAGCATGGCGCCGATATTGGTGGTGCCGTTCGGCCGCATCGCTGCGACCGCAGAGGCTGGCAATGCGCGCTTGGCGGGATCGGTGATGACGCGGATCGCCGCAACCGGAAGTTCGTGCGCGAAGCCAACCGCGGCGACGATATGGGATTCCATATCGACGGCGATGGCACCGGTTTTCATGTAGAGCTCGCGCTTCTCGTCGGGATTAGCGATCGGCGCCGGCACGCCAAGCAACACGCCCGGAATGGCGTCCGGGATGGTCTGCAAAAGCTTCTGCGACCATTCCGCGCTGATCGGCATCCGCTTTTCGCCAGAGATAACCGCCGACCCGACCACGCAAGTGCCCGGACGCAATTGCGGCGCCAGCCCCCCGGCGACGCCGAAACTGATAATGCCCGGACAACCTTGAACGCGCTTACGGGCGTCTGCGATCGCCGCCGTTAGTTTGGCGGCAAGATTGCGCCCATCGCCACTGCAGATGACACGCACTCCCGGCCCTGCGGCAATGCGTGCTTCAAATGCCAGTCCGACGACGATTATCACGTGGCCCCCACCTGAACTTCAATCACACCGCGATCGATCACGCCGTGATCAATCAACGCGGCGCGACAACTTCAAAAGGATCGCCTGCGGGAGCGGCCGAACATGCCCGTCATCACGTCGGCCGTTTCGCGGCTAAGCGAATTAGCCCTTAGTGACGACCGGCGGAGGCGCTTTGCCTTTGCCAACTTGTGCACAGCCAGCCATGCTGAGAAGTGCGAGAACAACCGCCGTTCCGAACGCGAGCTTTTTCATTTTTGCCCCCTTGCTGAGACGTTAAAAAACAAAGATAGAAGGGGCGTCCAGGGTCCACTAGTGCAGAAAAGCCACACCTCACAGCTGAATCGGTGCTGTTGCACCTCCGCGCCAGTCTGCCTCTGAGATAATTCCTATATGGCCTGGAAATGACGGCGGTCAGATGAGGATTTTTGCCCCTATTTTCGGGATCGCCGGGCTCGCGCTATTGACCGGCTTAGTTGCTTATTTCGGCTTTGCATCGGTCGTGCAGGCGGTCCTGAGCTCGGAATGGGGCTCCGCGCTGGTGGTGCTGGCGCGTGCGATTGCGCTGTGCGGCTGCGGCGTCGGCTGGTGGTTTTTGCTGACGCCGAAAGGGCCGCCCCCACGCATCTTTGTCGCACTCCGATTTATTCGCGAAGCGATCAATGGGCTGCTGCCGTTTGCCGTCGTCGGCGGCGACATTATCGGTGCGCGGCTCTTGTCTCATTTCGGCACCGCGATGAGCCTGGCGATCGCGAGCGTGCTGATCGATATTTTCGTGCAGGTCGTGAGCCTCCTGATCTATGTCGCCGCGGGCGTCGGCATTGTGCTTGATGTGCCCGGGCCGCATCGGCTCAGCACCGTGACCTTCGTGATGCTGGCGATCGCTTTGCCGGCCGTGGCGGGTTTCTTCCTGGCGTTGAATTTCGGTGCTTTCGATCCGGTGGTGCGCCGGCTCGTCGCCGTTGGCGAGAAGCGGCGCTGGTCGATGTTCGCGCATGTGGTCGATCTCGGCGACCGGCTGCAGCAGATCTGGCGCAATCACCGCGGCCTCTCTGGCTCGTTTTTCGTACATTTGGTTACGGTCTTCTTCGGCGCCGTCGAAGTTTGGATCGCGTTCTTCTTCATGGGCCATCCGGTGAGCGTCGGTGCTGCCATTGCAATCGAAAGCATCGGCCAGGGCGGCAAGGCGGTCGCCTTCATGTTGCCCGGCGGTATCGGTGTGCAGGACGGCACCATGATCGCGGCCGCCGCGATCTTCGGCGTTCCGGCCGAGGTCGCGCTCGCCATGGCGCTGATCAAACGCGTCCCGGATTTGGCGCTTGGCATCCCCTCATTGCTGCTGTGGCAAGCCCTCGAGGGGCGGCGGATGTTTGCCCGGAGAAAATCGGTCAGCGGCTAGGCCAGGCCGGCGTCCACAGGGCGGGCTTAGTTCCGCCATTTGTTTTGCGCCATTTGTTGCGTGCATGAGATGATGCAGCGCCATATAATCGGGGCGTTCCCGGGCCGGAGGAGGTCCATGGGGAGCGGGGGCATGGACGGGTTTTTCGCTGAATGCAGCTTTGCGGCGTCGCTGGCCTGTTATGCAGCGGCCGCGTTCGGCTGCCTCTATGCGCTTGTCGCCGCCTATGCCGCGCGCCGCTTTGCCGCGGCGGCGAATGGCGTGTCTGACGCTGACACCCCCGCCGTCACCATCCTCAAGCCGCTGCACGGTGCCGAGCCGGATCTGTTCGCCAATCTGAGACGCTTTTGCCTGCAGGATTATCCAGGCCCGGTACAAATCGTGTTCGGCGTCAGCGATCGCGCCGACCCGGCCATCGAGGTGGTGCGTGAAATCGTCGCGGCATTCCCCGGACACGAGCTGAAGCTCGTGATCAATTCGCGCCGCCACGGCAGCAACCGCAAGATTTCCAATCTGGTGAACATGGTGGTGGAAGCGAGCCACGACATTTTGGTTATTTCCGACAGCGATATCGTCGTTGACTCGGCCTACCTGAAAAACGTGGTCGCAAGCCTGCAACAGCCGGGCGTTGGGCTGGTTACCTGCCTCTATCGCGGGGTCGCGGCCCAAGATGCAGGACAAGACGCAGGGCGAGGCATCTGGGCCAAGCTCTCGGCAGCCGCCATCGACTATCACTTCCTGCCCAGCGTCCTGGTCGGGCTTCTGCTCAGGCTTGCCGCGCCCTGCTTCGGTTCGACCATCGCCATCCGCAAGGAGACGCTCGCCGAGATCGGCGGATTGCAATCGGTTGCCGATCAGCTGGCGGACGATTATGCGCTCGGGGCCGCCGTGCGCCGTGCCGGATTCAGCATCGCCATTCCTGCCTACATTGTCGGCCACCAATGCACGCAAAGCACAGCGCATGGGCTCCTGCGTCATGAGTTGCGCTGGGCGCGCACCATCCGCTCGGTGGACCCGGCGGGCTTTGCCGGAACCGTCATTACGCATGCTTGGCCGCTGGCCTTGCTCGGGCTTCTGCTGGGCGGTATGACGCCGCTCGCCGTGCTCGTTCCAATAGCTTTGGTCTGCCGCGCGGCGCTGCAGATGGAACTCGATCGCGCCTTCCATCTGCGTCGGGGCTTTTACTGGTGGGGACCGTTGCGCGACCTGCTGTCGTTTGCGGTTTTTGTCGCGAGCTTCTTCGGCCGGGGCGTCGAATGGCGCGGCCATCGCTACGGCGTTCAGGCCGACAACACGCTTGCTTATTACGGTGAGGTTGAAACGTGATGCGTGCACTGTTCCTTCAGGCGCCTTCGTTCGACGGCTTCGACGGCGGAGCGGGCGCGCGCTACCAGATGAAGCGCGAGGTGAAGTCGTTCTGGTTTCCGACTTGGCTGGCGCAGGCCGCCGCCATGGTGCCGGGCTCCAAGATCATCGACGCACCGCCGCACGATCTGACCTTCGAGGACATCGAAGACGATGTGAAGTCGCACGACTTCATTGTCATCCATACCTCGACCCCGAGCTTCAAGTCGGACGTGAAGTCCGCCGCCATGATCCGCGAACTCAACCCGACCGCCAAGATCGGCTTCATCGGCGCCAAGGTCGCGGTCGAGCCGCAGCAAAGCCTCGAAGCGGCTCCGGCGATCGATTTCGTCTGCCGCAACGAATACGAATACACCGTCAAGGAGCTTGCCGAGGGCGCCGATTGGTCCACGATCAAGGGCCTGTCCTATCGCGGAACGGACGGCAAGATCGTCCACAATCCCGAGCGCGAAATCCTGATGGACATGGACCAGCTGCCGTCCGTGCTTCCGGTCTACAAGCAGCTCAAGGTCGAGAAGTATTTCGGCGGCTATCTCAAGCATCCTTATATGAGCTGGTATACCGGCCGCGGCTGCAAATCGCGCTGCACCTTCTGTCTATGGCCGCAGACCATCGGCGGGCATAAATACCGCGCCCAGTCGATCGAGCGCGTGGCCGAAGACGTCAAATACGTCATGAAGGAATTTCCGCAGGTGAAGGAAGTCTTCTTCGACGACGACACGCTGACCGACGACCATCCGCGCGTCGAGGCGCTGGCCCGCGCGCTCGGCCCGCTCGGTGTCGCCTGGTCGTGCAATGCCAAAGCCAATGTGCCGCGCAAGACGCTCGAAGTGATGAAGGAGAACGGTCTGCGGCTTCTCCTTGTCGGCTACGAATCCGGCAATCAGAAAATCCTGCACAACATCAAGAAGGGCCTCCTGGTCGACGTGGCGCGCCGCTTCGCGAGGGACTGTCACGAACTCGGCATCATCGTGCACGGCACCTTCATCCTCGGCCTGCCGGGCGAGACGCGTGAGACCATCCAGGAGACGTTGCAGTTCGCCAAGGACGTCAATCCGCGCACCCTGCAGGTGTCATTGGCCGCGCCCTATCCCGGCACCTTCCTCTACAAGCAGGCCAAGGAGAACGGCTGGTTCGCCGCCGACACCGACCTGCTCACCGACGGCGGCACGCAGATTGCGCCGCTCGACTATGCGCATCTCGGCCATACCGAGATCTTCGATTCGGTGGAGGAGTTCTACAAGAAGTTCTACTTCCGTCCCTCCAAGATCGCCGAGATCCTGGGCGAGATGCTGACCAGCCGCGACATGCTGGTGCGCCGGCTGCGCGAGGGCGTCGAGTTTTTCCACTTCCTGCGCGCGCGCAAAGAGACGGCGCACTAGCTTTTCAAGTAGCCGTTCTGCCGGAACCAGGCGATGGCGTCGGCGATCGCCCGGCCATAGGGACGCGCGCGATAGCCGAGTTCGCGCTCGGCCTTGGCCGAGGTGAAGAACATCAGATCCTTGGCAAGCTTTAAGCCGGTCGTGGTGACAAACGGCTCCTTGCCGGTGAAATAGGCGATCGCTTCGGCGCCATAGGCAATCGGGAAAATCAGCCGGCGCGGGATGCGCAGCTTCGGCGGTGCGCGGCCGATCTGGCGGGCGATTTCGGCGAGCATGTCGCCGAGCAGTACATCCTGGCCGCCGAGAATATAGCGTTCGCCGATGCGGCCCTTCCGCCAGGCAGCGATATGGCCTGCGGCAACGTCCTCGACGTGAACGAGGTTGAGGCCGGTGTCGACAAATCCGGGCATGCGGCCCGACGCCGCTTCGACGATGATCCGCCCGGTCGGCGTCGGCCGCACATCGCTCGGTCCGATCGGGGTCGAGGGATTGACGATGACGGCGGGCAGTTTCCGTTCGGCGACCATCTGTTCGACCAGGCGTTCGGCGACGACCTTGCTGTATTTGTAAGCGCCGACCGCGGATTGCGGCTCAAGCCTCGATGTTTCATCGCTTGGTGTGCCGTCCGGCTGCGCCTTCAGTGTCGCAACGCTCGACGTATAGACGATGCGTTCGACGCCTGCGCGTATCGCCACTTCCATCAACGCGCGGGTGCCTTCGACATTGGTGCGGATGATTTCATTGTCGTCGCGCGCCCACAGCCGGTAATCGGCGGCGACATGAAAGAGCACGCGCACGTTCTGCATGGCGCGATCGAGCGACGGCGCGTCGCGCAGATCGCCCTGCGCGATTTCAAGTCTCGGATCGGCGAGATTGACGCGCGAACTGGTGGATCGCACCAAGACGCGCACCTGTTCTCCGGCCTGCGCCAATTGGCGAGCGACGGCTGAGCCGACGAACCCGCTGGCGCCGGTGACCAGGATCATTTCCGCCCCCTTTTGCGTCCGCGGACTGTATAATCTGGCCCATGGCGATTGATATTCAAGCAAGTGGCTTCGCACCGAATGAATGAGACTTGGAGCATGATTGCATTTCGCCGATTAGTGACGGCCTCCGCCATTTGCGGCATGGTCTGTCTTGCCGTTGTAACCCCCATCGGTCATGCGGCCGCTCAGACCGGCACCAAGTCTGCAGTCGCGGCGCGGCCGGTTGAGGTCGATCTGTTTCGCGGCCTTGCCGACATTTTCTCGCGCGGTATGGACACGCTGACCGAAAAGCTCAATCGGCAGGGTTATAGCGCGCGGGTCTATAGCCATACCAATTGGCAATCTGTAGCGCAGCGCATCGCCGCACGATATGCGCGCGGCGACAAGCCCATTGTAGTCCTCATCGGCCATTCGCTTGGCGCCGACGCTACACTGCAAATCGCCCATGCGCTCGCCAAGTCGAATGTTCCCATTGAGCTGATCGTTACTTTCGATGGCACGCATCCGCATCAAGTGCCCGACAATGTTCGCCACTTGGTGAATTTTTATCAGAACAATGGCTTTGGCAAAAGAATCAGCCCGGGTCCAGGTTTTGTCGGCGAGCTCAATAATGTCGACCTCACCGCCGATACCAGCCTATCGCATGTGACGATCGACAAATCGCACCGGCTGCACGCCCAAGTCATCGCCAAGATCGCCGATATCGCGAACAAGGATATTGCTGCGGCACGGCAAGCGAGTGAGCCGAAAAAGCCGCGAACGGCGAAGCCGAAGGCCGCCAAAGCGCAAACGGGGAAACAATGAAACTGCCCAGCCGCATCGTCGATCTGTCGTCGCCGCTTGAAAACGAAACGGTTTACGATCCGCCGTTTATGCGGCCGCAGATCAAATACGTCAGCAATGCTGAGACCGCGCCGCTCTTGGCCGAATTATTTCCGGGCCTGCGTGTGGAAGATCTGCCCGATGGCGAAGGCTGGGCCATCGAGCAGATCGCGCTCACCACGCATAACGGCACGCATATGGACGCGCCGATCCATTTCCAGTCAAAGACCATCGACGGCAAGCCGATGATGACCATCGATCAGGTGCCGCTCGACTGGTTCTTCCACCCAGGCGTCAAGCTCGACTTCCGCAAAGTGCCCGACGGGCATGTCGTCACCGCCGCCGAGGTCGAGGCCGAATTGAAACGCATCGGCCATGAGCTCAAGCCGTTCGACATCGTTCTGGTCAATACGCGGGCCTCGATCTGCATCGGCACCGACGAATATCTCACCGCCGGCTGCGGCATGGGCCGCGAGGCGACGCTTTATCTGACGTCGCGCGGCGTGCGCGTTACCGGCATCGATGCCTGGGGCTGGGACGTGCCCTTCGCGCATACCCGCGAGCGCTGGCTCAAGACGCATGATCCTTCCATCATCTGGGAAGGGCACAAGGCCGGGCGCGAGATTCCGTATTGCCACATGGAGAAAC
The DNA here is from genome assembly GCA_035483735.1 of Xanthobacteraceae bacterium. Taxonomy (GTDB): domain Bacteria; phylum Pseudomonadota; class Alphaproteobacteria; order Rhizobiales; family Xanthobacteraceae; genus BOG-931. Next base: position 38,870 of record DATHPQ010000072.1, on the reverse strand, counting down.
TGTGCAATCTGGAACAGCTTCCTGATCACGGTTTCACCGTGGCCTGCTTCCCTTACAAGGTGAAGGCCGGTTCGGCCGGATGGACGCGGGCGGTGGCGCTGTTCGATTAATTTTTTGAACGCCATTGAACGCGAGGCGCGCCGACCTAAATAGGGTGCGCCTTGAGCTAAGCTCAAAAGGGTTTGCGCCAAAGGCGGCCAAAAGGTGGGTCACATGACCTTCTTATCCTTTGCACTCAATATTCTTTGGATCGTGTTCGGCGGTCTGTGGATGGCTGTCGGCTGGCTGATCGCCGCCGTGATCATGGCCATCACCATTATCGGTCTGCCTTGGGCGTGGTCCGCCTTCAACATCGCGTCCTATACGCTGTTACCATTCGGCCGGAAGGCGGTGTCGCGCGCCGAATATTCCGGCCATGACATCGGCACCGGCCCGTTCGGCCTTTTGGGCAATATCATCTGGCTGGTGCTGGCCGGCTGGTGGCTCGCGCTCGGCCATCTGATCACGGCGGTGATGCTCGCGATCACAATCGTCGGCATTCCGTTCGCCTGGGCGCATCTGAAACTTGCCGGCATCGCGCTGTGGCCGATCGGCAAGGAAATCGTACCGGTGGATGCTACGCCGGCGCGGCTGCCGCGCGTTGGCGCTTAAGCTTTCCGCAGCCAAACTTTGTTGTCGTGAAACGCCGCGCCGCCGAACGGCGCAATGGAGTCGGCGCCGGTGAGCGTATTGATGCCGCGGCCGTCGACGAAAGCCGAATTAGGCCAGATCGATTCTGCGATCAGGACGCCGCGGCGCACGCCGTCGAATAGCTTGGCGTGCAAGCGCACCTGGCCACGCCGGTTGCCGAGCGTCACCATATCGCCGGTCTCGATGCCGAGCGTCGCCGCGTCGTCGGGATGGATCATCACGTCCGGCCGCCGCTCGATGGAGAGCGACGTCGGCGTCTCGGTGAAGCTCGTATTGAGAAAGCCGCGCGCCGGCGAGGTCGCAAGCCGGAACGGATGTTCGGCGTCGGCCTCTTCGATGACCTGCCAATGATCCGGCAGCCCCGGTAGCGCGGCCTCGGTCACGTTCCGGTGCCAGCGCCGGAACGGCACATTGGGCCAATCCGGCTTGAAGCGGAATTTGCCGTCGGGATAGGCGAAGCCATTGATGTAATGCGCCGTGGCAAAATCCGGCTGGCAGTCGATCCAGCGATTGGCTTCGAGTTCTTCCAGCGTACCCCAGCCGGATTTTTGCAGCGTGGCGTCGATCAATTGGCGCGGCGTCATGGCAAAGCCCGGATGCTCCGCGCTGAGCCTTTTGCCGAGTCCGCAGATCACCTCGTGATTGTTGCGGCATTCGCCGCGCGGCTCGATCAGCTTCGGCCCGAGCAGAATGTATTGGCTGCCGCCGGCGGTATAGATGTCGTCGTGCTCGACAAACATGGTGGCGGGCAAGACGATATCCGCCATTTTGGCGGTGTCGGTCATGACCTGCTCGTGCACGCAGACGAACAGATCGTCGCGGGCAAAGCCGCGCTTGACGGTCTCCTGATCGGGAGCGACCGCAACCGGATTGGTGTTCTGGATCAGCATCGCGGTGACCGGCGGGCCGCCGAATAGCGAAGCCTTGTCGCCGGTCAGAATCGGCCCGATGCGCGATTGATCGAGCATGCGGACAGACGCATCCTTGATGTCGCTACCGTCGATCAGGCTGATGTCGAGGTGGAAGATGGCGCCGTTGTTGTGAAAGGCGCCGCCGCCTTCGTAGCGCCAAGCGCCGATCACGGCCGGGATGCAGCTTGCCGCGTGCATATTGACCGCGCCGTTGCGCGAGCGCGAGAAGCCATAGCCGAGGCGGAAGAAGGCGCGCGGCCGCTCGCCGATCAGCCGGGCAAAAGCTTCGATCGTCTCGGCGGCGCAGCCGGTAATCTTTGCCGCCCAGTCCGGACCACGGCTTTGCACGTGCGCGGCGAGTTCATGCGGCGCATCGGTATAGTGATTGAGATAATCCCAGTCGGCTTTGCCGTCGCGGAACAGGCAATGCATCACCGCGCAAGCGAGCGCGGCGTCGGTGCCGGGGCGGATCAGCACCGGCAGGTCGGCCTGCTTCATCGTCGCATTCATGTAGACGTCGACCACCGCGAGCTTGGCGTGGCGCTCTTTGCGCGCCCGCGTCGTATGCGTCATCACATTGATCTGGGTGTTCGCGGCATTGGTGCCCCAGATCACGACCAGATCGGATTTGGCCATTTCGCGCGGATCGGCGCCGGCAAGCTTGCCGGTGCCGGCGATATATCCAGTCCAGGCCGGATTGACACAGATGGTCGAGAAGAAGCCGGAATATTTCTTGGCGTGGCGCAGGCGATGGATGCCGTCGCGCATCACGTAGCCCATGGTGCCGGCATAGAGATAGGGCCAGACCGCGAGCGGACCGTGCTTCTGCTCGGCGCGAACAAAATTTTCGGCGACAAGATCGAGTGCGTCGTCCCAGGAAATTTGCTCGAAGCGGCCGCTGCCTTTGGGGCCGACGCGGCGCAGCGGATGCAACAGGCGGTCGGGATGGTCGACACGCTCGGCATAGCGCGCGACCTTGGCGCAGATCACGCCGGCGGTATAGGCATTATCCGCGGCGCCGCGGATGCGGCCGATAGTTTGGTCGTCAAAAACCTCGACCTCGAGCGCGCAAGTCGACGGGCAGTCGTGCGGGCAGGCGGACGCTGCAATGCGCGGGCGGACGAGCTGGTTCATCGGCCTTTTTTGTCGGATATCGATTCCAGCATTGTAGACGATATCGCCCGGCCGCGGTACCGCAACCAGGGAGCAAATTCCCGCAAAAAGCGGCCTAAAGCCGAGCGCGCAGCCGCCTCGCCGCCTCGACCATGACGCGCAGCTTTTCATGCGCCAGTGCCCGGCTGATGGTCATCAGCCCGCAATCGGGCGCCAGCCAGACCTGTTTGGGCTCGATATGATCGAGCGCCTCGCCGACGCGCCGCTCGATGGCCTCGACCGTGGGCGCGGGTGAATCGCCCGGGTCGACGCAACCGAACATGACGATGCGGTTGCCGCACATTTTCAGGACCTGCGGATCGAATGTGCTGCGGCCGAATTCGACGGTGAAGCCGCCGATGCGCGTCTCCACCAGATGCGGCAGCAGGTCCTTGTATTCATACTGGTGCTGCCGATAGCCGCCGCCCGGATAGCCGTAGCAAAGATGAACGACGGTCGGCACGGTGATGCCGTCGAGGCAGCGGTCCAGCGCTTTGGCGCCATAGGCGACGACTTTGTCATGGTAGCGCGTCATCGCCGGCTCGTCGATTTGCAGCGCGTCGCAGCCCGCGGCCTGCAAGTCGCGCAGCTCGCCGTTGATCGCTGCCGCGGCATCGAAGGCCAATTCCTCCTCACTGGCGTAGAACTCGTTCGCCGCGCTGTCGGCGACAGTCATCGGTCCGGGCACCGCCATTTTCAGCGGGCGCCCGGTATGCGATCTGGCGACGCGCAGATCGTCGACCGATGCCGCATCGCGCCGGGCGATCTTGCCGGTGATGCGCGGCACCATGCGATTGGCGGTGCGATTGCGATAGATCGTCTTGTTGACGAGATTTCTGGTGTCGATGCCGTCCCATTGGCCGGCGATATGAAAGATGAAATGCGTCCGTCGCATCTCGCCGTCGGTCAGGATATCGAGGCCCAGTTCCTCCTGCTCGCGCAGCACCACGACAGTGGCGTCGTCCAAGGCCTCCTTGAGCGGCGCGCCGGTCATGCGGAAGGTCGCTTCGCTGCGCTGGGTCTCGGCAAGCCAACCCGGACGGGGAAAACTGCCGACGCTGGTCGTGGCAAGGGCTTCGAACGAGGCTCGTATGGGCGTTGCATCGGTCATGACTATTCCACTGCTTTGGTCTATTGCACTGCGCGTCGGACGATAACACGGCCGTCATTGCACAATAGACGGCGCGCAGCCCCGACATGTAATCTGGCAATAGCAGATAGATCGCATCCGGGAGAGACACGATGAAAGCCGCCGTTCTCGGCGACAGCGGGGTCGAAGTTCGCGACCTGCCCAAGCCCGAGCCCAAGTCGAATGAAATCCTGATCCGAGTGCGGGCTTCGAGCCTCAACCGCGCCGACCTTCTGGTGGCATCCGGGCACCAGCACGGCAGTGTCGGCGGCGTCGGGGCGCGGATCGGGCTTGAATGTTCCGGCGAGGTCGAGGCGGTCGGCAGCGAGGTGAAGGATATCAAGGCCGGCGACCGGGTCATGGCCTCGGCGCCGGGCGGCTTTGCCGAATATGTCGTCACCGATGCCGGGCGGGCGCACCGCATCCCCGGCAACAATATGAGCTACGAACAGGCGGCCTGTTTTCCGGTCGCGTTGCAGACCATGCACAATGCAGTCGCAACCGCAGGCCGGCTCAAGCGTGGCGAGACCATGCTGATGCAGGGTGCCAGCGCCGGCGTCGGCCTGATGGGCATGCAGATCGCCAAGATTCTCGGCGCGTCGCTGGTGCTCGGAACGTCGACAAATGCGGAACGCCGGGCGCGGCTTGCCGAATATGGCTGCGATGTCGCGATCGACACGACGGACTCGTCCTGGCCGGATCGCGTCAAGGCAGCCACCGATGGTAAGGGTGTTAACCTCATTGTCGATCTGGTCTCGGGCGGCGTCGCCAACGGCAATCTCGCGGCGGCGACGCTTCTGGGCCGCATCGTCAATGTCGGCCGGCTTGGCGGCATGAAGGGCGAATTCGATTACGATCTGCATGCACTCAAGCGCATCGACTATATCGGCGTGACGTTCCGCACCCGCAGCCCCGAAGAAGTCCGCGAGATCAATCGCTTGATGCGCGCAGATCTTTGGCCTGCGATCGAAGCGGGAAAATTGTCGCTGCCGATCTACAAAACTTATAAGCTTGCCGCCATCGCCGACGCGCTGGCGCTGATGCGCGCCAACCAGCATTTCGGCAAGATCGTCATCGCTGTGTCATGAAAAAGAAACAGCCGAAGAAGCAGCCGAAGAGGCAGCCTGGGCGCAAGCGGAAGCCAGCAAAGAAAAAGGCTTCCACAACACGCGCATCTAAGCGTGAATACCGGCTTGCTCTTGGCGAATCAGTCCGGCATAGATTTCATATGACTGATTCGGCCAAAGGCCCCGTGCCGATATTGGCTGCGGGCGGAATCGTCTTACGCGGCACATCAAGACCACGCATCGCCGTCGTGCGGATGCGACGGGAAAAGGCCTGGGTCCTGCCCAAGGGCAAGCTCATGTCGCGCGAGCATCCGCGCGACGCTGCCAAGCGAGAAGTCGTGGAAGAAACCGGGCACGAAGTCTCGGTCCATGAATTCCTCGGCTCGATGTCCTACGCCGTCGAAGGCAAGGTCAAGATCGTGCAGTTCTGGCTGATGCGCGCCATGGGGCCGCCGGTCCACGAACTGATGGACGATGTCAAAGCGGTGAAATGGCTGCCGCTGAAAGAAGCGGTGAAGACGCTGACTCGCCCGCACGAAAAGGTGTTTCTCACCCATGTCGGGCCGATCGCGCTCAGTCACGTGAAGAGGGTGCTGCACGAAAAGACGCGGTCCGCTTCCCGCAAAGGCCCGGCACGGCGCCGACGCCGCGTAGCATCGCCTGCACCGGCCGCGCCGGTCGAACACGTGATTGCGATGGACTATGAAAAGGCGCGGCCCAGCACTTTCGTCAAGGCGCTGGGCACATGGATCGGCCGCGTCGCGCATGGCAGCGCGCGCCGGGTAGGCTGAGCCCGCAAAGTGGACGTCAAGGGCGCCGCTCTGCTCTACACCATGGCCGGCCTGATGGTGACCTTCGCCGGCTTTTCCGCAATTCTTTTGAGCGTACGACAAGCGGCAGGTGCCCGGCTCTCGGTGCTCGACCGTTACCTTGCACGGACTGTGTTCGTCCATCTCTTCGCGCTGACGGCGGCCGCACTGCTGCCTCCGTTGCTGTCGCTCTACGACATTCCCGAATCTGCTGTTTGGAAAATCGCGGCAGCGATATTCGGCCTGCCGATGCTGCTTTTGCTACTGACCTATCCGCAGCGGCGCCGCAAAGTGGTCGGCGGCCCGCCGCCGGCGATCCTTTTTGCGGTGTTTATCGTTCTCGGTTCGGCAGTGCTCGCGGCGATGATGATCTACGTCTGGGCCGGTTTCCAATATGCCGCCGCGGCCTATATCACGGCCGTGGCGGTCAATTTCTTCACCACCGCTTTCGCCTTCATCACCGCGCTCGAAGTCATTCTTAAGGATCCGGCTGAGCAGCCGCAGTAGCGCTAACTTCAGCCCGCGCTTTTCAGGCGTTCGATGGCTTGGCGCACCGTCGGATCGAGGCCCGCGCCGCCTTTGTCCAGATGCGTGAGGATCGCCGCGCGTCGAAGGCCGCGGCGGCGCGCCCGCCTCCTGCGCCATGCCGGTCGCATCTGCTGATCGAACACGATCAGGAACGCCGATGGTCCGATCGGGTATTTTTGTTTTTTGCCGCCGTCCGCTTCTTGCTGCTTGCGGAATTTGCCGGGTCGCTGGCCACGGCGGATGGCTGTTCGAGGATTTTGGCAAGCTGGCGCGCTTCGGCGAGCAATGCCGTGATCAGCGGTGTGGTCGGCTCGCGGTCGGGGACGACGAGACCGACCGCATGGGTGACGAGGGGGGCGACGATCGGGATCGAGCGGACATTGTCGGTCAGGCCCAACGTCTCGGCGAGCTTGGCCGGCATGATGGTGGCCCAGCGGCCGCTGCGAACGTGCGAAAACAGCACGATGACGGAATTCGACTCCAATGTCGGCGCGGGCTCGTTGCCGGCCACGCGCAGCAATCCATCGAGGATGCGCCGGTTCTGCATGTCGGATGTCAGCAGACAGAGCGGAATATTCGCCACTTCCGCCCAGGTCACCTGATCGCGGTCGCCGAGCGGCGCGGAGCTCGACGTCAAAAGCCGATATTCTTCCTGATACAGCGTCACCGATTTGACGCGGCCGAGCGGCTCGTTGTCGAGATAGGTGAGGCCGGCATCGACCTCCAGATTCTCGATCATGTTCAGGATCTGGATCGACGTCCGCGACAGTATCGTGAAGCGCACGTCGGGATGCTTGGCGCGGAACGGCGTCGTCAGCATGGCGCTCATGCCGAGCATGGTCGGGATCGCGGCGATACGAATGTGCCCGACCAAGCCGCGCTTGAGCGCGTCAATATCCTGGCGCATGGCCCGCGCATCGCCGACGATGCGGCGCGCCCATTCCAAGACGCGCTCACCTTCCGGTGTGAAGCCGCCGAAGCGCGAGCCGCGCTGCACCAAGAGCACGCCGAACATGTCTTCCAGATATTTGATGCCGGCCGACAGCGTCGGCTGGCTGACGCGGCAGGTTTCGGCGGCGCGGCCGAAATGCTCTTCGCGGGCAAGCGCAAGAATGAATTCGAGCCTGTCGATCATCTAAATATGTGCACTTCGGCGTCTGGACGCCCGGCGAATCCCACAGAAATATAGCAAGTTGGGACGGCCGCCAATCCAAAGCAGGCGATTGGCCGATAGGCCAATTGCGAAATCAAATCACGGCTCGCTAAGCGCCTCTTCGGCTCCTGCATCCTCGCTCGCGTCGGTTAGGCTCGGGGAAGGAACGCCGGGCGTGCCGTCGGGCTCGACTTCGTGGAACAGGCTGTAATCGAGCACGAGCCTGCCTTCCACCGAAAGGCTGGTGATATCTTTATAGCGGTGATTCCAGCGGATATCGCGGCAAGAATACATCTTGCGGGCGTGGAGTTGTTGCGCCGAATTATCGTCAACGCCGCTGACATTGAGCGCCAGCGCGGCATCGGTCGAGGCGAGGTCATCAGGCGCGAGGTCGTAAAGCGCGCTGGACTCGTCGATGATGTGGAACAGTGTCCAGCTCAGCGAGAAGACCGGGTGCTCTCGGCGGTCGAGCTTGAGCTCGTAAAAGCGGCGGAGCTGATGGCCCTCGTTCATATTCTCGAGCTTGAACAGCCACAGCCGCGCGGTCGCCTGCGAGATCGTATTGGTGCGCGCATTGGCGATGCGGATCATCAACGTCGGCCGGCCCTGCTGCATCGTGACGACGGGATGTTCGGCGAACAGGAAACGGGCGCGCGGCCGCGAGAAGCGGGCAAAGATCAGCCCGGTCATCACCGCGAGAAAGCTCATCCCGGTGAAAATCTCGACCGTAGCGACGAGATGGCCGTAATCGGAGCGCGGATGCATGTCGCCATAGCCGACAGTGGCGAGGGTCTCGATCGAGAAATAGAACAGACTCATTACCAGCGGCAGATCGGACGAGACATTGGCGATCGGGTCCTTGCCCAGCCAGAACAAGAAGGCAAAGACGGCATTGAGCGCGATGAAGATCGCGGCCGCGCTGGCGAAGAAGACCGGCCAGTAGACGGTCAGCGAGCGGTGATAGAGGTCGGTCCAGAATCCGGCAGCAAGGCCCCGGGTTTCGATCTCACGCGCGCCAATGCGCACGACGCGCGTTTTGCTCGGTTCACCCGGGGCCGTTGTTATCGGATTTTTCGCCAACGGGTTCCCTTCCGTGCGGAGGCCTTACGCCGGCAGTTTGAGCCGGCCATAGACCTTGCGTGCATTGCCTTCGAAGATCTTCTTCTTGTCGGCATCGCTGATCGGGGCCTTGTCGACATAGCGCTTAGTGTCATCAAAGCCGAAGCCGGTCTTGGGATCGTTGCCCTTCACCGCGCCGACCATTTCCGAGGCGAACAGGATGTTGTCGATCGGCACCACTTTGGTGAGCAGGTCGATGCCGGGCTGATGATAGACGCAGGTGTCGAAGAAGATGTTGTCGCCCATGATCTCGGCCAGTTCGGGCTTTCCGTTGTTAAGCGCGATGCCGCGGAAGCGACCCCAGTGGAACGGCACCGCACCACCGCCATGCGGGATGATGAATTTCAGCTTGGGGAAGGTCTTGAACAGGTCGGATAGGAGAACCTGCATGAACACCATGGTGTCGGCGTTCAGATAATAGGAGCCGGTGGTGTGCATCGCCGGATTGCAGCAGCCGGAGACATGGATCATGCACGGCACGTCGAGCTCGATCATCTTTTCGTAGAGAGGAAACCACGACTTGTCGGTCATCGGCGGCGAATTGAAATAACCGCCGGATGGGTCCGGATTGAGGTTGCAGCCGACGAAGCCCATTTTCACGCAACGCTCGAGTTCGGCGGCCGAGTGTTCCGGCGGCACGCCGGGCGATTGCGGCAATTGGCACACGCCGATGAAATTCTTCGGATAGAGCGAGACGACGCGGGCGATCAGATCGTTGCAGATCTGCGACCATTCGAGGCTCACGCTCTCGTCGCCGATATGGTGGCCCATGCCCGAGGCGCGCGGGGAGAAGATGGTCACGTCGGTGCCGCGGTCGCGCTGCAATTTGAGCTGGTTCTGCTCGATGCTTTCGCGGATCTCGTCGTCGGACATTTTCAGCGAAGCCCGCGACGGCATCGCCATCTTGTCTTTGGCATTGGCGGCCGCGGTCTGTTCCTTGCGGAAGCGATGCAGGTCCTTGGGCTCGGTGGTGTAATGGCCGTGGCAATCGATGATCATGACTTCGCCGAATGAGGGGTTGGAGGATGCGCGATGCTACGGCCCGGAGCGAGATTGTCAAACGGTGACAACCATCTATAAGGAGGGCCATTATCGCATGGGAGGCTCGAAAATGGCTGAACTGCCGCGGCTCAACGGCATCATTCGCGCGCTGGAAAGTGGCCAGCACGCCCTGACCTGTTTCACCCCGGCCGAGGTCAGCAGCGCCGTGGCCATGGCCACCTCCAAATATGACGGTTGCGTGTTCGAGATGGAGCATCAGCCGTGGGATGGCCGCCTGCTGCGGGACTGCCTGCAATACATGCTCAACCGCGCCCAGATCGCTAAGGCCGCCTCCGTGGTGCCGGGCGTCACCCCGCTCGTGCGCATTCCGGTCAACGGCGTCGAGATGGCGCAATGGCACGCCAAACAGGCTCTCGATATGGGCTGCTATGGTGTCGTATTCCCGCACATCTCGACCGTCGAAGAGGCGGCCAATGCAGTCGGCGCCTGCCGTTATCCGCGATTGAAAAGCGCGGCGCATTTCGATCCGCCCGGCATTCGTGGCGACGGCCCGACCACCGCGGCGCGTTATTGGGGTCTCTCGCAGCAAGATTATTATCAGAAGGCCGACGTCTGGCCGCTCAACCCGCAGGGCGAGATTTTCTGCATTCTGCAGATCGAGGACACCCGCGGCGTCGAGAACCTCGACGACATGCTCAAGAACGTGCCGGGCATCGGCTGCATTCTGATCGGCGAAGGCGACCTGTCGCAGGAGCTCGGCTATCCGCGGCAATACGAGCACAAAGTCGTGCTCGAATGGATGAAGCGCATCGTCGACACCTGCAAGAAGCACAATGTCATCGTCGGCCATCCGCATGTCGAAGTGCACAATGTCGAGCGCGTGGTCTCCGAAGGCTATCGCTTCCTGATGTGCGCGCCGGTGCAGAGCTACGGCCATCTCGACAAGACGCGGCAAGTTGTCGGGCGAACGTAACAGTTTCTCGTTGCGCCAACCCTAGCGCAGTCAAGCATAGGTCTCGCGTTTTGCCGCGAGCGTGTGTGCTATTTCTCGTCCGCTTCGGAGCGCGAACCGACGACGCTGCCGGCGGCCGAGTTTGGAAGGCGCGTATCTCAAGGAGTTCGCCGTGGGTCTGTTCATGGGTCTGATCAAGAGGTTTCTCAAGGACGTGAACGCGGCAACAGCGATCGAATATGGGCTCATCGCCACCGGTATCGCGGTCGCGATCATTCCAGTGCTCACGGGGCTCGGCACCAAGCTCAAGACTACGTTTTCGTCGATCTCGACGGCGCTGAAATAGGGCCGGCCAGCGGCGCTGACGGAGCGCTTTCGCGCCCACGCAAAAACTGCCAGAAAGCGTCCATGACCGAAGGGGCGTGCCGTTGCGGCGCGGCCCGGTGGTTGTTTTACGTTTTAGGGTCGGATGGAGCCAGTCGATCAATTCGCCGTCGTGCTCGGCCTTGCGGCCGTGATCGGCTGCATCAACCACGTCTGGATCAAGCTGCCGCCGGCCATCGGCATGCTGCTCGGCTCGCTCGCCGTGTCGTTTCTGATCGTCGCCAGCGATCATGTGCTGCATCTGCATGTGATGGGCTGGTTCCGCGACACGCTCGGCGACGCCGATCTGCCGGATTTCTTTCTCGACGGCGTTCTCGCCTTCCTGTTGTTCGCCGGCAGCCTGCATGTCGACGTTGCCGAGCTCAGCCGGCGGAAATGGCTGATCCTGATTCTGGCCACCGCGAGCGTGATTATCTCGACGCTGATCTTCGGCGCTGGCATGTGGCTTGCCTTCGGTCTGATCGGCGCGGCCATTCCGTTCGTTTGGTGCGTTCTGCTCGGTGCGATCCTGGCGCCGACCGATGCGGTCGTCATCGAAAATCTCATGCGCAAGATCGCGCTGCCGCCAGCGCTGCGCGCCGCTATCATCGGCGAGAGTCTGTTCAATGACGGCGCCGGCGTCGTGCTGTTTTTATTGGCGCTTGGAGTCACGCAGGGCGACGTCATTCACCTCGGCCACGGGCGGGTGCTGCTCGCGCTGGTCCGCGAGATCGCCGGCGGTGCGTTGATTGGGCTCGCCGCGGGCTGGCTCGCGGCCTTGTTGTTGCACGCGGTCCGCGATCGCGGTCTGCAGCTTCTGATATCGATCGCGCTGGTGCTGGGCTGCTATCGGCTGGCGCTGCAGTTTGATCTGTCGGGCCCCATTGCCGTGGTGACCGCCGGGCTCTGCGTCGGGTCGCCGCCATACCGCTCCGTGCTCAATCCTGATATCCGCACAACACTGGTCGGTTTCTGGTCGCCGCTGAACGAGCTTCTGAACACGATGCTGTTTCTGTTCATGGGCTTGCACATTCTCGGCCTGATCGTCACGCCGAGCGCGCTGGCGTTGATCATATTCGCGGTGCCGCTCGCGATCATGTCGCGGCTGGTCAGCGTCGCCATGCCGATCGCCTTCATCCGCGAGACCCTGCGCGAAAAATTCTCCGGTATCGCCGTCCTGACCTGGGCCGGGATGCGCGGCGGCATTTCGATTGCGCTGGCGTTGACGCTGCCGGCCTCGCCGTGGCGCACCGATCTACTGGTCGTGACCTATGCGGTAGTCGTGTTCACCATTGTCGTGCAGGGCCTGACCTTCGCCCGCGTGTTGCACGCGGCCTATGGCGGCGAAAAGGCCGTTTGATCGCTGATTATGCCGCGGCGCTGCCCTTCGGCAGGTCGTACATGTCTTCCGGCAGCGTGTCGAGAAATGCCAGCACTTCGGAGGTCTTCACCACGTCGGCATATTTTGCGTTCATGTCGCACAGGTTGATGGCGTGGCTTGCCTGCGAGCGGTCGAAGCAGCCTTCCTCGGCAAGCGCGACGCGATAGTTGAGGCTGAAAGCGTCGAGCACGGTCGCGCGCACGCAGCCTGAAGTGGTCGTGCCGGTGACGATCAGGCTGTCGCAGCCGAGCAGTGTCAGATAGCTCGCCAGATTGGTGCCGAAGAAGCCCGACGGCTTTTGTTTGAGCACTACAATGTCCTTTGGGCCGGGCGCGATCGGCGTGACGATCTCGTTGCCGTCGAGATTGGTCACGATGGTCTGGCGATCCTCGTCGCCGCGCGAATTCTTCCACAGCCAGGAGCCGGAATCCCAATTGTCCTCGCGGCGCACGCCGGTGGTGTAAAGAACCGGCACGCCCTTGCCGCGGCACTTGTCGATCAGCGAGCGGATATAGGGCAGCGCGACCCAGGCATCCTCGCCGCAGGAATTGCGCCAGCGCTTGATCGATTCCAGGATCGGCTCGGGCCGGTCGCCGCAGAACGCCCAATTCACGTCGATGACGAGAAGCGCAGGCCGCTTGCCGAAGCCGCCGCGGGCGCCGTAGCCCGACGTGTTGAACACAGCCTTGTCGCGTTCGGTGAGAAACTGGTTCCAGATGGGCTCGGACATGATGGCATTTCCTTTCGCGGCGACTTTCGAAACTGAGGCGGGCGGGACTATAGCGTGGCGCGGACGCTTTCGACGAAGCTCATGTCGATGATTTCATCGTAGCTGACATCCGTCTTCAAGAGGCCGGCGCCCATGACCACGGCTTTTGCGGTGTCCCATGAGGCGCGGCTCACCATGCCGTCCTTGCTCCACAGATTATCGCTGAACGAGCGATCGAGCGTCGCCTTGAGATCGTCGAGCGACATGGTTGGGAACTGCTTCTTGGCGATCTCGGCGGTCTCGTCCTTGTTGGCATCGACGAATTTCAAGGCCTTCATCATGCCGCGCACGAAGCCGCGCACCAGTTCCGGCTCCTTCTGGACCGAGTCGAGCCGCACATTGAAGGTCGAATAGGCGTAGGGCCCGAGCTCTTTCGGAATATTGTAGAATGGCTCGCCCCAGACGCCGTTGCGGATACCCTGGGTGATGAAAGGCTCGGTCGGATTGCCGATCTGGGCCTGGCCGTTTTTCACCGCCGGCATGATCGCCGAATTGGCCGTCTCGACCAGCGTCACGTCGGTCTTGGCATCGAGCTTCCACTTGTTGAGGAGATAACGCGTGATCGAGTTTGGCGTGCCGCCATAAGGTCCGCAGGCGATGGACTTACCCCTGAAATAGGCCGCCCAATCGGTATTGGTCGGCTCGGAACCTTTGGCGGCGCAGAAATAGACATTGCCGCGATCGACGCAGTTCACCACCGAGCGCAATTCGGCGCCCTTGGCCTTGGCATAGGCGTCGTGCTCGGGTCCGCCGATGAAGGCAAAGGCCTGGCCGGACAGCACCGCATTGGTGTGACCGCCGCCGGATTCGATGGTGACGAGGTTGACGGTGACGTCGTCGAACAAATTCTTCGCCATGCCGACGTAGAGCGGCAGATAGCCCATGCCGTGAACCGGCTCGGCGATCAGCACGGACTTGGCGTCGGGCCGTCCGATCATCGGGCGCGCGATCACCGTGCCGCCCGCAACCAAGGCGGTGCCGAGCACCCGCCGTCTGCTCCAATGATGTGCGCCGCGCCGCTTCGTCGTATCCATGACTGCTACTCCTGTATTTCGATTGCTATTGCCTGACGCCTTTGCGCAGCGCGCTCTCGATCCACGACACCGTCACATACATGACGACGGCGAGCGTCGAGAGCACCAGCACCGCGACCCAGACCAAGGCGATGTCGTAGGTCTGCCCGGCATAGAGGATTTGCCGGCCGAGCCCGTGCTGCGAGGCGATGAATTCGCCGACAATGGCGCCAGTGAGCGCGAGCCCGATATTCACGCGCAGCACCGAGATGATCCACGGCAGGCAGAACGGCACGATCAGCTTGCGGAATACCTGCAGGCGGCTGGCGCCAAGCGAATAGAACAGGCGTTCCTGATCCGGATCGACCGCCTTGACGCCGGCATAAGCGGTCAGCGTCGAAACGACGAGCGTCAGCGCGGTGGCGATGGCGACCTTGGACGCAAGTCCCATCCCGAACACCAGGATCACAAGCGGCGCCAGCGCGAGCTTCGGCAGCGACTCAAAACAAATGACGAATGGCTGCGCGATAGCGGCGTAATTGCGCGACCACCAGAACGACAGCCCAAGCATGGAGCCGACCGAGGTGCCGATGAGAAAGCCGATGATGGTCGAACGGAAGGTGAAGCCGATATCGGTGAAAGCGTCGCCGTCGGTGAAGAATGTGATCAGCGTCTGCCAAATCGCGCTTGGCTTCGACCAGAAGAAGCCGTCGATCCAGCCGCGATCGGCCGCGACCTGCCACAGCGCGATGATGATGACCAGAATGCCGATCTGGGTGGCGATGAGCGCCCAGAGCGGCCAATCTTTCTGCACCGGGAGGCGGCGGATTTTTCGCGCCGGACGCAGCGTCAACGTTGGCTCCGCGCGGGCGCCGTCGCTAGCGCCTGCAATGCCGGACGCGGCCCGTATCGTGCCTTTGATCGTGTCCTGGATCGTCATGCCGCCTCGTCGACATGCGAGTCATGTGCCGCTGTCAGCAATTGCAAACAGCGCTCCTTGATCGCGATGAATTCAGGCGTGAGCGTCACGCTGCGCGGCCGCGGCCGCGCAATCGGCACCGGAATCGATTCAACGATGCGGCCGGGCCGCGTCGCCATCACATTGACCTCGTCGGAAAGATAGATCGCCTCCTCGACGTCGTGGGTGACGAAGACCACGGTCTTGCCGAAGTCGCTCCACAGCTGCAACAGCCATTCCTGCATTTGCAATTTGGTCTGGGCGTCGAGCGCGCCGAACGGCTCGTCGAGCAGAATGACGTCGGTATCGAACATCAGCGTGCGCAACAGCGCGGCGCGCTGGCGCATGCCGCCGGACAGCGCGCTTGGATAAAGATGTTCGAAGCCGGCTAATCCGTAACGGCGCAGAAGCGGCAGCGCCCGGTCGCGCGCGGCCTGCAACGGCACGCCTTGGATCTCCATGCCGAGAATGACGTTGTCGAGCACCGTGCGCCACGGCAGCAGCAAGTCCTTTTGCAGCATGTAGCCGACGCGGCCGATCGTGCCGGTTGCATCGACGCTGTCGATCACGACGCGTCCGCCACTCGGCTCGAGCAATCCGGCGATGACATTGAACAGCGTGCTCTTGCCGCACCCCGATGGGCCGATCAGGCTGACGAAACGGCCTTGCCGAATCGCCAATGTCACAGGCGCGAGCGCCTCGAAGACGCCGCGCGGCGTCTTGAAGGTCATGCTTACATCTTCCAGGCGAAGCTTTACGGGTTGCAACATCGCGCCACCGGCTATCGTTCACGCAGCGCCGCAAGAACTATGCCAGCAAAAAACGCAGCCGTCGTGGGGGTCTGTGCAGGCCGCTGCATAATCTTGCAGCAGCGCTGCCGTTCCAGCCGTCGCCGCCGCAATGTTGCCGGGAAGGCTAATTTCAACTCCGGATTGGCCCGCTTTTGCGCAATTCGACCTCTTGCGGCAGCAGTGCTGCTGCGAAGGCGCTGGCAATGGCATCCTTGCTTTTGCCGGCGCGAACGGCGTCGCCAATGACGCTGATTTTCTGGCCCGGCCGCACGAGCTTGCGAACGCGGCCGCCGGTGGCAATGCGGGCATCGTAGTAGAACCAATTGCGCAGCTTCGGCATCGAGAACAGCCGCGCCATGCCGGAAGCGCGCGCCAGCCCACGGTCGAGCATCCAGGTGGCGAGGCGGCCGAAATCGCGATGGCGATAGTTCGCCCCAGTCGCGACAACGACCCGGTCGAACGGTTCAAGCAAAGCCGGATGCGCGGCGATGTCGGTCGCGTAGTGGAATTTTACGCCGTGCCTTTCGCAGGCCGCGACCATGTTCGCGATATAGCGCACGAAGCTTTGGTCATTCGCCTCGACCTCCTGGAACAGCGACGCCTTGCCGGCATAGCGAAACGCGCCACCGGCGACACTGTCTTTCTCATAGACCGTCACTTGATTGTCTGCGGCCACGAGCGAAGCGTAAGTGAGCCCGGCCGGCCCGGCGCCGATCACGGCGATGCGCTCGCCGCGCGGCGGCGCTGCCGCGGCAAACGCGGTCTCGCGGCCGGCAGCACCGTTGACGACGCAGCCGATGCGGGCGCCGCCGCGCATTTCGTTGATGCAAGTGTTGCAGGCGAGGCAGCGCCGTACCGGCTCGTCGCGGCTGACTTTCTCCACCCATTGCGGATCGGCGATCAGCGTGCGGCCGAGCGCAATGAAATCGGCCTTGCCGTCTTCGACGGCGGCGCGCGCAATGGCCGGATCGCCGAGTCGGCCGACGGCGATCACCGGAACGCTGACTTCTTTCCTTATCACGGCGGCGAAATCGAGAAAGGGCGCATCCGGAAAACTCATCGGCGGCAGCACGATCTGCGCCGATGGCAGCGAGCGATAATGGCCGGCGGTGATATGCAACGCATCGGCGCCGGCCTGCGCCGCCCACAGTGCGACCTGCCGGCCTTCGCTGAAGGGCATGCCGCCCGGAAAATAATCTTCGACCGAAAGCCGATAGATCACGGCAATGCCGGGTACGTTCTCCTTCACCGCGCGCAACACATTGAGACCGAAGCGGGCGCGGTTAACGAGACTACCGCCGAACTCATCGGTGCGGAGGTTCTCGAACGGTGCGTGGAATTGCGAGATCAAATAGCCGTGCGCGGCATGGATCTCGACGCAATCGAAGCCGGCTGTTTTGGCGCGCTGTGCTGACGTAACATAAGCGGCGGTCGTTTGTTCAATGCGCGCCTTGGTCATCGCTTCCGGAATAATGGTCTCGAACGTCGTTTCGTAGACCGGATGCGGAATCGCGGACGGCGCAATCGGCGTCTCGCCGCAAATGTCGATCCGCGTGTGCCCGCCGCCATGTCCGAGCTGAATCGAGGCCTTGGCGCCGCCGCGATGGATTTCGTCGACCAGTCGCGTGAGGCCGGGAACAAAACGGTCGTCGTAAATGCCGACCTCGCGGCGGCGGTGCCGCCCGGCCCTTTCCGGCGACGCCATCTCGACAGTGATAAGGCCGGTGCCGCCGCGCACCCGCGCCAAGTAATAGGCGATCGAGTCCTCGGTGACGAAACCCTCGTCGTCCGCCGTGCGCGTTGTCATCGGCGGCATGACGATGCGGTTTTTGATCTCGACCGGGCCGATCCGCGCTGGCGTCAGAAGGATATTCATGAGCTGTTCATTGGGCTCGCGCCACGCCGCAATTCACATTGCCGCAACTTACAGAACCGGGATCTCACCGCCGTCGAGATCGATCGTGGTGCCATGCAGCCACGAGGCGCGCGACGAGACGATGAAGGTGACGAGATTGCCGACATCCTCGACCGTGCCGAAGCGGATGGTGTTGTTGAACTCGCGAATGATGTCGTCGCGGATGTCCTTTTCCGATCGGCCGGTGCGCTCGATCTCGGCCTTGATCCGCCGCCGTGTGCGGTCGGTCTCGACCACGCTCGGATGAATGCAGTTCACATGAACGCCGTCGGTCTTGCCGCGATCGGCAAGGCATTTGGTGAAGGCGGCGACCGCGGCATTGACCGAACTGCCGATGGTGAACTGTGCGGTCGGCTTGCGCCCACCGGTGCCCCCGATCGACACCAGCGAGCCATGCCGCGCCTTCAACAGCGGCCAAGCGGCGCGGGCGAGCCGCATGTGGGCAAAAAATTTCAGCGCATAACCGTCCTGCCAGTCGGCGTCGGTGAGCTCGAGAAAATCGCCGCGCTTGGTGGCGCCGGCATTGTTGACCAGAATATCGAGGCCGCCGAATTCGCGCGTGACGTGATCGATCAGTTTCTCGGTGGCGCCCGGCTCGCGCAGATCGAGCGTCGAGGTTGCAGCGCGGCGGCCTTTGGCGCGGATCGCGCCTGCCGCCTCTTCGAGCGATTTCTCGTCGCGGCCCGTGAGCATGAGGTCGCAGCCCTCGGCGGCCAGCGCTTCTGCAATGCCGCGGCCGATGCCGCGGCTCGATCCGGTCACCAGCGCGATTTTGCCGTTCAGTCCCAGTTCCATATTTTGTCGTCCTCTTGCTCAATTCATTATTACGTCACGGCCCGAGGCAAAGCGACGACGCGATCCAGACGACGCCGCAGGCTGAATCGCCGCGCTTGTTCGCAATGACGCTTTCCGATCGCTCCGCCTATTCGAGTTTCAGCCCGAGCTTCTTGACGAGGTCGGCCCACTTGCCTTCCTCGTGCTGAATATTGGCGGCATATTCTTCGGGCGTGGAGGGGGTGGGATCGCTGCCGGCGTCGACAAGCAGCTTCTTCATGTCGTCGGCGGCAAGAATGGCGCGCAATTCCGTGTTGAGCCGCTCGACGATCGGGCGCGGCGTTCCGGCCGGTGCCGCAAGTCCATAATATTGCACCGCCTCGAAGCCGGGGAGACCTGCTTCCGCCGCCGTCGGCACATTCGGCAGCGCCGCCGAGCGCTTTGCCGCCGCCACCGCGATGCCGTGCAGGGCGCCTGCCGCGATATTGCTCACCGAGGCCGGGATGGTGTTGAAGCCGATCTGGACGTGGCCGCCGAGGAGGTCATTGGTGAGCGGGCCGGTGCCCTTATAGGTCACGACCGTGATTTGCGTGCCGGCCATCACATTGAACAATTCGGCGGCGAAGTAATTCACCGTCGGTGCCGGGGGCGTGCCGGCCGAATATTTTCCCGGCTCTTTCTTGGCAAGCGCAACGATGTCACTCAACGAATTCGCCGCCACTGAGGGATGGGTGACGACGATGATCGGTGTCGAAGCGACAAGCCCGATCGGCGCGAAATCCTTGTTGACGTCATAGCCGGTATTGGCGCCGAGGCTGATGCCGGTGAGCAGCATGACAAGCGTATAACCGTCGGGCGTGGCGCGCGCGGCATCGCGGGTGCCGATCATGCCGCCGGCGCCGCCGCGGTTCTCGATGACGACCTGTTGGCCGAGCGCCACCGACAGTTTCTGCCCGACCAGGCGCCCCATCACATCGACGCCGCCGCCGGCGGGGTAGGGCACGATCAGGGTGATCGGACGGGTCGGGTAGTCCTGTGCGGCCGCCGGCTGCGACGTCCCGAAAATCACAACGGCCGCAAGCGCGCAGGCTAAAAGCCCCGCGAGAATACTCCGGTGTATCATTATTTTTTCCTCCCTTAATCCCACTATAGCTCCCGGCGCCGGCCCTGCGCTACATTGCCTGCCGCCGCCTCGAGAACGGCGCAGTCCAGGGAGCCGCTCAATGCAGTTCGGATTATTCGGCAGCGCCACTGCGCGCCACGGGGGACCGGACGTCGATTCCGGCCAGGGCTATAAGCAGTTCGTCGAATATAATGTCGAGGCCGAGGCACTCGGCTATCACGCGACTTTTCTGGTCGAGCATCATTTCACCGGCTTCGGCCAGGTTTCGGCGAGCCTGACGCTGCTCACCTGGGTAGCGGCGAAAACCAAGACGTTGCGGCTCGGCACGGCGGTTCTGGTTCTGCCCTGGCACAATCCGGTTCTGGTCGCCGAACAGGCGGCGACCATCGATCTGCTGTCCGGCGGCCGGCTCGATTTCGGCGTCGGCAAGGGCTACCGGCACAATGAATTCGCCGGCTTCTGCCTGCCGATCGAGGAGGCCGATGCGCGCTTCAACGAATCGCTCGACGTGATCGTGAAGGCCTGGACGTCGAAGCAGCGTTTCTCGCATCACGGCAAGTATTGGCGCTTCGAGGACATCATCGTCGAGCCGCCGACGGCGCAAAGGCCGCATCCGCCGATGTGGATGGCGGCCGGTAGCCCGGATTCGATCCGTCAAGTCGCGGCGCGCGGCTTCAATCTTTTGCTCGACCAGTTCGCGTCGATCGAGCAGGTCGGCGAGCGCATTGCGATCTTCAAGGAAGCAGTCGAGACGCGCGGCCGCGTCTTCAACCCGATGGATGTCGGCGTCGCCCGTGCCTATTTCGTCGCCAAGGATCAGGCCGACAAGGATTCGGCGCTCGAGCGGCGGCTCGAAGCGCAGCGCCGGCTCGCCGCGATTTCCAATTCGCCGGACGGCACCAAGAACAAGGCGAGCATCATGGCGTTCTCCGACACGCGCGAAGCAAGCGAGGAGAGCGCGCTCTACGGCACGCCGGACGAAATCGCGCGCAAGCTTGAAAAGCTTCGCGATGCCGGTGTCGGCTATATCCTGCTCAATGGCGGCGGGCCGGCGGAAGAGAGCTTGCGGCGTTTCGCCCGCGAGGTGATGCCGGCCTTTGTCAAAGAGTCGCGGGCGAAAGTGGTCGGGTAGAAGCTCAATAACACCGTCACCGAAATTTCGATGATCAACAAGATCGTTCAATCCATGGCCGACGCCATGGCCGGCATTCGCGACGGCGCGGTGGTGCTGCTCGGTGGCTTCGGCAATATCGGTCAGCCGCATGCTCTGCTCGAGGGTCTGATCGAGCAGGGCGCGAAGAATTTGACCGTCGTCTCCAACAATGCCGGCGTCGGCCGCGCTGGGCTAGCGCGGCTGCTCGATCTCGGCCGCGTGCGCAAGATCATCTGCTCTTATCCGCGCACTGCCGATCCGGTGGTGTTCGAGGAGCTTTATCGCGCCGGCAAGATCGAGCTTGAAATCGTGCCGCAGGGCACGATGGCGGAGCGCATCCGCGCCGCGGGCGCCGGCATTCCAGCCTTCTATACGGCGACCACGGTCGGCACCAAGCTCGCAGCCGGCAAGGAGGAGCGCGAGATCAAGGGCCGCAAATATCTGCTCGAAGAAGCGCTCGCCGGCGATGTCGCGCTGGTCGAGGCCTGGGAGGCGGACCGCTGGGGCAACTTGACCTATCGCGCCTCCGGCCAGAATTTCAATCCGATCATGGCGATGGCGGCGCAATTGACCGTCGTGCAGGCCCAGCACCTCATCGAGCTCGGCGCGCTCGATCCGGAGAAAGTCATGACGCCGGGCATCTACGTCAATCGGGTGGTCCACGTGCCCTATGGCGATCCGATGGTGCCGTGATTTGTTTGCGCACGTCCTTGTCGGAAAACCAGCGTCCACTTTTCCGGGACATGCGCTGAGGAGGTGTCGATGAGCCTATTCGCTGCCTGCAAGCCGCTCAGCCGCAACGAAATGGCGGAACGTCTCGCTCGAGACATTCCCGAAGGCTGGTATGTCAATCTCGGTATCGGCGCGCCGCTGAAGGTCGCCGATTACGTGCCGATGGAGCGCGAAGTTATTTTCCAATCCGAGAACGGTATTCTCGGCATGGGGCCGATGCCCGAGCCCGACAAGATCGACCGCTGGGTCATCAATGCCGGCAAGCAATATGTCACGCTGCGCGCCGGCGGCTCCTATATGCATCACGCCGACAGTTTCGCGCTCATTCGCGGCGGCCATCTCGATCTCTGCGTGCTCGGCGCTTTTCAAGTTGCCGAGAACGGCGACATCGCCAATTGGTCGATGTCGGACAACGATTCCGCGCCGGCAGTCGGCGGCGCCATGGATCTTGCCGCCGGCGCCCGGCAACTCTGGGTGGTCATGGAGCATCAGACCAAATCCGGCGAGAGCCGGCTGGTGCGCCGCTGCAGCTATCCGCTCACCGCGATCGGCGCCGTGACCCGCGTCTATACCAATCTCGCGGTGCTCGATATTACCGACGATGGTTTCGCGGTGCGCGAAATGGTGCCGGGCCTGACGCTTCAAGCCTTGCAGCAAGTCACCGATGCGCCGCTGCGCATGGCAGTGGGACACGCCTAAAACGTAATCTCACGTTCGCGCGCTAGCCGGTTGCGCCACCGGACTTTCGAAGCCGCGGCTGAGTCGTTGCCCTTGCGCCAAATAATGCGCGGCTTCGGCGATATTGGT
Organism: Xanthobacteraceae bacterium; assembly: GCA_035483735.1. Classification (GTDB taxonomy): domain Bacteria; phylum Pseudomonadota; class Alphaproteobacteria; order Rhizobiales; family Xanthobacteraceae; genus BOG-931. The sequence goes on along the minus strand of DATHPQ010000072.1, from coordinate 16,579 downwards.
CACATGATCGCCGATCAGCTCGATGTTCTTGGCGCAAAACAAAAGCTGCACCGCCGACGGACTCATGGTCGGGTCCGCCATCATATAGGTCAGCAATTCGCGGCACAGGCCGGCATACATTTCGTCGATCTCATTGTCGGTGCGCCACAGGCTGTGCGCCTTGGCGGCGTCGCCGCGAATCACGCTTTCGACGACCTCGCGCAACCTTTGCGACGCGGCGCGCGCGAAGCGGCGCAGCGCATTGGCCGGCTGCGGCGTCTCGTAGTCGCCGCCAAGCGTGACCACGCTCTTAGCAATGTTCCTCGCCAGCGCGCCGACGCGCCGCAACTCGATTGCCGTTTCCCATACCGCGACGATGAGACGAAGGTCATAGGCGACCGGCTGCCGGCGCGCGATCAAGAGCGTCGCATCAGTCTCGATGTCGCGCTGCATCGTCTCATTGTTGTCGTCGCGCGCGATCACGGTCTTTGCCAGTTCGAGATCTCGGTTCAACAGCGCGTCGACCGCGTCCTTCAACTGCTTTTCCGTCAGATCGCCCATGTCGGCGATCGTGCGCGTCATTTTTGCGAGATCCGCGTCAAAGGCCTTCACCGTGTGATCGGCCATTTTTTGATCTGAGACTTCGGTCATCTTACGCCTCGGAAACTGCCGTATGTTGGCTGCATCAGTAGCATGATTTTTGTGATATTATTACGCGGGTCAAACGGCAGGACGGTTGGAGGCTTTCCGGCCTGGAACGTCTTTTACGGCGCCGCGATGGCCGAAGCCGCCGTTTACCGATTTAATCTGAAACCGGCTTGCGTCGCGAGCGCCGCTCGGCCTTGATGTGGCCGTTCAGGGTCTGGTTCGGGTGACGCAAATGTTGCGGGTATTGGCGACGGTGACTTTCGTCTATGAGCCGCGCGAGGATCGGATCGCGGCGGCCATCAATGCCGGCCGCCCCGAGGCTTGGTCGTGCTGGCTGACGCGGCGGCTGGCTCTGGCTTTGCTCGAACACGCGTCCGGCTATCTGACCAAAACCTCCGATTTGGCACAGCAGGCGCCGGCCGAGATGCGCGGCGAATTCGTGGCCTTCGAGCGCGAAGCCGCAATGGTTTCAACCGCCGGCGCGATGACCAAGACACCGCCCGAAATCCTCAAATCGAGCGCCATTCGCGCCGAGCTTGCCGACCGGGTGACGATCTCGCGGCATGACAAGGGCGGATTCAAGTTCGAACTGCTCGGCCAAAGCGGCGAGGGCGCGGCTGGCGTGCTGACCCGCGCCGAGATGCAGCGCGTGTTGCAGATGCTGGCGAGCATCGTCGCTCAGGCCGGCTGGACGCCGCAGCAAGCGCAAGCGGCGCCGGCCACAGCCGCAAGCGTACCGAAGCCGGTTCGGCATTGAGGTATTGCGCGACCTAAGCCTTGAGCATCCCCGTTGTCATTGGCCAGGTGCTTGGCCTAACGTGGCGGGTGCGACAGGGAGAAACGCCATGACAAACGCAAAAATCACTTGGGATCACATTCATCTGCGTACGCCCAACCCGGAAGGCATGGCGCAATGGTTCGAGAAGATGCTCGGCGCCGAAGTCAAGCGAAGCATGCAGCAGGGCAAAGAGCGCATCGACTTGAAGCTCGGCGGCGCCAATATTTTCATCGCCCCGATCGGCGACGGCGAGAACGTCAATGCCGCGCCGAAGATTCCCTATCGCGGTCTCGATCACTTCGGACTTGCCGTCAGCGGCATCGACGAGATCGCTGCCGGCCTCAAAGCCAAAGGCGTCGAATTCACCAAGGAGCCGACCACGGTGCGACCCGGCGTGCGCATTTGCTTCATTAAGGCTCCTGAGGGTGTGTCGATCGAATTGCTCGATCGCGATCCACGCCATCAGTAAAACGGTATCGGTTAAAGACATCAATAGCCGCCGTCGCGGCGGCCGGCCCTCATAGTTGGGGAATATGGCGGACGACACGCGCGCGATCGAAGCGGCGCTCGCAGCCCGTTTCGGCGAGAAGCTCAAGGTCGACTGCGGACTGCCGGGCCTGGACGAGCTGGCGCGGATCGCCGGTCATCGCTCGCAGCGGTATTTTCAGCCGCGCGCGATCGCGCCGGACCTGCTCAAACTGCTATGCGCCTGCGCGCTGTCGGCGCCGTCGAAGAGCGACCTGCAGCAATGCGACATTGTCGTCGTCAGTGACCAGGGGATCCGCCAGGGCATCGTCGCCACCATTCCGGATATGCCCTGGATCATGGATGCGCCGGTTTTCCTGGTCTTTGTCGGCAACGGCGCGCGGCTGCCTGAAATCGCAAAGCTGCGCGACAAGCCGTTCCCGAACGATCATCTCGACCAGTTTTTCAATGCGGCGGTGGATGCTGCGATCGTGATGGCGATGTTCATTCGCGCCGCCGAAGCAGTCGGGCTCGGCTGCTGCCCGATCAGCGCCATTCGCGATCGCCCGCAGATTGTCAGCGATCTGCTGCGTCTGCCGCAGCGTGTCGTCCCGGTCGCCGGGCTTTGCGTCGGCTGGCCGGCGCAGGAGGGCGAGATCACGCCGCGGCTGTCGCTTGCGACGACGGTCGTCGAGAATGCCTATGGCGAACGCAACCTTGCCGGCGAGATCGATGCCTACGACCGGCGGCGCGCGCAGTTTCGGCCTTATCGGCGTCAGCGCGATGTCGCGCGCTGGGGCGAGGCGCCGTTCTATGGCTGGTCCGAAGACAAGGCACGGCAATATGCCGAGCCGACCCGCACGGATTTCGGCGGTTTTGTGCGCGGCAAGGGTTTCCGTCTCGATTGACGCAGCAGCGAAGCCGCGCTGTGTGAGCCGCCTAATTCACTACCACCGGCGTTGAGAGCTTCACCCGGCCGTAAAGGTCGGTGATGTCTTCATTGCTCAGCCGGATACAGCCGAAGGCGACGGCATTGCCGATGGTCTTGGGTGCATTGGTGCCGTTGATGCGCGAACGGCCGTCGTCGAGTTGCAGCATGCGCGCGCCGAGCGGATTGCCGGGGCCGCCCGGCAGCGGACTGGGATTGCGGTTGAGCATTTCCGGCGGCGGCTGCCAGATCGGCCATTCCGCCATGTTCGCAACATGCTTCATGCCGGCGAGATCGGAGCATTGCGTGCCGACCGCGATGCCGTAGCGCAGCGCGACATTGTTGGGCTGGATCAGATAGAGAAAACGCTGCAGTTTGTCGACGATGATGGTGCCGACCGGTTGCAGCGTGCGGTAGAAGGTCGGTTGCCGGCGGAACACATATTGCAGATCGGGATCGAAGGCGCCGCCGTCGATGCCGGGCGCAAGCTCGCCGTTCTTCGCGCCGTTGACGGCGGCAAGATTTGGCGCGGCCGTCTTTTGTGCCGTGGCGGCGTTGGGCGCAGCGGTGGCAGGCGTCGTTGTGCTTTGCGCTTGGTTGCCGGCTGGCGGCGCGGATTTCTTGCCCGACAGGAAGATATAGCCGCCGGCGCCGAGCGCAGCCACGATGACGGCAATTGCGACCCACGCCATCGTGCCCATTCCGGACGACTCAAGGGGCTCATCCTCGGACGGAGCCGCGCCGTCGGTCTGATCGTCGGGCGGCGGCACGACGACGGTGCGGTTGGGCCGAGGCCTCAGGTTTCGAGCTGTCTCGGTCCAAGCCAATTCGGCTTCGATGCGCTCGATCGCGGCCTCGAGCTTGGCTTCTTCAGCTGCAATCTGGGCGAGCGGCGGCTGCGGCCGCAGGCCGTGCATTCGCGCCGTCAGCATCTGCCGCGACCGATCGTAAATGTCGCGCCGCCATTGCGCATCGCCCGCGCCGGGCGCGGTCACCGCACGCAACAGGATCGAATAATAATCGACCATTGGGCTACCGTTTCTTATACGGCCACTTTAGCCAAAAACTCCAAGACGCGCGCATTGGTCGCGTCCTCGCTCTGCCGCTCGACCGGCATGTCCCAATATTCCGAAAGCGGCAAGCATTCGTCCAGATAGCGCGCCGCCGAGGTCGCATGCGAATCGTCGTGTCCGGGCACGATAAGGGCCGGTATTTCGGTATGGGCCAGGTCTTCCGGCGGAGCGCCCGGCGCGGTATCGCGGTCGAACAGCGCATCGCGCATGGTCTCGCAGATACGAATATAGCGATCCGGATCTTGCGCGGCGTAGGACTTGGCGAAAGCCGCATCGTGCTTGATCACCGAGGCCCAGGGCCCGCCGCGCGGATCGGCGCCGAACGGCTTGCCCTCGCGCTGTACCAGTTCGACGACGGCTTTGAGTCCTTCGCCCCGCACGAAGCCGAGATGCTCGGCAAAGCGCTTGTGGCTCGACAGCCGATATTTGTAACCGCCGACCGGCCAGAACAGGATCAAGCTCGCGACCACGTGCGGATGCGCCACGCCGAACGCTGCAACCGGGCCGCAGCCCATGCAGCCGCCCATGAGATGCGCGCGCGCAATGCCCAAGTGATCGAGCAAGCCTTTGCCCTGTGCGACAAAATGCATCCAGGTGATGGGCTCGACGCGGCCGCCGGATTGGCCGCATTCGCGGCGGTCGAACAGGATGCAGGTGAATTTTTGCGGCAGATGGTCGAGCAGTTTGATCTTGGCGTAGATGCCAAGCGTCGACCAGGCTTCGATGGTCGCGTTGAAGCCGCCCGGCGCATACATCAAAAGCGGCGGGCCCGAGCCCAATTCAGGGCCAATGATCTCGTAGCGCGTCACGATGCCGTCGATATCAACGTTCGGCATTTTGCTCAGCCCTTGATCTGACGGCCGGCGCGCGCATCGTCGATCAGCGCGGCAAAGGCGGTAAGCGCGGCCTTGGCGGTGTTGGTATAGGTGTCGGTCTTGGAGTCGAGCCACTTCTCGCCATAGCCGAGCGCGGTGTGGACGAGCCGCACCCGGCCGTCGAGCCACGGTCCGCCGCCGAAGCCGCCGATCACCGGGATTTTCACCGCCGCCACCACGGCGGCGCCGGCAACCGGTCCGGAATTGGTGAAGTCGAGCAGGCTCGCGCCGGCATCCTCGAGAAGCTTGGCTTCCTCGACAAGCTTGGCCGCGGCTTGCGCCGTGGCCCGTGCTTCAAGCGAGTTCTGTGCGCTATAGGGAATGCCGTATTTGCCGGCGGTCTGCGGCGTCAGCCCGAATTGCGCGAAGACCGGAATGCCTTCGCGCACCAAAGCGCGCACGACTTGCGGATATTCGGCCGCGGCATCGACCTTGATCATGTCGGCGCCGCCGTCTTTGACGAGGCGCACCGCCGCGGCGAGCGCCGCATCGGGGCCCTGTTGCGCCGGGCCGTAGGGCATGTCGCAACTCACCAGTGCGCGGGAGGTGCCGCGCCGCACCGCCTTGCAGCAGACCAGCATCTCGTCGAGCGTGACGTCGAGCACGTCGTCGCGGCCCCACAGATTGACGCCGACGGAATCGCCGACCGAGATGAAATCGAATCCGGCGCGGTCGGCAATGCGCGCGATCTGATAGTCCCAGGCGACAAGCCCGATACTCTTCTTGCCTTCGCGCTTCATCGCCTGCAGCGCGGCAATCGTTACTTTACCGTCCATGCGTCCCAGCACCTCTCTTGCGGGCGTGTTCTAGCATGTGGGCGGTTGAACGGAATATGTCCCGCTGCGGTTGAGGAGGGAGACGACTGCAGGGCGGTAGAAGGCGCGCTGGTTTCGGCGCAAGAACGCCGTCTTCACGTCCGCAGGACGATCTCGCAAACCAGCCCTTCCGGGTGCCAGTCGAAGCGCGTTTTGCCCTTGAGCTGTCGGATCATCCGATCGATGACCCGGCTCCCGAAACCTTCGCGTGTCGGGACTTGCACCGCCGGACCGCCCGTCTCGGTCCAGCGCATGACGAGCCGTTTGTCCTCGCCGTGCACCCACGTCAACTCGACCCGGCCGCCGGGTCCGGACAAAGACCCGTATTTGGCGGCATTCGTCGCCAGTTCGTGCAAGGTCACCGCGACGGCCTGGGCGGCATTGGGCTCCAACAAGACCGGCGGCCCCTCAATGCGCACCCGTTCCTTCGCGGCATAGGGGTCGAGTTCCTGGGCTGCAATCGTCGACAGTTCGGCGCCGATCCAGCGGCTTTCGACGAATAACGAGTGAACATTCGCCAGGGCCCGGATGCGGCCTTCAATGGCCTGCTTCAGACCTTCGGGTGTATCGGCGCGGGAAAGATTGACCGCGGCTTGGACGCTGGCGAGCACGTTCTTGCTCCGATGCTCGGCCTCCCGCGCCAGCGTGGCAATTCGCTCCTGGCTGCGCTTCTGCTCGGTGATATCCCTCGCGATCTTCGACGCGCCGATGATTTTGCCTTCGGCGTTTTTGACCGGCGAAACGGTCAGTGAAACGTTGATCAGGCTGCCGTGCCGGCGCTGCCGCACCGTCTCGAAATGATCGATGCGCTCGCCGCGCCGGATACGCGTCAGGATCTCGCGCTCTTCGCTTTGCCGATCTTGCGGAATCACGATCATGATGGGCTGTCCGACCGCTTCCTCGGCGGTGTAGCCGAAGATGCGTTCGGCGCCCCTGTTCCAGCTGGTGATGATGCCGTCGAGGTTTTTGCTGACGATGGCATCGTCGCTGGATTCCACGATCGCGGCCACGTAGCGCAACCGTTGTTCGCTGTCTCGCAGATCGGCTTCGACCCGCTTGCGTTCGCTAATATCGACTCCGGTCGGGTACAAGAACATGATGGCGCCCGACTGATTACGAATGGGATGCATTGCGAAGTCGACGACGCGCTCGCTGCCGTCCGCGGTCCAGTAGGGAAGCTCTTCGCGAAATTCGAGGCCTGCGAGCGCCTGCTGGGTGGCGAAGCGAATCCTCGCTTTCGCCTCGTCCGTGCCGCGCCACCACGGGGTGTCCCAGAATGGCCGATCCAGAACTTCTTCCCGCCTATAGCCGCACCAATCCACGGCCAGATCGTTCACCTCCTGCATATAGCCTTGCAGATCCAGGATGCCGGCAAAAACGCCGGACTGGTTGAACAGCGCCTCGAATTTGGCCGCCGTCATCGCGTGATTGCGCAATAGCTCGGCTTGCCGCGCTATGAGCGCCTCGACCTCGGTACAATCACGATTGGCCTCGAGTACGGTCTTGTCGCCGAGCAATTGCATGCGGCTGTCGACGACGACTTCGCGGCCGTCCTTGCAGATGTGGCACAACTCGCCGGACCAGCAGCCGCTGCTGCAAAGCTCCGCGCGAAATTCGGCGAATTCGATCGGGAATTTGGTTTGCAGGAGCGCGTGGCTGAAGCGCCCGACGGCCTCGCCCGGTGTAAAGCCGTAAAGCCTTTCGGCCCCGGCATTCCAAAACTCGATAGGCCCGTCCAGTGACCACGCGAACATCGGCTCATAGGACAACGTGATGAGATCGGCCAAACGTTCGGCGGATTGGCGTTCGCTCAGAAATGCGACGTCGCGCTGCACTATACTCGTCCCTGTTACTTCTCGACTGGCACCCGTGCCGGCGCCAGCGGGACCGTGCTTACGGCTCGGCCCCAAATTCCTTCAGTGTCTGCTGCAGCAATGTGGGTTGATCGCGAATCCCGCGTTGGACCAATTCAATGATCTTGGCGGCCACATGTCGCGTGGCGGGATCGTCGACGATCTTGAGTTGCAAGACCTCGCACGCTCCTTCGAACGCTCGCGACATGTTGCTTATCACCTCAGGCTCAAATGCCTGGTTGGTGAGAAACCCAAGGATCTGCAATCGGCTGTTTCTCTCGTCGGGCGGCGTGACGAGCGGTTTTGCAAACGGCGACATCGCGGCTCCGATTACGGTGGGAGCGCGGGTCGGCCCATCGCCGGCGCGTCACAGCCGGCCTGCGCATCCCATGTGCAAATGATGACGCTCAAAATCCGGCGACGCAATCCAGCCTTGTCTATCTTGACTACTTATGAGTGGCGCGCGCCTCCGGCCCCCTTGGGGGCCTTGAGCACGCTGTAGTCGCCGGATTTGACGCCGCCGTTATCCGGCACGGCGCCTGCGGCTGCAATGCCATGGCGTAACAGTTCGCGAACAGCCGCCGCTCGGCTCGGCATGCGGTGCTCGAATCGAAAATTATCTACGGCTTTAAGTTCTTGAGGTGAAAGCATAATTTGGAGCCTCACCTCTCTCGTCAGACCGTGCGTTCCGTTGGAGTTTTTCATGACAAATCTCCATCGAATTAGATGAATTAAGTCAGTTAGCCTCAGTTGCTTAATATGCTTCTTACTCATTCTTGGCAAGGGCCTAACTATAAAAAGCTACGATAAGCGCAGGCCGCGTTCCGGCGCTATGTCCCGCCAAGATGTGCGCCGCCGATTGAATGCGTTCGACGCGCGGTCGCATGCGATCGAGGTCGCGACAAGCCGACCATGGCGGAGTACGTTATGTGAGAAGGACTACTGCGCCGGAGTCGGCGGCTTCGGCTTCTTTTGCGCCGTGCCGGAGGCCGGATTGGCAGCGGACGCCGATGACGGCGTGTAATGAATATTGCTGCCGGTCGGTTTGCCGGTCTTGGCTTGTCCGGTGACGGTCGCGGCGCCGTCAGCGGCGGGGGTTACCGCCGCTGCCTTGGTGTCAGCCTTGGCGCCAGCCTTCGCGGCCTTCTTCTTGGCTTTCTTCGGGGCAGGATCGGCCGCCTCGGGCAGAGCTGCAAGCGCGTCCACCTGCGCTGCGGAGCGCGTCGGCCCGGTATAAACGATGGTCGGCACGACCGGACCGGCATCGGGCAGCAAAGCGAGATTTTTCGGTGTCGGCGCGCGCAGCGCCGATAGCAGCACGGAAAACTGCGACGGCGACGCATTGCTGTTGGCGTTCGGATTGGCGTTGTTGCTGTTGTCGTCGATCGCGTCCGGGTCGTCCTCTTCGGTGGCCGCTCGCTTGCGATGCGGGCCGCACATCTCGTCTTTCAGGTTCGGCGGTGTGGCGTCCATCGGCTGCAACTGATCGACGGTGCCGAGCGACGGCGTCAGCCAAGACAAGGATTTTTGCTGGAAGCCGCCTTCAAGAAGCTCTGCCGCTTTCACCGCGCGCGCCGAAGACGACGGGGCGCCGAGCACCACCGCGATAAGCTGCTTGTTGTCGCGCGTGGCTGTGGCCACCATGTTGAAGCCCGAGGCGCAGATGAAGCCCGTCTTCATGCCGTCGGCGCCGGTATAACGGCCGAGCAGCGGATTGTAATTGCGCACAACGCGGCGGCCATATTTGATCGCCGGAACGTGCCAGTAGAAGCTGTATTGCGGGAATTCGCGAATGAGCGCGCGGGCGAGAATGGCAAGGTCGCGCGCCGACATGATCTGACCGTCGGCCGGCAGTCCGTTCGGATTGACGAAATTGGATTCCGTCATGCCGAGTCGGTGCGCGGTGTCGGTCATCTGCTGGGCGAAATCGTCGATCGAGCCGCCGACGCCTTCGGCGAGAACCACCGCCATATCGTTAGCAGACTTCACCATCATCATCTTGATGACGTTATCGACGGTGATCTGCGTACCGATCGGGAAGCCCATCTTCACCGGCGCCTGTGCGCTCGCATTCGGCGACACCGTGAACAATGTATCCGCCGTGATGCGATGGTCGCGAATGGCGCTCAAGGTCATGTAGAGCGTCATCAGCTTGGTGGTCGAGGCCGGATACCACGGGTAAGTGGCGTTCTCGGCGCGCAGCACCTTTCCGCTGTCGGCGTCGACCAGGATCAGCGCTTCGGCGCGGACCGGCGCAGCCTCGAGGGCAACAGCCCCAAAGGCGATCGAAGCCAAAACAATGCCGAGCACCTGCGCCCGGGAAACAGCTTTACCAGTCACGTGTCGCGGTCCGTTTGGTTGGTCGGGCCCTGATTTCGCACCTGATTTCTCAGTCGAGGGCCGCAAAGGGGTCGGTTCACGTAGCGCGGGCGCATCCCTATCTAAACCAAAGCCGGGCTTAAACGCAAAGGTGAATAGCGCTACGCTCGGCCGCTTTGTGGATTCCAATGAGCCCTAAGCCAAGGAAAAACGACGAAAATTCGGCAAAGTGCTGCGGCGAAAACGCAAATGACGCAACTTGAGAGAGGGCAGCGATTATGACGGCCTGCATCGTGGGTTGGGCGCACACGCCCTTCGGCAAGCTTTCCGGAGAAACCGTCGAGAGCCTCGTCGTGCGGGTGGCGAGCGAAGCGCTGGCCGATGCCGGAATTGCGGCGAAAGACGTCGACGAGATCCTGCTCGGTCATTTCAATGCGGGCTTTTCCGCGCAGGATTTTACCGCCTCGCTGGTTTTGCAGGCTTCGCCTGATTTGCGCTTCAAGCGCGCCACACGCGTCGAGAATGCCTGCGCCACGGGTTCCGCCGCAGTCCACGGCGCGCTCCAAGCGATCGCATCGCGGGCGGCTAGAATTGCGCTTGTGGTCGGGGTTGAGCAGATGACGACGACTGCGCCCGCGGAAATCGGGCGCAATCTTCTCAAAGCCTCCTATGTGCGCGAAGAGGCCGATATCGACGGCGGCTTTGCCGGCATATTCGGCCAGATCGCCGGCCGTTATTTCCAGCGCTGGGGCGATCAGTCCGATGCGCTCGCCCGCATCGCCGCCAAGAACCACAAGAACGGCGTCGATAATCCCTATGCACAGATCAGAAAGGATCTCGGTTACGACTTTTGCCGCGCCGAGAGCGACAAGAATCCGATCGTCGCCGGCCCGCTCAAGCGCACCGATTGCTCGCTCGTCTCCGACGGCGCCGCGGCGCTGGTTCTGGCCGATGTCGAGACCGCGCTCACGCTCGACAAGGCGGTGGTGTTCCGCGCCGCGCAGCATGTGCAGGATTTCCTGCCAATGTCGCGGCGCGATATTTTGAAATTCGAGGGCTGCAGCTTGGCTTGGCAGCGCGCGCTGGCGCAGGCTGGCATCGTGCTGAACGATCTCTCCTTTGCCGAGGTGCACGATTGCTTCACCATCGCCGAACTCATCGAATACGAGGCAATGGGGCTTGCGCCGGAAGGGCAGGGCGCGCGCGTCATCGCTGACGGCATCGTCAATAAAGACGGCAAACTGCCGATCAATCCGTCGGGTGGGCTCAAAGCCAAAGGCCATCCGATCGGCGCCACCGGCGTGTCGATGCACGCAATCACGGCGATGCAGCTTATGGGCTCTGCCGGCGACATGCAGGTGAAGAACGCCAAGATCGGCGGCATTTTCAATATGGGCGGCGCCGCCGTGGCGAATTACGTCAGCATTCTGGAGCGGCTGCGGTAACTCCCTCTCCCCGTGCAGCGGGGGGAAGTGAGGGCAACGAAAACTGCGCTTCCACGAGCTCGGCAAAAGATCCGCCGCGTTGCACGAGTTCGTCGAACGTGCCCGACTCGATAATCCGGCCGTCCTTGAACACCAGAATGCGCGTCGCGTTGCGCACGGTGGCAAGGCGATGGGCGATCACGAAAGTGGTGCGCCCTCGCATCACTTCGTCGAGCGCCTGCGTCACTTTGGCTTCGGTGACCGGATCGAGCGCGCTGGTCGCTTCGTCGAGAATGAGGATCGGCGGGTTTTTCAATAGCGCACGCGCGATGGCGAGCCGCTGGCGCTCGCCGCCGGAGAGCAATCGCCCGCGTTCACCGATCGGCGCGTCGAAGCCTTCCGGCTTGCGCGAGATGAAATCCATCGCCTGGGCGCGGGTCGCGGCCTCGCGCATCTCGGCAACGGTTGCGTCCGGCTTGCCGACGCGCAGGTTCTCCGCGATCGAGCGGTTGAACAGCAGCGTCTCCTGGAACACGACGCCGATATTGCGGCGCAGCCCCGTCAGCGTGTAGCTGCGGATATCGGCGCCGTCGACTTTGATGATGCCGGATTGCGGGTCGAAGGCGCGGTGCAGAAGCGCAAGCGCCGTCGACTTGCCGCTGCCGGTCGGGCCGACCAGCGCAATGGTCTCGCCCGGCAACGCTGTGAAAGTGAGGTCGGTCGCTGCGGAGCGCTTGCCGTCATAGGAAAACGATACATCGGAGAATTCGACCAGGCCGCGCACGCGGCCGGGATCCGTTGCGTCAGGCCGGTCGCGCACCGCCGGCACCGTGTCCATCACTTCGAAGAATTCGGCGAGCCGCGGCGCGTCCATGAACAGCCGATTGGCGAAGCTCACGATCTGCTCGAGACGGGAGATCAAGAGCGAGGCGATGCTCATGAAGCTCACGATCTCGCCGACGGACGCCAGGCCGACGAGCTTGAGATAGGTTCCGGAAACGAGGATCACTAGCAAAGTCAGCGTGGTCGCCGCGCGCGTCAGCACCGCGGCAATCGCCCACCACGACAGAACCGGCATCTGTGCGCGCAGCAGCGAATTGACCAGCGTCTTCAGCCCCGACACTTCGATCTCGATGCGTGCGTAGCTCTGCACCAGCGCGACATTGCCGAGCGCATCGGCGGCGGTCTCGGCCAGATCGGAATAATGCCGCTCGACGGTGCGCTGCAGCCCGGTCGCCTTGTTGACCACCACCACGGTCAGCAAAGTGAAAGCGACGCACAGCACGAGCAGCGGCAAAGCCAGCCGCCAGTTCAGGATCAGCGTTGCCGGCAACAGCACGCAGATGAAGACGAAAGCGGCGAAGTGCTCACGGAAGAACTGCACCCACAGCCACCACAGCGTATCGGTCCCGGTGAGCATGATCTTCATCTGCCGCCCGGAATGCGCGCCGGAATGATAGGCGAGGGGGAGTTGTAGGACGTGCTCGAAGAAATCCGCCAACACCAGGTTGCGGCGGCGATGCGCCATGCGGTCGGCGAACCAGGCGACCAGCGCGCCGGCAAAGATGATGAAGAGGCCGAAGGCGATCCACGCCCCGATCAGCGGTGCGAGCGCGTGAGCGGCGGCGCCTAAGCCCGCGGGCAATGTGCCCGACAGGGCGTCGATGATGCGGCCGAACAGAACCGGCTCGACGAACTGCGCGCCGGCCAGAACGATATTGGCCAGCGCCAATGTCACCGCGAGACGCGCATCGGTATGCAGGAGGCCGAGGACGCGGAGATAGGTGCGCAGAAAGGACATGGCGGGTTTTTAGCAGCGGCCGGCGCGTTTCGCGCGGCTTTCGCCGGTTTGCCAAAAAGCAGCTTGACGGGCCCGCGGCGCCAATGTATTAAACCGATCGGTTATTTAACTGAATGGTAAAATGACGCTCGATACCACCTTCTCAGCCCTGGCCGATCCCACCCGGCGGGCCATCCTGGCCCGCCTGGCGCTGGGCGAGACCTCGGTCACCGAGCTCGCCAAGCCCTTCGCCATGAGCCTTCCGGCGGTGTCGAAACATCTGAAGGTTCTGGAGCGCGCCGGCCTCATCACCCGCGGCCGCGAGGCGCAATGGCGGCCCTGCCGCATCGAGCCCAAGGCGCTCAAAGACATCGACGACTGGCTCGGCGACTACCGCCGGTTCTTCGAAGGCAGCCTCGACCGCCTCGACGACTACTTGAAGACACTCAAGGCCGAAGAGTCCCAAATCAGTTCCAGCTTAGGGAAGGACAGCGACGATGGCGACGGCAAATAGTCTCGATCTCGACAAGGATCCGCGCGCGATCGTCGGCACGCGGATTTTCGATGCGCCGCGCGAACTGGTGTTCTCGGCCTTCACCGAGCCGAAGCATCTGGCGCAATGGTGGGGACCGAACGGCTTCACCACGACGACGCGCGAGTTCGATTTCCGCCCCGGTGGCCGCTGGCGCTTTGTCATGCACGGGCCCGACGGCCGCGACTATCAGAACTTGATCACGTTCGAGGAGATCGTGCGGCCGGAGCGCATCGTCTATTGGCATCGTGATCGAAGTGACGATCCGGCCGACAAGGACGTCGAGCCGGTGCGGTTCCGGATTACTGTCAATTTCGAAGAGCTTGGCGGCAAAACGCGTCTCGTGTGGAGCAACAATTTCCCATCGGCCGCCGAACGCGATCGCGTGATCAAAGAATACGGCGCGGCCCAAGGCCTGGTGCAGACCATGGCGCGGCTCGCCGAATTTGTTGCGGCGAAGGTTGGCTGAAGCGATGCGCGCGAGAGTGAAACATGTCAACAAAGTTCACGCAGAGTGGCGCGCAGCGTGTCGGCACTCAATCGTGTCAGTGCGCGTTCCGCCGCCGCATGCTCGCGGACCCAAATGGGCGCCGCGGCTGCGAGCAGCGCCCGGCCCGAAGACGTCAGGATCAGGCGACGCCCGCGTCTGTCGCTCTTGTCGATATTGACCTTGACGAGGCCGCGGCGCTCGAGCGGCTTGAGATTTGCAGTCAACGTGGTGCGGTCCATCGCCAACAGCGACGCGACGTCCTTCATGTTCGGCGGTTCAGGACGATTGAGCGACATCAACAGCGAGAATTGGCCTTGCGTCAGGCCAATCGGACGCAACGCATCGTCAAAGCGCCGCGCCAGCGCACGCGCAGCACGTTGGATGTGCAGGCACAGACAATGGTCGCGCACATGCAGCGTCATGGCGAACGGCACTTCGCCGACGTCCGCGGCGCAGGCCGCAGCAGTCTTTGCCTTCGCTCGGGCTGCAGAATTTGACATGAGTTAATTATGTTGATATCAACGCAATTGTCAACCATGCCACCAGCATAAAACGGGGATAACCATGCAAGTTCAGCCCTATCTGTTCTTCAACGGCCGTTGCGACGAGGCGCTCGATTTTTACAAGAAGGCGGTCGGCGCCGCGCCCAAAATGCTGATGCGGTTCAAGGACTCGCCCGACAAATCCATGATCTCGCCCGGCAGCGAGGACAAGGTTATGCATGCCGCGGTCGATATCGGCGATACCACCGTACTGATGTCGGACGGCCGCTGTACCGGACAAGCGAATTTCCAGGGCTTTTCGCTGGTCGTCTCCGCGGCAAGCGAGACGGAGGGCGACAGGATATTTGGCGCGCTCGGCGAAGGCGGCCAGGTGACGATGCCGATGGCTAAGGCTTTCTTTGCGAAGCGCTTTGGCATGCTCACCGACAAGTTCGGTGTCGGCTGGATGGTCATCGTTCCGCAGCAGTGAGCGGACAGGTTCAACACAACACTGGAAATCGAAAGAGGTGAGTCATGGTTGCCGCCGAAGCGAAGAGCAGGGACTTTGTGACCACGCGCGTGTTCGACGCGCCGCCCGAGCTGCTTTGGAAATGCTTCACCGAGCCCGAGCGTATGAAACACTGGTTTGGCCCGAAAGGCTCAGTCGTCGTCTCGTCAAAAATGGATCTGCGGGTCGGCGGTACCTATCACGGCGCCATGCGCGATTCCGAAGGCCGCGTGATGTGGGCCAAGTTCGTCTATCGCGAGGTCACCCCGCCGCGGCGACTGGTCTGGGAGCATTCGTTTTCCGACGAAGCGGGTGGGCTTACCCGCCATCCATTGGCTGCGACTTGGCCACTCAAATTACTCACAACCGTAACGCTCGAAGATGCGCCGGGCGGCAAGTGCAAGCTCACGCTGACCTGGTCGCCGCTCGATGCAACGCCAGAAGAACAGGCCACGTTCGATGCAGCGCACGACGGCATGCGCGGCGGCTGGGGCGGCTCGTTCGAGCGGCTTGACGCTTATCTCGCCGCGGCGAGGTGAAAGCAGATCCAAGCACAAGGAGTCCGTTATGGCGGCGCTCAAGCAGAAGATCACGCCGTGTCTGTGGTTCGACAATGAGGCCGAAGACGCGGCGAAGCTCTACACCACGGTCTTCGCCAATTCGCTGATCAAACAGATCAGCCGCTACACCGAGGCCGGCCGCGAGATTCACGGCAAGCCGCCGGGCTCGGTGATGGTCGTCGAGTTCGAGCTCGAAGGGCAAACGTTCACGGCCCTCAACGGCGGGCCGCAATTCAAGTTCGACGAGGCCGTGTCGTTCCAGGTGGTGTGCGATACCCAAGCCGAGATTGATCATTTCTGGGCGAGGCTTTCCGAGGGCGGCAAGGAGAGCATGTGCGGCTGGTTGAAAGACAGATTCGGCCTGTCTTGGCAGGTCGTGCCGTCGGTTCTACCGCTGATGATGAAAGACGCCGATGGCGCGAAAGCCGGCAGAGTCATGAACGCCGTCATGACAATGAAGAAGTTCGATCTGGACGCCTTGCAGCGCGCCTATTCGGGGCAGGCCTGAGATCACGGGGGATCACATGATCACGACAATGCTCATTATCATCGCCGTCGCGCTAACGGTCGCGATCATTGCGATGCTGCTCTATGCCGCGACCGCGCCCGACACATTTCTGGTCAGCCGTTCGGCAGTGATGGCCGCGCCGCCGGAAAGGATCTTTCCGATGATCAACGACCTTCACGCGCAGTCGGCGTGGTCGCCGTTCGAGAAGGATCCAAATATGAAGCGCAATCATAGCGGCGCGCCGGCCGGCGCGGGCGCGGTCTATGAATGGGACGGCAACCGCAATGTTGGCGCCGGACGCATCGCGATCACCGATTCCGTTCCACCATCGCGGGTGTCGCTCAAGCTCGACATGTCGCGGCCGTTCGAGGCGCACAACATGGTCGATTTCGTGCTCGAGCAAAACGGTGCCGGCACCAAAGTGACAACCAAAGTCACCTGGGCCATGCAGGGCCGCCAGCCCTTCATGGCGAAGCTCGTGAGCCTGTTCATCAATTGCGACAAGATGGTCGGCGGCGAGTTCGAGCAGGGCCTCGCCAAGCTCAAGACACTCGTCGAGGCT
>DATHPQ010000071.1:0-10537 GCA_035483735.1 Xanthobacteraceae bacterium | reverse complement strand
CTCGGCAATATGAAGACGATGGCAGCTTTCTCGGACCTTGCAGACCAAAGCGTTCGTCCGGGGGCCATCGAAGAATTGCGCGAGATGACCCGGATTTATCTGAAAAGCAGGCTGAAGACGAAGTCAGTTTGATTGGTCTTGTGATCTCCATGAGGCCGTTACTGGCACTTCGCGGACATGACGTAGCGCCTGTCTCATGTCCGCTTTTGGGAACAAACCGGACGGTAGCCAGTTTCACGGCGCACCCTAGAACGTGCAGCGCACTGCTCGGGCTCATTCTCGCGCAAGCCGGCGGTCTTGGCTAAACTGCACCGCTAAAGGGGCCGTGTAGCGCCATATTCACCCGCGCGATCACGCCGTTCCATTGCCGGCTGTCGTCCTGCCGGAACAGGCGCGCGGCCGAATACCAGGGGCTGTCGGCGCGATCCAAGAGCCACCGCCAGTCAGGGATAAAGGGCAAGAGCACCCAGACCGGCTTGCCGAGCGCGCCGGCGAGATGGACGACGCTGGTGTCGACGGCGACGACCAGATCGAGATTGGCGATCAGCGCTGCGGTGTCGGAGAAATCCTTCAAGTCCGCGCCGAAATGAACCACGCCGCCACGCGCGCGAAGAAGCTCCGCGTCGGCGTCGCGCACCTCGCGCTGCAAGCTGACCAGATCCGCTTCGATGCCGGCGAAGGTTTGCAAAAAGACCGCAAGCTCGATCGACCTGTTGTGATCGTTCTTGTGCGTCGGGCGGCCGGACCACGCAAGGCCAATGCGCGGGCGCACCTTGACGCCGAGCCGTTCGCCCCAATGCGCCGTCTTCTCCGGCGCTGCGTGCAGATAAGGCGCGGCGTCGGGCACCGTCTCGAGCCGCGTCCCAAAGGCCCGCGGCAGGCTAAGCAACGGACAATGCAGATCGAAGTCCGGCAGCACCTCGCCGCGCGCGCGCAGCTCGGCGACGCCCTTCAGTTCCGTCATCAGCGCGAAGAGCGGCTCCTGCACTTCGAGCACCACCCGCGCCCCGCGCGCCGCAACGAGCGGCGCATAGCGGCAGAACTGGATGGTGTCGCCAAAACCCTGTTCGGCATGCAGCAGAATGGTCTTGCCGGCGACATCGTCCGCGCCGGCCCATAACGGTTGCGCAAAGTCGCGCCTAAAACCGCGGTGCTGGTCGGTCTCCCAGCGCCATTCGTGTTTCTCGAAACCGCGCACGAGATCGCCGGTGAGCAGGCGGCACAGCGCCTCGTTATAATGCGCATCGGCGAAATCCGGCCGCACAAGTTGCGCGCGCTGATAATGAGCGAGCGCCTCGTCGAAGCGCTGTAAGTCCTGCAACGTGACGCCGCGATTGGCGATCGCATCGGCATAATCCGGCCGCAGCTCAAGCCCCCGGTCGTAGCTCTGGAGCGCATCATCAAAGCGCTGGAGCGCGTGCAGTACATTGCCGCGATTATAATGCACCTCGGCGCGCTCCGGCGGCAGCGCCAGCGCGCGGTCATAGTCGGCAAGCGCGTCGTCCAGCCGCCGCAAGGCATGCAGTGCGCCCGCGCGATTGGAGCGCGCGTCGGCAAAATCCGGCCGCAGCGAAAGCGCCCGGTCGTAGCTCGCCACTGCATCCTCGTAGCGCTCGAGCGCATGCAGCGCATTGCCGCGATTGGAATGCGCCTCGGCGAAGTCGGGCCGCAGCCCAAGCGCGCGATCGCAGCTGACAACTGCCTCCTCGCAACGCTTCAACTCGCACAACACCACGGCGCGATTGGACAGCGCGTCGACGTAATCGGGCCGCGCCACAAGCGCCTGGTCATAGCTTTGCAGCGCCGCCGCAAAGCGCTTCAGGTCCTTGAGCGCATTGCCCTTGTTCAACAAAGCTTCGGCGTGGTTCGGCTGCGCCGTAAGCGCGCGGTCGTAGCTCGCCAGCGCCTCTTCCAAGCGTCCGAGCGCATTCAAGGCATTGCCGCGGTTCGACAGCGCGTCGGCGTAATCGGGCCGCAGCGCCAGCGCGCGGTCATAGTTCGCCAGCGCTTCGACAAACTGCTTGCGCTCCTGCAGCGTGTTGCCGCGATTGAGCCAGGCATCGGCATAATCGGGCTTGAGCGCGAGCACGCGGTCGTAGCTTTTCAGCGCCTCGTCATAACGCTTGAGCGCATTGAGCACGATGCCGCGATTGTTCAGGGCAAAGACATTGTCCGGACTGATCTTGAGCGCGGTGTCGATGTGCTGCAGCGCCTGCGCGTGATGGCCGCATTGATAGAAAATCACGCCGAGCAGATGCAGGCTGTCGAAATGGTCGGGCGCGGCGGCAAGAACCCGCCGATAGATCGCTGCGGCCGCGTCCAACCGGCCGGCTTGATGCAGCGCCAGCCCTCCGGCCGTGAGCGCGTTGGCATCAAATGCAGGCGCGCCTGACGCCTGCGCATCGCCCGGCGCCGGCCGGAAGGGAGCATTCGCTGTTTGCGTCATGGAACCAGGCTGGAATCGGGCTGATTCGACCGATCCCATTAACAGGCCGCGGGCGGCGATTCGTCAATCGGACCTATTCGCCCTGGATGTTCTCGGCCTTGATGATCGGCGCCCAGCGCGCGGCGTCGGCCTTATTCATGGCGGCGAGTTCCTCAGGCGTCGAGCTCGCCGCTGAAATGCCGAGGGTCGCATATTTGTCCCTGATCGCCGGCTCGGCGAGCATAGCGACGCAATTCGTATTCATCTTCTTGACGATGTCGGGCGGCGTGCGCGCCGGCACATAGAGCGCATACCACGACACGGCTTCGTAGCCGGGCACGCCGGATTCCGCCGCCGTCGGAATGTCCGGCGCGATCGGAAACCGCTTGGCCGAGGTCACCGCAAGGCAGCGGACCTGTTTGGTCTGGACCGGCCCGAGCAGCGAGCCCGTCGTGTTGACCATGGCGTCGAGCCGCCCGGCGAGCAGATCGGTCATGGCGCCCGCAGCGACGCCGCGATAGGGCACGTGCGTGATGTCGATCCCGGCCATGCGCTTGAACAACTCGCCGGCGAGATGCGGCACCGAACCGATGCCCGGCGAGGCCCAGCTCACTTTGCCCGGATTGGCCTTGGCAAACGCGATCAGCTCCTCGAGCTTGGTATAGGGCGAGGAATTCGGCACCACGAGCATATTGGGATAAGTACCGACGAGCGACACCGGCTCGAAATCATGCACCGGATCGAAGCTCAGCGAAGCAAACAACAGCCCGCTGACAGCCGGCGCGCCTGCCGTGATCAGCACGGTGTAGCCGTCGGGCGGCGCATGCGCGAGCGCATCCATCGCGATCCGGCCGCCGGCGCCGGCGCGGTTCTCGACGATCACCTGCTGTCCTATTAACTCGGACAAACGGTTGGCGACGATCCGTCCGGCGGAATCCATGCCGCCGCCGGGCGGAAAGCCGACTTCGAGCTTGACGATGCGCGACGGCCAGTCGGATGCTCCGGTGTCCGCGCGCGCTGTGGCAAATGGTGCAAAGGGTGAAAGGACCGCAGCTCCGCCGAGCTGCAACAAACGTCTGCGTTCAAGCTTCACGATTGTACTCCCTCTCATCCGCCTTTGATATTGGCGGCCTTGATGATCGGCCACCATTTATCGGCCTCCGATTTCTGCAAGGCGCCGAGCATGTCCGGCGTCTGCTGGTCGCGCGACGATACCTGTTGCCCAAGCTTGCCGAGCTTTTGCTGCACATCCGGATCGGCGAGCGCGGCAACGGTTGCCGCATTGAGCTTGCCCAAAATGTCTTTCGGCGTGCCCTTCGGAGCCCACAGTCCAAACCAGATCGACACATAGAAGCCCGGCAGCCCCGCTTCGTCCACGGTCGGCACCTCGGGCATGCCGGGATGGCGGGTCTTTGAGGTGATGGCGAGCGCGTTGACGGTCTTCGCCTGCACCTGGGCGACGAAGTTCGACGATGGCTCGATCATCATGTCGATCTGTCCGGCGACGAGATCCTGCACCGCGGGCCCGTCGCCGCGATAGGGCACGAATTGAAAATTCGTCCCGGTGGTTTTCTGAAACGACAGGTCGGCGAGATTTCCGGTCGAGCCGGCGCCGGGAATGCCCGCCGTCGCCTTGTCCGGGTTGGCTTTCAGCCAGGCGATCATGTCTTTGAGGTTCTTCACCGGCAGCGCATTTTTGGCGGCGATCAGCAGCGGCTCGTAGCCGAGCTCGGCGATCGGCGCCAAATCGTTGAGCAGATCGAATTGCAACGGATAAAGCGCGCCCGACAGCACGTGCGTCGTTAAGGTGCCGATGCTGACCGTGTAGCCGTCGGGAGAAGCGTGAACCACACGCGCGACCCCGATACTGCCGCCGGCGCCGGCGACGTTCTCGATGATGACCGGCTGGCCGAGCGGGCCGCGCATGCCCTCGGCCAGGATGCGGGCAAAGATATCGGTGCCGCCGCCCGCGGCGAATGGCACCACCATGGTGATCGGGCGCGACGGAAAGTCTTCGGCGCGCACGAGCCGCAGCATCGCTGGCAACGCAACAGTGCCGGCCGCCGCGCGCAGAAAATTGCGCCGGTGAAATGTCTTCATCGCAAATCTCTTTGATTGTCCTGTCATTCCGGCTTGAGGTTCGCGGACTTCACCACCTTGACCCATTTCTCGGTGTCGGCAGCGATGAATTTGGCAAATTCGGCGGGCGTGTTCGGCGGCATGACCAGACCGCCGAGATCGGTCAGCCGGGCCTTGATCGCCGGATCGGCCACCGCGTCATTGATGCCTTTGTTGAGCACCGTGATGATCGGCGCTGGCGTGTCTCGCGGCGCGCCGTAACCGATCCAGCCGAACGCCTCGTAGCCCGGGAGGAATTCCGCCATCGCCGGCACGCCAGGCAGGAAATCGACCCGTTCGGGCGTCGTCACTGCAAGCGGTTTGAGCTTGCCGGCGCGGATATGCGGCAGCGAGGTCGGTGTCACATCGAACATCACCTGCACCTGGCCGGCGAGCAGGTCGACGAGCGCCGGCGTCGTGCCGTGATAAGGCACATGCACGAGATTGACGCCGGCCATGTATTTGAACAATTCGCCGGCAACATGTTGCGGGCCGCCGACGCCCGCCGAGGCCATGTTGATCTTGCCGGGATTGGCTTTGGCGTAAGCAATGAATTCAGGGACGGTTTGCGCCGGGAATGTCGGCAGCACTTCCATCACCAGCGCGACGCGATGGGTGATCGCGATCGGGGCGATATCGTGCATGAAGTCGAACGGCAGATCGGGAAACATCGCCTGATTGATGGTGTTCTGTGAATTGACCAGGAGCAACGTGTAGCCGTCGGGCGCCGAGCGCACGACCGCTTCGGTCGCGACATTGCCGGTGGCGCCGGGTCTGATATCGACGACGAATTGCTGGCCGAAATGATCGCTCAGATATTGGCCGACGAGGCGCGCGCTGATGTCCGACGAGCTGCCGGCGGCCTGCCCGACCAGCATGTGGACCGGCCGGGTCGGATAATCGAGCGCGCGGGCCTGTTGCGGCAGCATCGGCAGCGCCGCGCTGCCAAGCGCACCGCCCAACGCGAATTTCATGAATTCTCGGCGTTCCACGCTCTCCCCCGATGTCGTTGTCATGCCCGGCTTCGCGGACATGTCTTATTCAGACGCCTGCCTGTTCCGGCAGGTTTTGGGGAAGCTTAGCTCGCCGGATTTGTGTTGCCGAGGGCCAATTGGAGCGCTTCCGGCCCCTGTGGCGTCGTGACGCCACTGCCGTCGTTGAGCACGT
This sequence comes from Xanthobacteraceae bacterium, assembly GCA_035483735.1. Taxonomy (GTDB): domain Bacteria; phylum Pseudomonadota; class Alphaproteobacteria; order Rhizobiales; family Xanthobacteraceae; genus BOG-931. The sequence goes on along the minus strand of DATHPQ010000071.1, from coordinate 4,827 downwards.
GAGCCGCGCGCTATCGGCGGTTCAAGCCGTTCTGCTGCGTGCGGCAGCGGTCAGCGATTGTTGCAGCCGGGCTTCGCGCAAGAACAAGAACAGCCCCGTGGCAACGACAATGCCGGAGCCGAGCAGAAGGCTCGGCGAAGGCACATCGCCCCACAGCAGAAAGCCGAAGCCCAGCGCCCAGACCAGCATCAGATAATAGAACGGCGTCACCGCAGGCGCCGGCGCAAGCTGCAGCGACTTGGTCCAGAACCACTGCCCGACCGCGTTGACGAAGCCGGTGCCGAACAGGAATACGGCATCGCGCAGCGACGGCGTGCGCCAGCCGAAGAACAACAGAAAGCTGTGAAAGAACGCGAGCACAGTCAGCATCCAGATGACGAGCGTATTCGGCGATTCCGTCCGCGTCATGCCGCGCACCGCGACAGTGACGGTGCCGTACATCACGGCATTGACCAGCGCGAACAGCGCACCGAGCGTGAGCGAATTGGCGCCGGGATCGGTCACGATCAAGACGCCGACAAAGCCGACGACCAGCGCCGTGCCGCGCACAAAGTCCGCCGGCTCTTTCAGCCAGACGATCGAGACCAAAGCCGCAAACAACGGCGCGGAAAAATTGATCGCGACCGCGCCGGCGAGCGGCATCAGGCTGAAGGCCAGGAGCAGTGCCAATTGCGAGATCGATTGCGACAGGCCGCGCAGGAGATGATCGCGCGGCCGGTGCGTCGCATAGACCGACAGCCCGGTGACCGGAAGGATCACCGCGGCGCCGCCGATCAGGGATGACAATGAGCGCAGGAACAGCACCTCGCCGACCGGATACTCGGCGACCAGCCATTTGCTCGCGGCCGAAGCGCCGGCAAACAATATGGTGGCGAGGATCATCATGATGATCCCTGCCGGCGCGTTATCGACGCGCCCGGTCACGGACTTGGTCACAGGCTTGGTCACAGCTTCGGCCGGCGCGGTGATCGCGACGCCGGAAAGACCAGCCTGCTTGGTGACGTCGTCCATCCCGCCCCGCGCCGATGAGATTATGCAGCGTTTATGGCGGTCTAGGCCCCTTGCCGTTCAATTGCAATTCGAGCGCCGGCATAACGGCACAGTCCCGCCGGCATGGCACGGCTGGGCCCTGACGGCGTGGCTCGCGCGGCGCGGAACCATTCGCCAAGGCCCGTGTTCAAGAGTTGAACAGCCGTATTTGCGGCTCTTCATAGGAGGGCCTCTGCCATGTGCGACTATAGTCTGCATCTCATCGCTTCGCGGCCCGCGAAAGTTGCCGACAAGCTGGTTTCGACAGACTTCGCGACATCGATCACGCGCGGCTTCACCGAGCCCGGCAAACCCGATGTCGCGGTCTGCCTGCGGCCCGGCACCGAGATCGCCTTCGATGATGCCGTGCTCTACGATCGCGCCTTCAGCATGTTCGGCAAAGCGCGCGCCGAACATCGCGTCGCCCGCTTTCGTCAAATCAATATGGACGATCCGCACGTGCATCACGACGCGCTGGAATTTCCCGGCGGTCTCTTGGTGATGGTGACGCGGCTCCTGCCCGGCCAGTCTGCAACCGTGCTGCAGCTCCCGGCAGAAACGCAGGATCGCGGCAAAGCCGGCGTCGCGCCGGAACAACATGCCGCGTCGCGGCGCGAAGCCGAGCCGATCGCGTAGCCAAAAGCCGCGACACGGCGGCAAGTCATCGTAATGCCTGCAGCGGCAGACCGAGAGTCTGCCGCGGGGTAGAATCTGACCGCCGCTATTTGTGGTGACGCCGCAGATATTCGTGCAGCGACTCGCTGCCGGTTTCTTCGAGCAGCGTTTTCAGCATCATGTCCTTGCGGCGGCCTTTGGCGAAGCCCTCACCATATTCTTTGCGAAGCGCGCCGACGCGGGTATTGCCGTGCTTGCGCTCGATCCTGCCGCTCTTGTCGCGGTGGCGCTTATCGAGGCCGCGCTTTCCCTTGGCCATTTCTCCCTCCTGCAAAAACCTTTCATTAAAATTGCGCATGTCGCGAAATCACGTCGCGAGCCCCTTGCCGCGATGCGGCGCCGGGTCAGCGCAGTTTTTACGAAGGCGTGAGCCGGCGCAAGCGCGGAAGCGCGCGGAAGTCCGCGTTTTGACCCGCAAATTCCCTCCGGCCCCGACGGGTGACTTTTCCAGCGAAGCCATTATTGTGCGCACCGTCCTCACGGACAGTCGCGCTCGTAGCTCAGCTGGATAGAGCATCAGACTTCGAATCTGAGGGTCGGGAGTTCGAATCTCTCCGAGCGCGCCAGCACTCTACTTTCACTTGCAGCGAAAGATTTTGGGACGCAGCTATGGTTTCAGTTGAATGGCATGCGCAGTTGCGGCGGTCGCCGCTGTCGAGCTGGGTGATCGGACTCAAGGACCGGCTCGATTATGCGCGCTGGCGGCGGGCCAATGTTGCAGGTTCGACTTGCCCGCTGCAAAAGCGCTACGCGCTCCTTGATCTGCTGCGCACCCACAAACTGGGCCTCGCCGTCGAGACCGGGACCTTTCTCGGCGATACCGCGACCTTTCTGTCGGGACACGGCTACGACGTCATCACCATCGAGCTCGATCCTAGGCTCGCGGCGCTGGCGCGGTTGCGCTTTCGCGGCAACCGGCATGTGCAATTGATCGAAGGCGATAGCGGCACCCGCCTGCCGGCCGTCGTCGCCGAGCTCAAGCGCCCGACGCTGTTTTATCTCGACGCGCATTATTCCGGCCCGGGAACGGGCAAAGGCGATATCGAAACGCCGATTTCCGCGGAGATCGATTTCGTCCTGCGACGGGCGCCGGCCGGCAGCATGGTTGCCATCGACGATGCGCGCTGCTTCGGCACCGCCCCCGATTATCCGCCGCTCGAGCAATTTCTCGGCGCGCTGCGTGCGCGCGGCGTCAACGATGCCCGCGTAGCCAACGACGCCATCGTGTTTTCGGTGCCGGGCACGCGCGTCACTGCGGCAAATTAAACATGATCAGCTGATCGGTAGTGCCCCCGCCGCCCGGATTGAGCGAACCGCCGACGAAATAAGCATTGTCGCCGATCGCCGCGCCGCCGAAGCCGTGCCGGCCATGCGGCATCGGCGCCAGCGTGATCCAGCGATCGGTTTTCGCATCGTAACCCTCGTTCTCAGGGAATGTATGATCGGGCGGCAGTTCGCCGCCGAGCACCAAAATCATGCCGTGATAAGAAGCGCCGGCGAGCCCGCTGCGCGGCGTCGGCATCGGTGCGGCCGGTGTCCACTTATCGGTCGCCGGGTCGTAGACATCATGCAGCGCGACGCGGTCGATAGGACTGCCGGTGCGGCCGCCGATGGCGTGGATTTTTCCATCGACGGCAATAATGACCATGTGGTCGCGCGCTACCGGCAGCGGTGCTGCCTCGCTCCAAACGCCGGATTGCGGATCGTAGACTTCGTGCGTCGGCACCACTTTGCCGTCGAGATTACGGCCGCCGATGACGTGGATTTTGCCGTCAACGACGGCAGCGCCCGCGGAGCCGCGCGGCCCCTTCATCGGTGGCAGCGTACGCCAAGTGGAGGTCGCAGCATCGTATTCGAAGGCATCGGTGCCGGCGCCTTTGTGGACCGAGCCGACAAAGCCGCCGAAGGCGTAGATCTTGCCGCCCGCAGCCGCGACCGCAAGGTGATCGCGGCCCTCCGGCAGCGGCGTGCCCGGCTGCCAGCTGTCGGTCGCCGGATCATAGACGTCATGATACGGCCCGGCGGCACCGCTGACTGCACCGCCCAGCGCATGCAGCTTGCCGTCGAGCGCGACCGCGGCCACTTCCGCGCGCGGCGCCGGCAACGGCGCCTTGAATGTCCAAGTTCCGTTGCCTGCGGTTTCGCCGCTCGCGGCCGCACTCGCCGCACCTTGCCCCGATTGGCTGATCGCTGGCATCGGCAAAGCCGGCAACAGCACAGCCAGCAAGGCAATCATCCCGCCAATCGCTGCCACGTCGCGCCGACGCGCGCTTCTATGCACCCGGTTGTTCGTTTTCATTTCTCTCTGTCCGTTTCCCGGCAAGAACCCGTTCGTCATATCCGGCAGTTCGGAACTCCAGGTGTTCCCGCGCATATTTGTTCCCCGCATATTGTTCCCCGGCATGCCGTCTTCGCCGAGCCGATATTCGCAAGCCGCGGGAACATGCGCCTGCGGTTCCGGTTATCGCACGAACGATCGATGGAGGCTGTTCATGACTGACTATCAGAACCCCGATTTCGATCCCTTCAACCCGGAGGACCCATTCCGCCGTGATGGTAAGATGAACCCTGACGCGCGGCCTGCCAACGTCATCACCGGCTGGATCGCCGCGGCGGTCCTGGTCGTGGCTCTCGTTGCCATCGGTTTCGGCCTGATGCACCAGTCCGGATCGATCGGCACCAATACCGCGTCGAATGAGATCACGGCGCCGACCGCGCCGACGCATATGGCGCCGCCGGCTTCGCCTTCGCCCGCTGCACCGGCGGTCCCGGCGCCGATCAGTCCGACGCCGGACGGCGCCACGCACGCGGCGCCGGAGCAGCCAAGCAATCAATAAGAGCGCGCTCAATAAAGAGCGAGCAGCAACGCTCCGATCCGTGAAAGCAAACAGCCCCGGTTTCGGCCGGGGCTGTTGGATTCTATGGGTGCGATGCTTCGGCTTAAGCCGCGTTCCGCTTGGCGGATGACACCGCATGGCCGGCGTCGAGCTTGAAGGAGGAGATGCGCTCCTGCATGTCTTGCGATTGCTGCTCGAGCGTTTTCGCCGTCGCGGAATTCTCCTCGACCAGCGCCGAATTGCGCTGCGTCGCCTCGTCCATTTCGGTCAGCGCCCGGTTGATCTG
>DATHPQ010000070.1:0-37488 GCA_035483735.1 Xanthobacteraceae bacterium | reverse complement strand
TAGGAGACGCTCTGCGAGGCTTCCGAGATCGCCTGGATCATGCCGGTGTCCTGCACCGGGAAGAAGCCTTTCGGGATCAGGATGTAGAGCACGATGGTGAGCGCCAGCGTCAGCACGGCGACCAGGAGCGTCGCCGGCTGGTGGTCCAAGACCCAATTCAGCGCCTGTCCGTAGCGGTCGATCACGGCGTTGAAGGCGCGCTCGGCGGTGAGATCGAAGCCTGTGCGTTCGGCGTCAGGATGATGACGGATAAGTTTGGCGCACATCATCGGCACCAAGGTCAACGAAACGATTGCCGATATGACTATGGTGACGGCGAGCGTGATCGAGAATTCATGAAACAGCCGGCCGACCACGTCGCCCATGAACAAGAGCGGGATCAGCACGGCAAGCAGTGAAATGGTCAGCGATATGATGGTGAAGCCGATCTGCTCGGAGCCGCGCAGCGACGCTTCGAGCGGATCCATGCCGCCTTCGACATAGCGCGCGATATTTTCGATCATCACGATGGCATCGTCGACGACGAAGCCGGTGGCGATGGTCAGAGCCATCAGCGACAGGTTGTCGAGGCTGAAGCCCAGGAGATACATCGCACCGAACGTGCCGACGATCGACAGCGGCACCGACAGGCTCGGAATGATGGTGCCGGGGAGCGTGCGCAGAAAGACGAAGATCACGAAGACCACCAGCACGACCGCGAGCGCCAGTTCGAATTCGACGTCCGATACCGACGCGCGGATCGTCACGGTGCGGTCGCCGAGAATGGCGATGTCGAGCGCCTCGGGCAGCGTTGCACGCAGCTGCGGCAGCAGCGCATCGATGCGGTCGACCACCTGGATGATGTTGGCGCCGGGCTGGCGCTGCACATTGACGATGATCGCCGGCGTCAGGTTGGCCCAGGCGGCGAGCTTGGCGTTTTCCGGGCCGGCGACGATGGTGGCGACATCCGACAGCCGCACTGGCGAGCCGTTGCGATAGGCGACGATCAGGGGGCCGTATTGATCGGCGCTGGTGACCTGATCGTTGGCATTGATGGTCAGCGCTTGCGTCGGGCCGTCGAAATTGCCCTTGGGCGTGTTGACATTGAGATTGCCGAGCGTGGTGCGGATGTCGTCGACATTCAGGCCATAGGCGGCAAGCGTTTGCGGATTGACCTGGATGCGCACGGCAGGCCGCTGCCCGCCGCTGACGCTGACGAGGCCGACACCCGAGAGCTGCGAGATTTTTTGCGCGAGCCGCGTTTCGCTCATGTCCTCGATTTCGGTGAGCGGCAGCGTTTTCGAGGTGACCGCAAGCGTGAGGATCGGCGCGTCGGCCGGATTGACCTTGCTATAGATCGGCGGCGCCGGCAGGTCGGACGGCAACAGATTGTTCGCGGCATTGATCGCCGCCTGCACCTGCTGCTCGGCGACATCGAGGCTGAGATCGAGATTGAATTGTAACGTAATGACCGAGGCGCCGGCGGAGCTCGCCGAGGTCATCTGGTTCAGCCCCGGCATCTGCCCGAATTGCCGTTCGAGCGGCGCCGTCACCGAGGAGGTCATCACTTCCGGGCTGGCGCCGGGATAAAGCGTTTGCACCTGGATGGTCGGATAATCCACCTCCGGCAAAGTCGACAGCGGCAGGAAAGTGTAGGCGACGAGGCCCGACAGCATGATCGCCGCCATCAGGAGCGTCGTGCCGACCGGCCGCAGAATGAAGGTTTCCGAGACGTTCATTGCACCGCTTCACCGCCGCGCCGGTTCTTTTGTCTCACGCGTCGGCGCGTTACTGGCCGCTCGGCGGCGGCGGAGACTGTGAACCATCGGAGTTCTGGCGTTGGGCCGCACCGTGTTCGCCGCTCTGATTGCCGCCGCCCTTGCCACCGCCATGCTGGCCGCCAGGTTGCCCGGTGCCGTGCGCATCGTTGCCAGCGGCGGCCTGGTCCGCGGCGACGACGACTTTCAAGCCGTCGCGCAGGCGGTCGGTGCCGTCGATGACCACGCGCTCGCCAGGTGAGAGTCCAGAGGTGACCGCAGTAACATTGCCATCGACTGCGCTCGTTGTGATCTTGCGCACCGAGACGGTGCTGTCGGCATTGATGATATAGACATAGGCGCCCGGCGATCCACGCAGGATCGCCGATGTTGGCACCGTGACCGCGTTGTCCAGCGTCTTGACCAGAAGCCGAGCATTGACGAACTGGTTCGGGAACAGCGCATTGTCGGTATTGTCGAACTGGGCGCGGATCTTCACCGTGCCGGTCGTGGTGTCGACCTGATTGTCGATGGCCGAGACTTTGCCGATGGCGAGCTGGCGCAGATTGGCGCGGTCGTAGGCGGTGACGGTCAACTCGGTGCCGGCGTTGAATTGCGGCAGGATCTCCGGCAGGTCGTCTTCGGGCAAGGTGAAGATCACCGTGATCGGCTGCAGCTGCGTAACCACCGCGATGCCGGTGGCGCTCGTCGTCTGCACATAATTTCCCGGATCGACCAGTCGTAGCCCGACGCGGCCGGTCACCGGCGAAATGATGTGGCAATAGGCGATGTTGAGTGCCTGCGCATCGACCAGGCCCTGGTCCTGCTTCACCGAGCCTTCAAATTGCTGCACGATAAAGACTTGGTCCTCGGCCTGCTGCCGCGCGATCGAATTCTGTGCCGCCAGCGTCTGATAGCGCTTGAGATCCAGTTGTGCCTGCGCCAGCAAGCCTTGGTCATGGGCCAACTGGCCTTCATCTTGCTCTTTCAGAATCTCGTAGGGCCGCTGATCGACTTGCGCCAGAAAATCGCCCTTTTGCACCATCTGACCTTCCTTGAATGGAACCTCGGTCAGATAGCCGTTGATCTGCGATTGCACGGTGACGGTCGCGAGCGGTGTCACGGTGCCGAGCTCACTGACGATGACACGGATATTGCCGAGCGCGACGGTCGCGGCACCCACCGTCTGCAGTCCGCCGGGCGCATTTCGTCCGCCGCCCGCCGAAGGCGCGCGCATCCAGTGCACGGTCTCATAGACGCCGACCGCGAGCAGGATCGCGACCAGGCCGAGACCGATGCGGAATTTCGAACGGGATGTCGTCTTCACGATCGGGTCTGGCGTGGTGCGGCGAAGCACCGGCGCCAAATCGTCATCCGTTCTTCGCGTTCGCTCGTCCATGAGGGCGTTCAATGATCCCTGAATTCCAGGCTTTATTTCGCGTTTATAGAGGGCTGCGGTGCTGCCCGCCTAATGAATATTCGCTAATGACGGCGTGCGCGCGGCTAAAGCGGGCGGCCCACCGGCAGGCCCACTTTGCCCTTCGCAGTGTCGCTTGAATCCAAAGCTTATTCAATGGCTTGTGGGCACGTAGATCCGGCGATGGTGAACGCCGCCTGCGCCAATCTGGGCGCTATTGTGGTGCCGTCGCGCCAGCCGGAGGCGGACTGAGCGGCGGCGGCACCAGCACGTCGCTTGGGATCGGACTGCCCGACGACGGCTGCGATTCGAATTTCGGCAAGAACGAAAAGCCTTTCTGCAATTGTACCGGCGTCGGCAACAGCGCCGAATCCCAGCCGCCGCCCAGCGCCTCGATCAGGCTGACGCTGGCGAGATAAAGATCTTGCCGCACCGTGAGCTCGGCTTCCTCATCGGCGAGCAATTGGATTTCAGCGACGACGACCGTGGTGAAGGCGACGGTGCCGGCCTGGAATTGATTCAGGAACACGTCGACGGCCTTGCGCTGGTCGGCGACCGCACGGCGCTCTTGCGCCAGCTGCAGCGAGAGATAATGGATCGCTGCGAGCTGATCCTCGATTTGCTGAAACGCCGTCAGCACGGTTTGCCTATAACTGGCGACGCTCTGCCAATAACCCGCGCGCGCGGCGTCGACCTGCGCCGACGTCAACCCGCCGTTGAACACGGTTTGCGTCGCGCCCGCACTGGCATTGGCGATCGAGCGCGCGAGGCTGAAAGGCAGCGGCACCGGGCCGATATATTCGAGCATGGCCGTCACCGAGATGTCCGGAAACCAGGCTGCTTCGGCGGCGCCGATCAGCGCATTCTCCTGCTGCATGGTCCGTTCCGCGCCGGCGATATCCGGCCGCCGTTCAAGCAGCGTCGAAGGCAGCGTGACCGGCGTTCTTGGAATGCCGCCGCCGAGGAGCCGCGGACCGATGCCGAGTTCTGCCGGCGGTCGGCCGATCAGCACGGCGATGGCGTGCTCGAATTGCGCGCGCTGGACATGAGTGTTGAGCAGCTGCGCCTGCGTGGTCGCGATAAGGGCGTCGGCCGTCGCGACGTCGCCTGCCGTTACGGAAAAGCCGGCTTTGAATTGATTGTTCACGATCGTATAGTTCTTTTTGTATTCGACGACCGTGCGGCTCAAGAGATCGATCAGCGAATCCGCCGCGCGAAGATTGAAATACGCCGTCGCCAGCGCCGCTTGCGCCGAAAGCTTGGCATTATCCAGATCGGCGGCGCTCGCTTGCGCGGCTGCGGTGTTGCTTTCGATCTGCCGGCGGACTTTGCCCCAGACGTCGAGATCCCAGCTGCCGTTGATCGGCGCAGTATAGATCGTCGAATAGGTCGTGCCGCTCGGGCCGAAGCCGAAACCGCTGCTGCCGCTCGTGCTGCTATTGCCGCTGTTCGCCAGCGATCCGGTGCGCGTGCTTGTGGCGTTATAGCCGGCGGTCGCGACCGGAAATAACGACGACTGCGCCTCTCTGATGATGGCGCGCGCCTGTTCATAGGCGGCCGCCGCCGCCGCGACCGTCTGATTGGAAATCTCGACTTGCGGCAACAGCGTATCGAGGCCGTGGTCGCGATAGACCTTCCACCAGTCGCCGCGGGCGATGTCGTCGCTCGGATTGGCGACCTTCCAGCCCTTGGTCTCTTTGTATTCGACCGGAACCGGGGCCGGTTCGCGCAAATATTCCGGCCCGATGGTGCAGGCCGTCAGCGCGAGCCCCAAGCTCAGACCAAGGATCCAGGCCGGTAAAGGCGCGCTAGCCCTGCGGACTGAACAGACGCTGCGTCGCACCCAACCACCCCGAAGCAAAACAGCATGGGCCAACGCACACACCGCGGCAAACTCGTCGCTGAAAGCCCCCAAAAATACAGACGCGAACCCGCGCGCAGAACGCGCGCGACAACCATGCCCCACGCATGGCCCAAGATCAACTGCGGCCGGCCTACCGGCCCGTTATATGAGGGGATTGTAATGTTCGCATGGGGCGCCGAACACAACAAAGCTCAAGTCGAGTGGTCCAAATCAAGGCGCACTGCTGCTCTGCTGCGGAGTGCGTCGCAGCATCACAGTTGCGGAGACAGGGGAACACACGGGGGCGATCTGGCGTTTGCTATAGCGCGAACGAGGAAAGTCCGATGCGAGAGATCGTCGAGAATAGTGAGACCGGTCGTAAGACCGAGAGAATTTCCACAATTTTGCGAATGACCGCGAGTGCCGCGGCGCTGAGCTTGTTGCTGTCAGCAGCCGGAGCAGGGACAGCGCTTGCCCGACCCGGTGGCGGCGGCGGTGGACACCCAGGTGGTGGGGGAGGACACCCCGGCGGTGGTGGCGGCCACCCAGGCGGCGGTGGCCATCCGGGCGGTGGCGGACCGCATTTCAGCGCGCCACATTTCAGTGCTCACGCCGCTCCACATTTCAGCGGCGCACGTGCAGCTTCGCATTTTTCGCGGCCCTCGTTCCATGCGCACGCGACGGCGAGCCATTTCAACCGCGCCGGTCGCGGCAATATCGGCCACGCTAATGTAAGCCACGGCAATGTCAGCCACGCCAATGTGGGCAATGCGCACCTCGCGCCGTCCAACGTGCATCCGCTCGCGACCAACGCACATCTGACGCCGGCTGCGCATGCAGCCGCGTTCCATGCCGATCCGCATTCCTTCGCCGAACATCGGCGCCTCGCCGGCGATCCGGCATGGCGGCCGTTCTGGAATCACGGCTGGCATCCGCATCGCCATCTCGGCTGGATCGGGCCTTTGTTCTGGCCCTATGCCTACGGCGACTTCTTCTATTACGCGCTGTGGCCCGACGACTATTACGACGCCGATCCGTTCTGGGCGTATGGCTATGGCGACGTCTACTCGGCGATCTTCTCGCCCTACGATTATACCGACTACGTGCAAGGGCCGAGCGCACCGGCCAAGATGGCGGCGCTGACGCAAAGCATGGCGCAAAGCTGCAGCGACGAAGCCGCCGAAGTTACCGGCTGGCCACTTGATCAGATCCAGGCCGCCGTGCAGCCGGACCAGCAGCAGAGCGCTTTGCTCGACAATCTTGGCAATGCGCTGGTCAAAGCCAGCGACGAGGTGAAGGCGCGTTGCCCGACCAGCGTCGCGTTCACGCCGACCGCGCGGCTCGACGCCATGCAGCAGCGCCTGCAGACGCTGGTCGACGCGGTGAATACCGTCAGCCCGCCGCTCGGTAAGTTCTACGACTCGCTCTCCGACGAGCAGAAGGCGCGGTTCAACGGCATTGCACCGCCGGCGCCGAAACAGGCGCCGAGCCAGCAGGGCGCGCAAAATCCGCAAACCGCATGTAATGCCAGTGTCATGGCATGGCCGAGCGATCAGATCGATCGCGTCGTCAGGCCGAGTGATGTCCAGCGCGGCAAGCTTGAGGCGCTGCAATCGGCGGCGGCACAAGCCTCCGACACGATCAAGGCGGCGTGCCCAAATGAGGTTCCAGCAACGCCGCCGGCGCGGCTTGCCGCCGTCGGCCAGCACCTCAAGGCCATGCTGCAAGCCGTGCAAACCGTACGGCCCGTGCTGTCGGATTTCTACGACTCGCTATCCGACGATCAGAAAGCGCGCTTCAATGGCATGGGCAAGCAGTTGTTCGCGGAAAACGCGGGTTGAATTCTTTGGACTGACACGATAGCCGGATTGCGCAATGCGCAATCCGGCATTTCTGCTCCCACCACGTTCCACCACGCATGTGCTTGATCCTCTGCTGCGCTGCAGCAGCGGCTGACTTGACCGTCTCTCATTGTTGGGCGCAGTGCGAATAAATCCGCCCGACAGCCGGTAGGTAATCCGGAGCGCAAGAGCCAAGCCGGCATGCCTTTTATGCCCTGCTCCGCCTCGCTGTTTGTTTAGGCTTCTGTTACGCCCTTGGTGTTCAATGTTAAGCTTGGTGTCGAGGAACTAGTCTCATGGCGTTCGTGACGCAGATGGAACGGGCCAAAGCCGGGGCTGCGGAGCCGAACTGGTTTTCCTCTTATCCGCCGGGTGTACCCAAGAGCATCGATCCGGACATCTATCCGTCGCTGACGGCAATGCTGCTCGAAGCCTGCCGGAAAAATGCCGAGCGGCCGGCCTTCGAGTGTTTGGGCGCGCGGATGAGCTATGCCGACTGGGATCGCGACAGCCGCGATTTCGCGGCGTTTCTGATAGAGGAAGCAGGTTGCCGGTCCGGCGACCGCGTGGCGATCATGCTGCCGAATATGTTCGCCTATCCGGTGACGTTTTTGGGCACGCTGCGCGCCGGCTTGACCGTCGTCAATGTCAATCCGCTCTATACGCCGCGCGAATTGCAACAACAGCTCGCCGATTCCGGCGCGACTGTCATCGTCATCATGGAGAATTTCGCGCACAAGCTACAGCAGATCATCGGCGCCACGAAGATCCGCCATGTCGTCGTGGCGCGGCTCGGCGATTTCGTTCCGGTGCTCAAGCGCTGGGCGTTCAATTTTGCCAATTCATATATCAGGCACGCCGTGCCAGCCTGGCAGTTCGAGACCTATACGATGCTGCAGGAGGCGTGCGATCGCGCGCCGGGCGAGACCTATCGCGACGCGCTGACGCGCCCGGGCGATGTCGCGCTGCTGCAATATACCGGCGGCACCACTGGCGTACCGAAAGGCGCGATGCTGACGCACCGCAATCTGGTCGCCAATACGCTGCAGTGCCACGCCTGGATCGGCACCGGCGTTAATGTCGAGCACGAGCGCGTGCTGACGCCGCTGCCGCTCTATCACATCTTCTCGCTGACCGCGAACCTGTTGTCCTTCGCGATGCTCGGCGGATTGAACTATCTCATTCCCGATCCGCGCGATCTGCGCCGGCTCATCCGCGTCATGGCCGAGGCCAAGATCACCTGGATGTCGGGCGTGAACACATTATTCAACGCGCTGACCAATGTGCCGGAATTCGCCGAGCTCGATTTCAGCGCGCTGCGCGTCGCGGTCGCCGGCGGCGCGGCAATCCAGAGCGAAGTGGCGCGGCGCTGGCGCGACATCACCGGCAGCGAAGTGGTGGAAGGCTATGGCCTCACCGAAACGTCGCCGGTGGTCTGCATCAATCCGTTCCTCACGCCGAAGCTCGGCACCGTCGGCCTGCCGCTGCCGTCGACCGAAGTGACCATCCGCGACGATGCCGGCAAAGTGCTTGCAGTCGGCGAGGAGGGCGAGGTGTGGGTGCGCGGCCCGCAGGTGATGCTCGGCTATTGGCAGCAAAAGGCCGAGACCGATCGCGTGCTGTCCGCCGACGGCTGGCTGCGCACCGGCGACCTCGGCGCCTTCGACGCGCAGGGCTTCCTCAAGCTCCTCGACCGCAAGAAGGACCTGGTCAATGTCTCGGGCTTCAAAGTCTTCCCCAACGAGGTCGAAGATGTCGCGGTCCAGCATCCCGGCGTGCTCGAGGCCGCGGTGATCGGCGTGCCGGACGCCCGCACCGGCCAGGCGGTCAAGCTCTTCATCGTCAAGCGCGATCCCGCACTCGATGCCGCGGACCTGAAAGCGTTCCTGCATGAACGGCTGGCCGGCTATAAGCGCCCGGCCGTCATCGAATTCGCGGAGTCTTTGCCCAAGAGCAATATCGGCAAGATTCTGCGCAAAGAATTGCATTGACGACATAGCGCCTTTATTCGTGGCGGCTTACGGCTGACCGCTTGAGCCAGCAATAGACCCATTGAGGATGGATAAGCCGCCATGAGCCAGCTTGACGATCTGCTCCGCGATCTCGTCGTCGCCAACCGTATTCTCTCCAACGAGGATGTCGTCGATGCCTACGGCCATATCAGCGTGCGGCATCCCGACAACCCGAAACACTTCTTCATGTCGCGCTCGCTGGCACCGGAATTGGTGCAGCGCAACGATCTGATCGAGTTCGATCAGGCGGGCGAGCCGGTCAAGGACCAGCGCCAGCCCTATTTGGAGCGATTCATTCATGCGGCGATTTTCGAGGCGCGTCCGGACGTGACCGCGGTCGTTCATGCGCATGCCGAGGACACTTTGCCGTTCGGCCTGATCAAGACGCCGCTGCAGCCGGTGATTCATTCCGGCAGTTTCATCGGCGGCAAAGTGCCGGTCTGGGACATCCGCAAGAAATTCGGCGACACCAATCTCCTCGTCACCAATATGGCGCAGGGCCGGGATCTGGCGAAAAGCCTGGGCAAAGGCAGTGTCGCGCTGATGCGCGGCCACGGCTTTGCGTCGGCGGCGCGCTCGATCATCGAGGTGGTGCGGCTTTCGGTCTATTTGCCGCGCAATGCGCGGGTGCAAATGACGGCCATGCAGGCTGGCAAGCCCATTCCGCTGTCCAAAGGCGAGATCGCGGCACGCGCTGCCGGCTACAAACCGCATGCGCCGGAAACTTGGCGCGCCTGGGAATACTGGGCGAACCGCGCCGGTTGCGGCGACATGATCGGCGAGCCGCATGCCCACGCAGCGCACCACGATCACAAGCGGTGAAGAATTACCTTCATTCGCCTTCTCGCGGTTCCTTTTCCGTCATTCGCCTTTCGTCGAATCGTGCCGAAACTCGGGCGTGAGTGACCCGTAATGACTTGGCACGGGCAAATTTAGCCATACTTCCCTGGAAGCCTTAGGCGGAAATCCTGAGCAGCCCGGGGCAAAACCGGCGAAGCCGGGGCGGCGAGCCCCAATGGAGGCGAAAATGGGTTTGATGGATGTTCTCAACGGTATGCAGAATGGCCCGCGCGGACCTCGCGCTCCTTCGACCGCCAGCAGCGGCGGCGGCATGTCGCCGATGATGATGGCCATGCTTGGGCTTCTTGCCTACAAAGCGCTGAAAAGTTTCACGAGTGGCCCAAGTTCTTCGACGGCGGGGTCGGCAGGATCGGCACCGCAGCCGAACGCGGGTGGCAATACGGCCGGGCTCCCCGGCGGACTGGGTGGCCTCGCCGGCGGTCTCGGTGACGTCCTCAAAGGTCCCTTGGGCGGCCTATTGGCCGGGGGCGCTGCCGGCAGCGTTTTGTCCGGCGGGCTCAACGATCTGCTCAAGCAATTGCAGCAGTCCGGGCAGGGCAGCACCGCCCAATCATGGGTCGGCAAAGGGCCGAACCAGCAGATCTCGTCCGACGATCTGGCCAAGGCGCTCGGCGCCGATCAAATCAGCGCTTTGATGTCGCACACTGGATTGTCACGCGAGGATTTGCTAGCCGGGTTGAGTCAGAATTTGCCGGACGTCGTCGATCAGTTGACGCCGGACGGCCGGGTGCCGGCAGAGCACGAATTATCGCTCTAGCCGGCTGCCTGAAGTTTCAGTTCGTTTTTGAGAGTAGGGAAACACCTTAGGAGCTCAATCATGACTATTCGCTATCTTACGCTTTTTGCTGGCGCAGTCGTTGCCGCCATCGCTTTGCAAGGCACCTCCGCGCAAGCGCTGACCATGACGGAATGCAGTGCCAAATATAAAGCCGCCAAAGCCGACGGCTCGCTCAACGGCATGAAGTGGAACGACTTCCGCAAGGCGCAGTGCGGCTCTGACACCGGCGCCGCTCCGGCTGCCGCGCCGGCGTCCTCTACCGCTTCGGCGCCGGCCGCGGCTCCCGCACCGGCACCAGTGTCTGTCGGTAATGCTGTGTTCCCGAGCGCGGTCAGCTCCAAATATTCGAGCGATTCGGCCGGCAAGGCCCGCATGCTGACCTGTCTTGATCAGTATCACGCCAACAAGACCAGCAATGGCAATGGCGGGCTGCGCTGGATCCAGAAGGGCGGCGGCTATTACAGTGAATGCAATAAGCGCCTGAAGGGTGCGTAAGCACTCGGACGCGTAAGCATTCTTCGGCTCGTCACCAACTATCCCTGAGGACCGCAAGAGGATCTAACAATGAAACTCGTCATCAGTGCTGCATTATTGTCCTTCGTCATCGGCGCCGGCTCGGCTTGGGCGCAGACGTCGACGCCGGCTCCGGCGCCGGCTGCTGCACCCGCGGCGAGTGCGCCGGCGGCGACCGACAAGAAGGCCATCTCGAAGTCTTGCTCCGATCAGGCCAACGCCAAGAGCCTGCACGGCAAGGCTCGCAAGAAGTTCAGATCCGACTGCAAGCACAACGGAGGCAAAGCCTCCTGATCGCTCTGCAGCGCGCGATCTAATGCACAAAAGAAAGAGCCGGCGCATGTGCCGGCTCTTTTATTTGGCGCTCAACTCAAGAAGTCGGCAATTGCGCGGGTGAATTCCGCCGGCCGGTCCATGTTGGAGATATGGCCGGCGCCGGGCAGTTCGACAAAATGCGAGCCCGGAAGCTTTTCGTTGAGCTTGTGCATGGCGGCCGGCGTCGCGCCGTCTTTCTCGCCGACCATGAACAGAACCGGACGCTTCACCGCAGCGACAGCCGAGGCATAATCGTGCGCGGCGAGCGCCGCGGCACAGCCGATGAAGCCATTGGCCGGCGTATTGCCGATCATGCCGCGCACCTTGTCGAGATGGGGCGGGTTCTTGGCGACCGTCTCGGGTGGAAACCAGCGTGCGATCGTTGGCTCGACCAAAGCTTCCATGCCCTTGTCCTTGGCGATCACGATGCGTTCTTCCCACTGCTGACTGCTCTGCGGCGTCGATTGGCAAGGCGAGTCGCAAACTATGATGCGGTCGAAACGGTCGGGATGTTTTTCGGCAACGCCGAGCGCGGTCGCCCCGCCCATCGAGAGGCCGGCGAAATGCGCTTTCTTGATCGAAAGGGCATCGAGAAGACCGAGCGCATCGTCAAGAAGCGTGTCGAACGCATAGCGGCCGGGCGGCGCCTCGGTTCCGCCGTGACCGCGCTGGTCGTAGCGCAGCACCCGGAACTTGTTCTTGAGTGCCGACGCCTGCTCGTCCCACATCGCCATCGTGGTCGCGAGCGAATTCGAGAACACGAGACACGGCGCATTGTCCGGCCCGTCGACCTGATAATTGATGGTAATGCCGTTGGCTTTGATTTTCATCTCACGTCCCTAGAAGGCGATCGAGCGAATAATATCCGCCGCCGTGGACGAGTACGACGAAGGTGGCAATCGTCCACATCAGCGTATATTCGAGACCGAGCTGGTTCCAAAAATATTTGCCGACATGCCAGCGCTCGACATTGGCGACCAGAAGAAAGACCAGAACAACGGCCGCGACCGGGCGGGTGAACAGGCCGAGCGCGAGCAGCGGCCCACCGACAAGCTGCGTGATCGAAATGGCCGGCGCCCAGAATTTGCCCGGACGATAGCCGCTCTGGTCAAGCTGCTTGGCCAGTTCCGGAATGCTCAGCGCCCGCACGCCGGTATTGGCAAAGAATCCGAATGTATTGCGCAGCCCGTGCGGCACCAGCGCAAGCCCGACCGCGACGCGCAACAACGCATCGGCAAAGGGCAAGAGGGCTTGCAACTGGGCCTGCAACTCCGATTGCAACAGGGAGGTCAATTGCCCGCTCAATGCGCCATCAGTACCGGCAGCTTGGCATTGGCGAGAACATAGCGGGTGGTGCCGCCGAAGATCATCTGCCGCAAGCGGCTTTGCGTATAGGCGCCCTTGATGATGAGGTCGCAGCCGAGTTCGTCGGCCTTGGCGAGCAAGACCTCGCCGGCGGCCCGCTTGCCGGGTTTGATCGTCATGGTCTCGCAGGCGATGCCGTTCATTTTCAGTGCCCGTGCCATTTGCTCGCCGCTCGGGCCGGCGACGGTCGCGCCTTCGACAGTGCAAATGGTGATGCGTCCGGCCTGACGCAGCAGCGGCATGGCGTCCGCCATGGTGCGCGCCTGCTCGGTGCTGCAATTCCAGGCCACCAGAATATTAGTGGCAAGTGACTTCGGCGAAGACGGCGGTGCGATCAGAACGGGGCGTCCGCTCTCGAACAAGGCGGATTCGAGCGTGATCATGGACGGGCTCTGCCATTCGTCGCCCGGCCGCGCCAGCACAATGGCGTCGAACACCCGGCCGTAGCTGCCGACGAAATCGTGGCCGCTCGGCGCGTCCTTGAGCCAGTGCCAGGACAAAGCCGCCGGTCCGTCGCCGCTCCGTTCGGGGATCTGATGGTTCTGCATGAACGAGCGGAACATATCCTCCGCCTGCCGCACCATCTCGGCGTCGTTCTCCTTCACCGCAACCATGGTGAGCCCGCTGTCGGGGTCCATGGCGACGAGATCGGCGACCGCCGGCCGCAGCGAGAAGCCCTCGATGAAACTGTCGAATTTGCGCGCCAGCAGCAGCGCCGTATCGAGCGCCGACGCCATGGCCGCGCCGTGCTCAGTCGGAACGAGAATAGTCTTCATGCGCGTGCGCCCCACATGAGTTCGGCAGAACCGACGGACAGCTGTTCCCGGGGCTCATACTGCCGTGCCGGCGGCGGCCGGACAAGCTCCCACAGGGTTGCAATTCCGTTCGTCATTGAAACGTTGCGCCATGGCGCTGAACTCTTGGGGCAGAGTTCTGGAGCCAGGCTCTGGGAACGGGGTGCTGCGCCGCTCCGCAAGGTTCGTTTAACAGGTTTTGATAAAATGCTGTGATTCGAGGCGCGCAATGACGCGCCCGCGACCGGTGGGCTGTGGGGGAACGCAATGAGGAACGGCGCCGACATCCGGCAGGTTCGGGCGGCTGCACGCATTCTTTTGATCTGTCCCGATTGCGGACATGAGAATGCGGAATATGCGCAGACGCTGCGGGGCAAGGGCACTTTCTACTGCGTCGGCGAGGACTGCGATTACATTTTCGACCTTGTCCCCGGCCGCCAGCGCGATCTCGGCGCGAGTTTTGCCGAATGGTGCAGAAGGTTCTATGCTGCGCTTTATTCGGCGCGGCGGCCGCTCGTTTAGGCCTTTCCGACCGCTCGCGCCAGCGCTTCCACCAGCGCAACCGGGTCGGTGAAAGCGGCGACGCCCAAGGCGCGCAATTTTTCGATTGCTTTCTCAGCGCTCATCTTGCGGGTCGCGGAATGGCCGGCGGCGAGCCCGACAAAGAGCGGCTTCGGCAGCGGCTCGGCCGTGATCCAGGCCACCAGCGCCTCGATCCGCTCGGCGAGTGAACGCGAGGCGATGACGGTCTGAAACACGATGGCTTTGACATTGGGCCGTACCGCGAGGGCGCGCGCGATGTGCAGCCGCTCAGTCATCGTTTCATCCGGCGCCCTGCGCAGATTGTCCATGAAACTTGCGGCGCGAAAGCCGTGATCGGCCAAAAGGTCCATCATCATCATGGCGAGACCGGCGCCGGACGTGACGAGGACGACATCGCCGGACGTCTCGACGAGCTGGAAGCCGAGGTCGCGCGCGGAGCGTTCGAGCGGGGTGAGCGCGCGCTCCGCCAGTGTGCGGCTGATGGGAAATTCCGCCGGGTCGTGGCGAAAATCGGCGCTGTCGTCACGGACGATCTTGGCGTCGCAGGCGACAAGATTGCCGTCGGCCGTCAGCACCAGCGGGTTGATCTCTAAAAGCTCGAGATCCTCCCGCCGCGCGATCTCCGGGAGCCGCGCGGCATAGCGGGCAAGCCGCGCCGCGAGGTCGGCGGGAAACAGCTTTGCGATCGCGGCATAGATCGTTTCAGGCGTGGTGGGTCCGAAGCTCGCGACCGGAATGCGCACGAGCTTTGCCAGTTGTTCGACATTCTCGCCGCCCTGCGGTGCGATCAGGATTTCGAGCCCCTGCCGCGTGCCGTCGACGCGGACCGCGACAAAAATCTCGCGCGCAATCGGTACGGCTTCCTCAAGCAGGAGCGGCGTGTCGGCATCTTCGAGATTGGCGAGAATGAGCCGCCGCGCATTGCGGATTTCATCCGTGGCGGTGAAGGAACGCACCAACCCGCGCTTGCCGCGCCCGCCTTCGAGGATTTGCGCCTTGAGCACGTAGCCCGGCCAGTCCGCGGCGCTTGCGGGCACGTCGTCCCCGGCGACCAAAAGCAGGCTACGCGGCACGGCAAGCCCGTGGCGGCGCAGCAGGGCTTTTCCCTCTACCTCGGCGAGACGCATAGTCTAGACTTTCCATGCTTTTCCCGGGGACTTTATCGCATGTCCGGCCAATTGCTTGCGGATCGTTTGCGCCTGCCGTTCCTCGACCCCGCGCCCTGGCAGGTCGCGGTGATCAGCCCGACCGGCCGCTATGCGCGCAGTCAGGTTGCCGGCATGCGTGAGGCCGGCACGCCGCTCATTGGCGGCGTCGCGCTCGGTCGCGGCGGTACCGTAATGGACGGCTTGGCGCTCTATGACCGTATCGGCGACCTACCGCAGCAGCCGAACATCGCGCTGATCTATACGCCGGCCGAAGGCGTGCGCGACGCCATTGCCGAATGTGCTGCATCCCGCATCCCGACCATCTTGGCGGCGGCCGAATATGTGCCGGTGCATGATGCGCTCGCGGCCGCGGCGCTCGCCCGCGCGGCGGGAAGCTGGCTCATCGGCCCCAATACGCTTGGCCTGTTCGTGCCGGGCAGCGGACTGCTCGGCTCCATCGCGCCGAGCTTTTGCCGCGAGGGCCGTCTCGCGGTCATTGTGCGCAGCGGCACGGTGGCGCTCGCGCTGGCGCGGCAGTTGACGCTTGCCGGCATCGGCCAGCGCATGGTCGTGCATGTCGGCGGCGACGGCGTGATCGGGCGCAATCCGCACGAATATCTGCAAGCGCTCGCCGACGATGAGGCGACGGCGGCCGTGCTCTATTGCGGCGAGATCGGCGGCGACAAGGAATATGCCTTTGCCGAGGCCGCGCGCGGCTTCGGCAAGCCGATCATTGCCATGGTCGTCGGGCGCCATGCGCCGGAGCAGAAGCAGATGGGGCATGCCGGCGCCCTGATCGGCAGTGCGCGCGAGGGCGCGGCGGCGAAACTCGACGCACTCGCCGGCTCGGGCTGCCTGATCGCCAACGGCCTTGAAGAAGCGACGACGATGGCGGCGAAATTCGCCGCGTAGCCCAATCGCCCTACTAAGCGAGGATTTCCAGCGTCAGCGGCTTCAAGCGAAAATTATTGCAAGCATTGAACAGGATGGGGCAGTTCGAAATGGCGACGATTTGCGGCATCAGCGCGCGCAGCGTCATGTAGTCACCCGGCTTGCCCTTGGGCGGCCTGATCTCCCAGACGCCGTTCGCGTCATAGGCGACGGTCATGAACATGTTGAAACAGGCGTCGATGTTGAAATTCCAGCGATCCATGCCGTAGCCGCGGATCGCCGTTTCGAGATTCGATTGGCAGTTCGGGGCGCCTGAACCCTTGTCACCGTAACGCTCGACGTTCAGATGCTCGCTGCAATAGCCGCCGCCGCAATAATTCTCGCCGGTCAGATCGTCCTCGATCTGCAACATCGGGCGCGTGCGATTGCTGTAGAGTGTGTGCGGCGCCGTCAGCTTCCAGTTGAGATTGACGGCGCGGCTCGAATGCATCGACAGCAATTCGCGCACATCGTCGCGATTGAACGAAATCAGGTCGGCAACTTGCTCGCCCTCGGGCTGGGAGAGCCGCAGCCGCTGGCCGGTCTCGACTTCGAAGCTGATATTGCCCCCCGGCGCCAAGGTTACAGCGACGCCGGGCTTGAGGATCGCCGTTGCTTTGCTCATGCCGGGAGCGGTTGTCCTTTGGTCTCCGGAAGGAACGGCAGAACGATTAGCCCAATCACGAAGATGCCCGCAAGGGTCGTCGCCGCCGGGCCATAACCGCCGAAGAAGGCGATCAGGCTCGACGCCAGGATCGGCCCGAACATCGCCAGGAAGCGGGCGAAGTTGAAGATCAGGCTGATCGCGGTCGAACGAATGCTGGTCGGGAACAGTTCCGGCGGATGGATAGCGAACCAGCCGTAGAGCCCGCCAGTGAGAAAGCCGTTGGCGATCTGCAGCATGACGACGGTGTTGGGATCACGCACATAAAGGAACACGATCGGGGTAATGGCGATCGAGCCGGCGAGATAGAAGGCGAGCGTCCAGCGGCGGCCCCAGCTATCGGCAAGGAAGCCGAAGGCGATACAGCCGAGAATTTCGCCGATGGCGTAGAGCAGTCCGGCCATGCCGGCATAATAGACGCCGGTCTTGGGATCGGACGCCAATGTCGCCGCATAGGTCGGCACCCAAGACGAGATCGCCCAGAAGCCAAGCGTGATGGAGACCGAGACAATAATCGCGAGCACGAGATTGCGGGAATTGGCGCGCAGTGTCGCGCCGATCGCCTGCGCCGAGTGACTGGCTTTGGTCCAGCGCTCGGATTCCGGGATATCGCGCGCGAGCAGCGCGACGAACAGCGCTGGCAAGATGCCGGCCGCATACATCCAGCGCCAGGAGAGACCGAACGAACCGCCAATCACGAGCCAAAGAACCGAGGCGACCACGAAGCCGCCGGAAAAGGCCGCTTGCAAAACGCCGGCACCTTTGGTGCGCAGCCGTTCCGGCCATGTCTCCTGCAACAGCGAGGTGCCGACGCCCCATTCCGCGCCGATGCCGACGCCGGTAAGGAAGCGCGTCAGCGCGAGAATCTGCCAGGTCGGCGCCAGCGCGCTCGTCCCGGTGAAGATGCTGTAGAGCACGACCGCGCCGATCATGGTCCAGCGCCGCCCGAGGCGATCGCCGACGACGCCGCCGATGACCCCGCCGACGGCCCAGCCGAACAGCGTGATCGAGATCAGATAGGCGGCGACACGGGGCAGGGTGCTCAGCTCATTGGCCGGCAAAAGCTGATGCAGCGAGGGACCGATGGTCAGCAACAGCGCGAAGGTTTCATAGCCATCGAACAGCCAGAACAGCATGGTGACGCCGAGCACGCTCCACTGCCGGCGTGTCAGGCCTTCGGTATAGGGAGCGACGATGTCGGTTGTGGCCACGGCAAGCACTCGCGTGTTGAGAAATGTGGAGCAAAGACTATTGCGGCCGCTCCCGCAGCGTCAACGAAGGGCACGGAAATTCATTGTGCAACTCTGCTTTCGGATTGCTGTTTTATTTTGCCAAGTGCCTGCATTTTAAACCGAAAGTCTCTTGGCGTGCTGACATCCAGAAAGTCTTGCTAGGCCGCTGCATGGCCGCCTTGCAGATCATTTCGCCTGCGACACCCGCGGCATTTCGAAAATATTGTCGACGACGGTGTAGTCGCCGCGATAGCCGAGCCGGCCGATGGCGCGGATGCGAGTCATATCGACCATGCCATTGACGATCACGGCGTCGTCGATATGCACATTGACCACTTCGCCGATCACCATTTCGTAATTGTGCGTCTTGCCGTTGCTGCTGACGAGTTTCACGGTCTGCGCGTAAATGCATTCGAGCGCGATCGGGGAGCGTGCGACGCGCGGCGGCTTGACCTTGCGCGAAGGCGCCATGGCGAGCTTGGCCAGTTCCGGTTCGCTGACATTTTCCGGATAATCGCCACCGCTGATATTCATCTCGTTGCGCAAGTCGTAGGTCGCGAGATTGAACACGAACTCGCTGCCGCTTTCGGCATGGCGCTGCGAATGCTTGCGGGTATTCGACGAGAACATCACGAAAGGCGGATGGCTCGCGATCATGTTGAAGAAACTGTAGGGCGCGAGATTGACCACGCCCGCCGGGCTGATGGTCGTGATCCAGCCGATCGGACGCGGCACGACGAGGCTCGTGGTCGGGTCGTGCGCGAGATTATGCGGCTCGCTGCGCGGGTCGTAATCCATGAGAGGTTTTCCGATTGTCCGATTGGGAAGAGAGAAAGGCTAAGCGGATTGCTCGACCGCAAGGTTGCGGAATGCTAGCGTTTCGGTCGGCAAAATGCCAATCGCCTTTCGTCGAACCGTCACTTGTCTAAATCGCAAATAAGTCGCCGGACCGCTCATGAAATTGCACTGGTCGCCGCGCTCGCCGTTTGTGCGCAAGGTCATGATCGTCGCGCATGAGCGCGGCCTGGTCGATCGGATCACTTGCGTACGCACCATCGCGGCGACGGCGAAACCGCATGCCGAACTGATGAAGGATAATCCGCTGTCGAAAATCCCGACGCTGGTGCTCGACGACGGTGCAGTGCTCTACGATTCGCCGGTCATCTGCGAGTATCTCGACGGTCTCGACGGCGCGCCGAAATTGTTTCCGCGCTCGGGAAAGGCGCGCATGACGGCGCTGCGCCGCCAGGCGCTCGGCGACGGATTTCTGGAGATGATGGTGCTGCTTCGCGACGAACGGATGCGCGAAACACCTTCCAACAGGCACATCGCGAGCACCGCCGTCAGAAAGGCGGCCATCTTGGACAGTTTGGAACGCGAGGCCGAGGCGCTGACCAGGACACCGTTCGGCATCGGTCATATCGCGATCGGTTGCGCGCTGTCTTATCTGGACTTCAGATTCAGCGATGAGGATTGGCGCAAGGGCCATTTGCGTATCGCCAACTGGCAAGCTGCCTTTGCAGCGCGGCCGTCAGTGGGCGCCACGCTGCCGGTCGACGATTCTTGATTTGTTGCAGTTTATTTGTTCCGCAAAAGTACGTATCCAGAGGGCTGGGATTGCAACTATTTTTGGATATCATTTCAGCCATGCATAATTGCACTTGAAACCAACGTTCGTGCTTATTATTTCGCGCGCACCATGTTGAACGCCGAATATTTTGTGGACAAAGCCGAACAATGCTTTCGTCTTGCCCGCCTCGTCAAAACGCCGAATTTCGCACGCTCTGAGATCGTTACAAATCTTGAAGCGCTCGGCAACGAGCTCATGGCAAAGGCGGAAGAAATGGAGACCGTCCGGCAACGCGCTTGCCGCAAAAGCTGACCGTCGCGCTGGACACATCAGCTCCTTCGCCAAATCCCGATCAAATAATCTTGCGCGAATAGCCGCGCCCCGGCGATCAGCCCAGCGTCGGATCGAGCACGATTTTGCCATGGCTCTCGTGCTGCTCAATGAGGCGGTGCGCTTCGGCCGCCTGCGACAGCGGCATCACCCGCTCGATATGCGGAATGACTTTTCCCTGGGCCGCGGCGGCAAGACAATGCGGCAGGTCGGACGGCGTGTAGCCGGGACGGCCCCGGATCGTGATTTGCTTGTGATAGAGGTGAGCGAAGTCGATCGTGACATTGGGGCCGGCATGCGCGCCCGCGGTCACGAGCCGTCCGTTCATGCCGATGGCATGGAAGGCGACGGGCAGGACAACCGGATTGGCGATATTGTCGTAGAGCACGTCGACGCCCTTGCCGTGGGTGATTTTCATCACCTCGTCGAGCAGATTGTGTGTGCTGTAATTGATGCCAAAATCGGCGCCGAGCTGCATGCCGATGGCGAGACGGTCGTCGGACCCGGCAACGGCAATCACACGGGCGCCGATCACGTTCTTGGCGATCTGAATGCCGACCGTGCCAAGATTGCCGCTGGCGCCCATGATCAGCACAGTCTCGCCGAATTTTAGGTCGGCGACGTGGAAGAGCAGATTCCATGCCGTCGGCACGTGGCGCATGACGACGGCAGCGCGATGAAAGTCGAGCCCTTCGGGCAACGGGACCGCGGCGCAGGCCGGCACCGTGACGCGCTCGGCGAAGCCGCCCGGCCGCTTGATGCCCATCATGCCCTTCGGCCCGCCATAGCCGTGGCCGTCCTCGGCGCAGAGCTCGAGCGGCATGATGCCGGCGGCGGCGACCCGGTCACCGACGTGCCAGTTGCTCACCTCAGGCCCGACCGCATCGACGACACCGGCGCTATCGACGCCGGGAATGAGCGGCAGGACCGGATTGCGGAACGTCTCCTTGCCGGCGCGCAAGCTTACATCGAGCACGCGATTGACGGTCGCGGCATGCACCCTGATGCGGATTTCGCCGGCCCGCGGCAGGGGATCAGGAACGTCTTCGTAGCGGAGAACGTCGGGCGGGCCGTATTCGTGAAGGACAATGGCTTTCATTCCGGGGACTTCATTGCGAGGGCCGGCAGGGGCGCCGGATATGGGGAGGCGGGGCCAACTAATTGCACGGTTTAGCGCGCCTATCTATGGTGCCGCGCATCCAAGGTCCAGCACCTGTAGAGAGCAACCATGGACGTCACCATGGACTATGCCGATAAATTCGCCATCGCCGAGCTGATCAATGCCTGGGGTCTCTATCGCGACCAGGGCAAATGGAAGGAGCTGCGCTCGACCTTCACCGCCGACGGGCACATTTCGGTGTCCTGGTTTCGCGGACCGTTCGAGCAATTCGTCGAGCGCTGCCGGGCGGGCCATGCCGCCCGCCATACCTGGTCGCGGCATCATCTCTCGGCGCCGTTCATCAAGATCGAGAAGGACCGCGCCACGGCCGAAACCAGCGTCGTCATCCGCGTCCGGCAGAAATTCGGCGGCGTCGATGTCGACCTCACCTCGTGCTCGCGCTTCCTCGACCGGGTGGAGCGCCACGGCAGTGCCTGGCTGATCGCCGAGCGCGCCGCGATCTATGAGCGCGACCGGCTCGATCCGGTCGAGCCGTCGTCCGAATTCGACGCGCTGTTCGCAGAGGACACCTCGCATTACCCGGAGCAATACCGTTACATGGCGTTCCGGATCGCGCATGCCGAGGGTCGGGCGCTGGCGCCGGTGGTCTATCGCGACGGCGGTCCCGAGACGGCCGATCTCTATGCACGGTTTTCCGCCTGGCTCGCGGGCGGCACGGCTTGACGCGGACAAAGCTTGACGCGGACACACATGCCGGGTTAGCCGCGACGATCGCTTGGAGCTCCGCATGGCGGTTTATACCGATGTCACGGCCGAGGATCTCGGTCGCTTTCTTGCCGCTTACGATGTCGGCGAGCTCTTGTCCTACAAGGGCATTGCCGAAGGCGTCGAGAACTCGAACTTCCTCGTCCATACCGCCCGCGGCAATTATATTCTGACGCTTTACGAGCGGCGCGTCGCCGAGCGCGATCTGCCGTTCTTTCTCGGCCTGATGGAGCACCTGGCGGCGCGCGGCATCACCTGCCCGCAGCCGGTGAAGAACAGCGACGGCGAGGTTCTGGGCCGGCTCGCCGGCAAGCCCGCGGCTATCGTCACCTTTCTCGACGGCCTGTGGATCCGCCGGCCGAGCGCGGCGCATTGCGCGGCGCTGGGCGAGGCGCTGGCGCGGCTGCATATTGCCGGCGCCGATTTTGCGATGCGTCGCGACAATGCGCTGTCGGTGTCAGGCTGGCGTCAGCTTTACGAGAACTGCCGGGAGCGCGCCCACAAAGTGGAACGCAATCTCGAGACGCTGGTCGCGGCCGAGCTTGAAGTCCTGGAGCGCGATTGGCCGCGCGGCCTGCCGCAGGGCGTCATCCATGCCGATCTGTTTCCGGACAATGTTTTCTTCCTCGCCGATAAATTGTCGGGGCTGATCGATTTCTATTTCGCCTGCACCGACACGCTCGCCTATGACATCGCGATCTGTTTGAACGCCTGGTGCTTCGAGTCCGATCATTCCTATAACGTCACCAAAGGGCAGGCGCTGCTCACGAGCTATGCCAAGACACGCCCGCTGTCGCGTCAGGAATGGGACAAGCTGCCGCTGCTCGCGCGCGGCGCCGCGGTGCGTTTTTTGCTGACGCGTCTGGTCGACTGGCTCGACGTGCCGGCAGGCGCCTTGGTGAAGCCGAAAGACCCGCGCGAATATGCGCGCAAGCTTCGCTTCCATCAAACGATCAAAAGCTTCCGGGATTACGGAGTGAGTGAGCCGTGAGTGACGCAACGTCGCTGCCGCATGTTGTCATTTACACCGACGGCGGTGCATCGCCCAATCCGGGTCCCGGCGGCTGGGCCGCCATTCTCGCTTTCGGGGAGCTCAAGAAGGAGCTCAAGGGCGGCGAGCTCGACACCACCAACAATCGCATGGAGCTGATGGCCGCGATTTCGGCGCTGGAAGCGCTCAAGAAGCCGTGCCGTATCGATCTGCACACCGACAGCCAATATCTGCGCAACGGCATCATGTCGTGGATCGGCAAATGGAAGCGCAACGGCTGGAAGACCGCCGACAAGAGTCCGGTGAAGAATGTCGATCTGTGGGAGCGCCTCGACGCGGCGCTTGGCCAGCATCAAATCAGCTGGCATTGGGTGAAGGGCCACGCCGGTCACGACATGAACGAGCGCGCCGATGCGCTGGTGGGCGAAGCGATTGCCGAAATCCGTGCTGCGGGAAAAGTAAAACCCTCCCCCTAATAAAGGGGAGGGTTGCTTATTCGTCGCGCTGCCCGTCGGTCAGAGACTCTTGATCAAATTATCGGCGCCGGAAATATCGGCCTTGCCCGGCGAGTCTTCGATATTGAGCGTTTTCACGACACCGTCTTCGACCACCATGGCGTAACGCTGCGAGCGCAAGCCAAGCCCGCGCTCGGTCAAGTCAGCGGTAAGCCCAAGCGCCTTGGCCCAATTGCCGCTGCCGTCGGCGAGGAACTCGATGGCGTCGCCGCCGGTCGCCTTCTTCCAGGCGTCCATCACGAAGACATCGTTTACGCCGGTCACGGCGATCGTGTTGATGCCCTTCGCCTTGATTGAGGCCGCGTTTTTCACGAAGCCCGGCAGGTGGTTCTTGTGGCAGGTCGGCGTGAAGGCGCCCGGAACGGCGAACAACACCACTTTCTTGCCCTTGAACAATTCGTCCGTGGTCATCGGCTTCGGCCCATCGGCCGTCATTACCGTGAAGGAGCCGCTTGGGACGCGGTCGCCGGCCTTGATAGTCATGATTACAATCCTCTCGCGTTTCTCAGTATAGACGTGACGCCACCCGCGCGGCGGCGCGCTAAACTAGAGCATCATCGCGCAAAGGGGAAACCGGTTTTCGGCAAGGATTGCGTGCTGAAAAATCGAGGCAGACGCGCTTATAGGCGCGCTTAATCGAGCCGTGCCGGAACCTCGATGGCGTCGTCGTCGGAGACGGCGGTCAATATCAGCATCGCACCTTTAGCCTGGGCGTCGGGCGGCAGCCCATCGAGATCGAAGGTGAATTGCCGCGACGGTCCGTTGCCGCCGCCTTTGAGTTCCGGCAGCGGCAACGACCAATCCGGGGTCGGGCCTTCGGCAAACAGATCGACCGGCGTGCTGGCGGGAGCCGACACTTCGACGATTACGCGGTCGTGGCCGTCGCCGGGCTCGCGATGCACCGAAAGAATAGCGAGGCCTTTGCCGCCGCTGCCCTTTACGCCTTTGGTGTCGCTGCCTTCGCCGAGCGCGACGCGCCGCGGCACGCGGATTTCCGCTTTCTCGATCGCCATCTCCTCGGCGCCGTCACCGTTGATTGCAAGCTTGAGATCGGACTCGACCGGCACGCACATATTGCCGCAGATGTCGTAACCGAGCTTGAGCTTGAGCGATGATTGCTCCTTCGCGTCTTGCGGCGTGATCCGCAGCGGCAGAATGACGTGATCGAGATAGCCGATCGAATTACCGCCAGCGCCGTCGGGAAACCGTTCCGGCGCGGGCCACAGCACGGTGACGGACTTGACGTTATCCGAGCCGGCGAAATCCAGTTTCGGCGGTACGCCGGAATCACCGGGATCGCGCCAATAGGTCTTCCAACCGGGATCGAGTTTGATCTCTACACCCGCGCGCACGATCTTGGTGTCGGAGCCGGCAACCTGCGACCCCGCGATCAGGCGCGCCGCGGTATGATTCTGCGCATCCCATTCGGAAGCGTCCTGCGCCCAGACGGCCGACACCAGTCCGCCAACCGGAACGCAAAACAGCGCGGCGACGATTGTTGATCGAAGACGCTCGCGCACGGGCTTTGTCACGAATGCTGTCATGAAGGCGATTGTGGCCAGTTTAGTTCTTGGATGCGAATAAGTTATGGGCGCTGTTTAAGTCTGTCTGCGGCCAAGCGCCACTGACATGATTGTGACTATTACTTAACTTGACACGTGCGCCCGGTCCTACGGCCGCCAAAATTTCGGCGCAGGCGTAAAAGTCATATTGTGAACTTTTCACCCCCTCGTTCGTTTGCAATTGCACAATGATCGGCTAACCTTTGCACCATGAAACTGCCGCGCGCCAAGTCGCAAACCAGCCGGCGCCGAGGTTTTCTCGACGGCCAGATGCTCATCGCCATGCCGGCGATGCTCGATGACCGGTTTGCGCGTTCCGTCATCTATGTCTGCGCGCATTCCTCCGAAGGGGCGATGGGCATCGTCGTCAATCATCCGGCGCCGAACATCAATTTCTCCGACCTCTTGGTGAAGCTGAATGTCATCCCGTCGGCCGACGCGATCCGGCTGCCGACGCGGACCGGTGTGGTGAAAGTGATGCGCGGCGGACCGGTTGAGACCGAGCGCGGCTTCGTGCTGCACAGCGCCGATTTTTTCATCGAGAATTCGACGCTGCCGATCGACGACGGCATCTGCCTCACCGCCACCATCGATATTCTCAAAGCCATCGCCCGCGGCGACGGGCCGGAAAGCGCCATCCTCGCGCTCGGCTATGCGGGCTGGGCGCCGGGCCAGCTGGAAAACGAGATTCAAGGCAATGGCTGGCTGCATTGCGCAGCGGACTCTGACCTTATTTTCGGTACCGATATCGGCGGCAAATACGAGCTGGCGCTGAAAAAGATCGGTATCGATCTCGGCATGCTGTCAAGCGAAGCCGGTCACGCCTGACACCGGGCCCATATAATCAGAACGCTCTAATCAGAACGCTTTTAATCAGAACACTTTTAATCAGAACACCTTGGTCTTCACGCCGGATTCGGCGTGCCGGCTTGCCGCCGGCTCCGGCTCGAGCAGCGCCCGCGCGCGCTCGGCGCTCATCGGCTCGCCGAAGACGAAGCCTTGCGCGTATTCGCAGCCGAGCTGCGACAGTTCGACCGCATCGGAATCGGATTCCGCGCCCTCAGCCACGACGTCCATGCCGAGATCGTGGGCGAGCGTGATGATGGAGCGCAGGATCACCGGCCGCGTGCCCTTCGGCGTGGTGCGCACGAACGACTGGTCGATCTTGATGGTGTCGAACGGAAAGCGCTGCAGATAGGATAGCGACGAATAGCCGGTGCCGAAATCGTCGAGCGCGAGGCCTGCGCCCAGCTCACGGATGCGATGCAGCATCTGGGCGGCGTGTTCCGGGTTCTCCATCACCACGGACTCGGTAATCTCCAATTTGAGCGATCCGCGGGTGAGCGGTGAGCGCGCCAGCACGGTGCGGATATCCTGGATCAGATCGTGCCGCAGCAATTGCCGCGACGAGACGTTGACGCTGGCGAAGAGCGGCTCGCGCTGGCGCAGCGTGCGCTGCCAGGTCGAGAGCTGGCGCGCGGTGCGATCGAGCACGAACAGGCCGAGCTCGACGATGAGACCGGTCTCCTCGGCGATGTTGATGAAATCGATCGGCGACATGCGGCCGAGCTTCGGATGATTCCACCGCGCCAGCGCCTCGAAGCCGGCAACGGCGCGGTCCTCGAGACGGATGATCGGCTGATACAGGATGCTGATCTCGTCGCGTTCGAGCGCGCGACGCAGATCGGACTCGATCGACAGCCGATCGTTCTTGCGCGCGCGCATCGCGGGCTTGAAGACTTCGATACGATCGCCGCCGCCGCGCTTGCCATGATACATTGCAAGCTCGGCGTCTTTGAGCAGCTCTTCGGCGCGCTGCGGCTCGTTGGTTTCGCCGAGCACCAAGCCGACCGAGCCGGTCAAGAAAATCTCGCGGTCGCGGAAGGTGATTGGCGCCCGCAAGGTGCGACGGATCGTTTCGGAAAATGCGGTGATGCGCGCGAGATCCTTTTCCGAGAGCAGGAGCAGCCCGAACTGATCGCCGGACAGCCGCGCCAGCGTGTCCTGCGGCTTGATCAGCCGGCCGAGCCGGCGCGCCAGCGTCAGCAGGATGGAATCGCCGACCGCCATGCCGACCGAGTCGTTGACCTGCTTGAAGCGGTCGAGGTCGACGACCATGACCGTCGGGCGGATGGCGGAATCGGTCTTGGCGAAGCCCAGCACCGCGTCGAGCCGGTCGAGGAACAATTCGCGATTGGGCAGGCCGGTGAGATTGTCATGTACGGCGTCGTGCAGCAGCCGCTCTTCAGCGGTCTTGATCTCGGTCACGTCGGTGAGCGTGCCGACGAGGCGGATCACCTCGCCGTCGGAGCCGACCACCGGCCGCGCTTTCAGCGCAAACCATAAATAGTGACCGTCGGCGGTGCGCAGGCGGAAATCCTGCGCCACCCGGCCGCGCCGCTGCTCCAAGACGCTGTCGAGCGTGGCGCGGAACCGGTCGCGGTCGAACTGGTGCAGCACGTCGAGCCATCTGGCGGCAGGGCCGTCGAGCGAGCCGCGGCTCAGGCCGAGCGCGGCTTCGGTCTCGGGGCTGGTGAACACCTTGTCGGCGGCGACGTCCCAGTCCCAGATCATGTCGCCGGCGCCGGTCAGCGCCAGTGCCCGCCGCTCGACGTCGGAGACGATGGCGCCGGTCGCGCCGCCGGCAAAGGCATGCTGCATCACCGTGAATCCGATTAGCATAACAATCAGAACCAGCCCGCCGAGCAGCGCCGGCCCGATAATGTCGTTGGTGACAAAGCCGAGCACCGTCATCGCCGCCGCGATCACCCAGACCACCAGCAGCAGCCAGGTTGGGATCAGCATCACCGCGCGATCATAGTCGTGCGTCGCAAGATAAATCACCAGCGCGAAGCCGAAGATGGCGATCATGAACAGCGACATGCGCGCGATCCCCGAGGCGACAGCCGGCGAGAACAGCGCCACTGCGACCAGCGCGCCGAGGAAGGCGAGCCAGCCCAGCGTGATGTGGATATAGCGCACATGCCAGCGATTGAGATTGAGATAGGCGAACAGAAACACCAGCAGCGTTGCGGCAAGGATCGCCTCGCCCGAGGCGCGCCAGATGCGTTCGGAACTTGACGACATGTCGAAGACTTTTGGCCAGAAGCCGAAATCGATGCCGATATAAACCAGCACGGCCCAGCCGAGCGCGGCGGCGGCCGGGAACATCACGCTGCCTTTGACCACGAAGAGGATGGTCAGGAACAGCGCCAACAGACCGGCAATGCCGATGACGATGCCCTGATAGAGCGTCAGCGAATTGACTTTGTCTTTATAGGCGTCGGGCTCCCACAGATAGATTTGCGGCAGGTTGTCGGTGCGCAGCTCGGCGACAAAGGTGATCACCGTGCCCGGATCGAGCGTGATGCGGAAAATATCTGCGCTCGGGTTGTCCTGGCGGTCGGGCGGGTCGCCGGACGAAGGGGTGATGGAGACGATGCGCGAGAGGCCGAGGTCGGGCCAGATCAGGCCGGAACCGACCATGCGATAATGCGGCACGACGATGAGGCGGTCGATCTGCTCCTCGCCGTTATTGGCGAGCGCGAACACCGCCCAGTTCCGCCCCGCCTCGCGGCCGCGCACCTCGATGCGGCGGATGATGCCGTCGGCGCCGGGCGCGGTCGAAACCTGGATGCGGCCGTTGTCGGTCTGCTGGAACTCGACAGCATCGGTCAAGTCGATGGCGGCGGCGTCGGTGCGAACGTTAACCGCGTCCACAGCATTCGCCGGCGCAGCGCTAAAGAGCGCCGCAGCGATCGCCAACATCGCGCAGAGAGACGCGGTGCTTGAACGGGCGGCGCGCCAAAATACCAAAGACAACCTCCGAGGCCGGCAACGGCGCTGAATGCGCCGCAATCGCGGA
Source organism: Xanthobacteraceae bacterium (assembly GCA_035483735.1). Classification (GTDB taxonomy): domain Bacteria; phylum Pseudomonadota; class Alphaproteobacteria; order Rhizobiales; family Xanthobacteraceae; genus BOG-931. The sequence goes on along the minus strand of DATHPQ010000070.1, from coordinate 8,778 downwards.
ATCCGACCACTTCCTAACAGGCTTTGCGCCGATTTCGCGACGGCCCGTCTGCCTGCGCGGGATCCGACAGCCTCGGATCCGCTGCAAGCGGAAACTAGTAGCGGCTGCGGTTCCGCAGAGCAAGAATATTCCCGTTTACTTTCAAGGGGTCAGGCAGTTTCTTGCCGGGTTGGTTGCTGTTTTCGACGGACTTTCCGGTAGTAATAACGGTGAACATCATGGGCGAAGCTGCAGCGTCGGCCGCGTGTGACAAGACCGGGAGCGGGAGCTAAAATTCTCGCCCAGGGAGAGCGAATATGGCCGCTGTCGACGACGAAGACGCGCCGAAGAAGAAGCTCGCGCACGAAATCGGGCAGGATCTGACGCTGCTCTCGGCCGATGAGCTTGCTGCCCGCATCGCGTTGTTGAAGGACGAAATCGCGCGACTTGAGACCGACATCGAAAAAAAACGCGCGGTGAAATCAGCCGCTGATCTGTTCTTTAAGAAATAAGTTTTTCGTGACTTTAGCTTGGCGTCTTGCAGGCTCGTGCTATGCTTGAAAAAGATTCGCCAAGTTTTTGAGATTCCTTAACCTTTCGTTAAGCTTTCTCGTTCATTACAAAGCATGTCCATCTTCTGGACATTGAGTGGCTCCTGTCCACTCTGTTTGACGCCTCCCTGTTATCACCTTGAGCCGCCGGCAACGGCGGCTCTTTTTTGTTCGGTTCGCGATTTTTCAATCGTTGCGGCGAGAGCGTGGCAACGATGGCCGACGGCCGGCAACTATGTCGGCAGCTTCATTCCGCTTGGCGCTGGACAGTCTGCGCGTCTCGCGCGATGCTGTCGTCAGTGCCCTGCTTACGAATTTCGTGAGATGTTGCGGCAATCTCCGACACGAAATTCGAAAGCTTGAGGTGCTAAATGGGGTTCTAGGGCTGTTTTTCGATGTGAAGTTCCCTCGGCGTGTGCGCGGCAAAGGGCGTAGCGCAGCAAAGTGCACGGGAGCTTCAGTCGGCGGCACTAGTTGTGAGGCGTATATGTCAGATAAGCGTGCGATGGAAGTTGGCGCGGTTTCTTTCAGCGAACGGCTGGCGAGTTCTCAGGTCTTCGCGACGCTTTTCCGCGATGGCATGGCGCTGGTGGAGGAAACCGCGAGCTATCTCGACGGTTCCGGCCGCACTGAATCCAAGAAGCTCGAGCGTAGCGCTAGCCTTATTTATGCGACCGAAAGCATGCGGTTGACGACGCGGCTGATGCAGCTTGCGTCGTGGCTGTTGCTGCACCGCGCCGTAAAAGAGGGCGAGATGACGCTCGCCCAGGCCCACAAGGAAAAAAGCAAGGTGCGTCTTGCCGCCTGCGAGCCGGGCGACGCCAAATCGCTGGAACTGTTGCCGGAAAAGCTCCAGGAGTTGATCGCGCGCTCGACCAGGCTGCAGACCGAAGTGCGGCGGCTCGATGCGACCATGCACGCGCCGCCGGACCTGAATGTCCCGGTCGATAATCCGGTCGAACGGCAAATGGGGCTGTTGAAGGCCGCCTTCGAATCCGAAGCCTGAAGTCGCTGACCGAAGCTTCGGCGCGTTACTTCTTCAGGAAGCCTTCGAACTTCTTCTGGAATCGCGACAAACGGCCGCCGCGGTCCAGCAGATGCTGCTGGCCGCCGGTCCAGGCCGGGTGCGACTTCGGGTCGATATCGAGATGCAACGTATCGCCCGGCTGACCCCAGGTCGTGCGGGTGGTGAATTCGGTACCGTCGGTCATAACCACTTTGACCGTGTGGTAATCGGGATGCGTATCGGGCTTCATGGCGTCGTTCCGGCGCTTTCTCAAAGCTTGAGGATTTGCGGAAATTTGGCGGCTGTATAACGCGGGAACGACGTCCCGACAAGCCGAAGCTGTGCCGATTTGCGCGGCGGCCCCCACATTGCCAGAGCGGCGCACAAGGGGCAAAGTCCAGCCCGCATCGCCGGGGGGCGCCGAATTATCGATGAATTTGCGTGCTTGAATGAATTTGCGCGCCCAAAACGATACGGCAGGCGCCGTACTGGAGCCGGTCGGCCGAGACACGCCGGAAGGGACGGCTGAACTCTTGGGTTCCGCCGCAGCCGAGACGCCGGCCAAGCCCCGGCCCGGCCTGCGGCCGCTCGCCTCGCTGCTGCCCTATATCGGCCGCTACCGCGGCCGGGCGCTTGCCGCCTTCGGCGCGCTGGTGCTGGCGGCCGTGACCACGCTGGTCGTGCCGATCGCCGCCCGCCGCATGATCGATTTCGGCTTCACTGAACGCGGTCTTAACCTCATCAACAGCTACTTTCTGGTGATGATTGGAATCGCCGGCGTGCTCGCCTTTGCCAGCGCCTCGCGCTACTACCTCGTCACCACGCTCGGCGAGCGCATCGTCGCCGATTTGCGCAGCGACGTGTTCGCGCATCTGACCTCGCTGTCGGCTGTCTTCTTCGACGAAGCGCGAACCGGGGAGATGATCTCCCGGCTCACCGCCGACACGACGCAGATCAAGGCCAGCGTCGGCTCTTCGATTTCAGTCGCGCTGCGCAATTTCGTGCTGTTCGTCGGCGCCAGCATCATGATGGTGGTGACGAGCCCGAAGCTTTCGCTCTACGTGCTGCTCGCGATTCCAATCATCGTACTGCCGCTTTACGCCTTCGGCCGCGCGGTGCGTCGCCGTTCGCGTTTCGCTCAGGATACGCTTGCCGAAGCGTCGGCCTATGCCGCCGAACTGATCGGCGCGGTCCGCGTGCTGCAGGCTTTCACCAATGAGCGGCTCGGCATCGCGCGCTTCCGTGGCGCAGTGGAACAGGCTTTCTTCGCCGCGCGAGAATCAATCCGCGCGCGCTCTCTGCTCACCGCGCTCGCGATCTTTATGGTCTCATCGAGCGTCGTCGTCGTGCTCTGGATCGGCGCCAAGGAGGTCTTGTCGTTGCAGATCACGCCTGGGCGGCTCGGGCAGTTCATCCTCTATGCCGTCTTGGCGTCGAGCGCCTTAGGTTCGCTGTCGGAAACCGGCGGCGAGGTGGCGGCGGCCTCGGGCGCCGCGGAGCGGCTTTTCGAGATTCTTTCCATAAAACCCGCGATCCTCGCTCCGGCGCAGCCGCTTGCTCTGCCTGTGCCGCCGCGCGGTGAGGCGGCTTTCGAGGACGTGCGCTTCGCCTATCCGACGCGGCAAAATGCGCCTGCACTCAATGGCGTGTCGTTTCGGGTGCGGCAAGGCGAGAAGCTTGCCATCGTCGGCCCGTCCGGCGCCGGTAAGAGCACGATCTTTCATCTCTTGCTGCGCTTTTACGATCCGACCGCGGGCCGCATTACGTTTGACGGCGTGCGGCTCGCCGACCTTGATCCCAAGGAATTGCGCGGCCGCATTGCGCTCGTGCCGCAGGACAGCGTGATGTTTGCAAGCTCGGTGCGCGACAATATCCGCTTCGGCCGCCCCGATGCCTCCGATGCCGAGGTCGCGCGCGCGGCCGAGCACGCCAATGCCGCGGGCTTCATCGCGGCGCTGCCGCAAGGTTACGACACGCCGGTCGGCGAGCGCGGCATCACGCTCTCCGGCGGGCAGCGCCAGCGCATCGCCATCGCGCGGGCGATCCTCCGCAATGCGCCGCTGCTTTTGCTCGACGAAGCGACGTCGTCGCTCGATGCCGAAAGCGAGAAACAAGTCGCCGCGGCACTGACCGACCTGATGCGCGAGCGCACCACGATCGTGATCGCGCACCGCCTGGCGACGGTGCAGTCATGCGACCGGATCCTGGTGATGAACGAAGGCCGCATCGTCGAGGAGGGCACGCATCAAACGCTGGCCGGCGGCAACGGACTCTATGCGCGGCTTGCCAAACTGCAGTTTCAGGACGTGTGAGATAAATCGCGCGGCGTTGTTGCTTTAAGGCCGCCAGCTCATGCGGTGGATCGGCCGGCCGGTGATCGGATTTTTGCCGTCGCCGGTGATGGCAAATCCGCATTTGCGATAAAAGGCGAGTGCGCGCGCATTGTCGACATTGACGTCAAGGTCGACGCCTGACGGCGACAGGCGCTTGGCTTCGGCGATGAGATCCAGCCCCACACCAGCGCCCCAATATTCCGGCGCGACCACAAGCTGATCGAGATAGCGCGTAGCGGTGTCGATGGTGACGAAACCGATCATGCTGCCATTCGCTTCGGCGATGAAAACTTCGGCGACCGGCAGCAATTCGCGGCGCCAGCGTTCCCGCCACCAGTCGAGCCGCTCGGCGAAATCCAAAGCGGGATAGGTCGCCTGCCAGGTGCGCAGCCATAAGGCGACGGAGGCGTCCTCGTCATCCGTTTGATAAGCCCGAAGCGAAATGCCGGGCTCGCGCGTCACGGCGCAGCCGCTTCTTTGTTGGCTTTCTTGCCGGCGTCCTTGAGAAGCTTCAGCAGCTCACGATGCATCGTTTCATTACCGGCGGCGACATGGCCCTTGGTGAAAATCGCATCGTGGCCGTCGAGATCGGTGACGAAGCCGCCGGCTTCGCGCACCAGGATAATGCCGGCGGCCATGTCCCACGGCGAGAGATCGCGCTCCCAATAGGCATCGAAGCGTCCGGCCGCGATCCAGGCGAGGTCGAGAGCGGCCGCGCCGAAGCGGCGTAAACCGGCGAAATGCTGTTGCGCGGCTTCGATTTCGTTCCGCCCAAGCTCAAGATCGCCGCGCCCATAATGCGGCAGCCCGCAGGCAACGACCGCCTCCGACAGCCGCTGCCGTCCGGCGACGCGGATTCGCTGATCGTTCAGGAAGGCGCCTTTGCCGCGCTCGGCGACAAACACATCGTCGTTGGCGGGATTATAGACCAGGCCGGCGACGATCGTACCGCTGCGCTCGAGCGCGATCGAGACCGCGAAGTGCGGAATGCCGTGCAGAAAATTGGTCGTGCCATCGAGTGGGTCGACGATCCAGCGATGGGTCTTATCGCTGCCTTCATGGGTGCCGCCTTCCTCGCCGAGGAAGCCGTAATCGGGCCGCGCCTTGGCGAGCTCTTCGCGCACGATCTCTTCGGCGCGCTTGTCGGCAGCGGTGACGAAATTGCGCGGCCCTTTGAGCGACACCTGCAACTGCTCGACCTCGCCGAGATCGCGCTTGAGGCTGCGGCCGGCGCGGTGCGCCGCTTTGATCATGACGTTAATGACAGCGGAATGAAGCATAGCGGCCGGCGAATGTCCGATGGGGTCGCTTCGCGTAGCCTTGACGGCGCTTCAACGCAAGAGGAAAGCGCCGCCGGCCGCTCAGGGATGTTGCGCCTGCGCCTCTTGTTTCTGCGCGTCGAGCCAGATTTTTGCCGCTTTCTCCCCGGCGACCCGCGTTTCCGGATCGAGCTTGTCGACAAAACCGTCGAGCTCAAGATCGGTCTCGCCGTTGGCGCGCGAGATCAGGTGCCATTTGGTGGCGTTGATCGGGCTTAGCGGGGCGCCCTGACCCCTGGACAGAATGAGCGCCAGCCGGTCCTGGGCGATCGCACTGTTGCGGAGCGCGGCTTTGTGGAAGATCAAAGCTGCGGCGGGTTCGTTGCGTTCAATGCCGTCGCCATTGAAAAGCGCGATGGCGAATTCGACTTGCGCGTCGGTATTGTCGGCGAGCGCGGCCTGACTCCAGAGCTTGACCGCCTCGTGCATGTCTTTGGGCACGCCGCGGCCTTCTTTGTAGAAGGTGCCGAGCGCATATTGCGCATCCGGGCTACCGGCATCGGCCGCGGTGCGCAGCAATTCTGCCGCGCGCTTGAAATCCTGCGGAAACAACTGACCTTCGATATACAGCAGCGCGAGATCGTAGGCGGCTTGGGGATGACCGAGTTTGGCCGCGGAAGCGAGCCATTTGGCGCTGGCCGGACGGTCGCGCGGCCCGGCGCGGCCGGCGAGCGCGAACATCGCGAGCGCAAACATGGCGTTGCTGTCGCCACGCGCGGCGGCAAGCTTGTACCAGTCGGCGGCCTTGGCATCGTCGTTTGGCACGCCCAGCCCGTTGGCATAAAGCTCGCCAAGGAGGGTCATCGACTTCGGGTCCTTGTCCTGCTCGACGCGTTGCTCGGCGAGCTTGAAAGCCGTGAGGAAATTGCCGCGCTGAAACGCGCCATAGGCCGGATCTAAGATCGCCTTGCCGAGGGGAGACGCGGCCGGCGCGGATGCTGGAGCAGCCGGAGCAGCCGCGCCCTTGCCGGCCGGCGCGACAGGAGGCCTGACTGCGGGTTTTGCCGCAGGTTTTGCGGCGGGTGCCGGCGGCGCGCCGGTCTGCGCCTGCGCAACAGGCGGAGCCAGCACGAGAGCTGCAACAAGCGCTGCCGCACAAGACGTCGTTCGCACGCTGGCCACCGTCATCGCGCGACCGGCGTTGTGAGATCTCCGGCTGCGGCCGAGACAGCGGCCGCCACGCCTTGTGGCTCCGTCCATATCCATTCACCGAGGGCGACGAAATCGGCTCCCGTGCGCGCCAATGCCGCGACCTCGTCCGGATGACCGGCGTAACCGACACAGGGTATTTCCAGGAGCTCCGCCCACCACAGCAAATGCTCTTCCACTTCATCGAACGGCGGGCGGCGGCCGCGCCGATCGGGCTCGCCGAACATGACATAGTCGGCACCGGCTTCGCCCGCGAGCATGGCATCATGACGGCTGAACAAGCCGCCGACGCCGACGATGCGGTCAGGTTTCAAGAGCGGAAGCGCGGCGACAAAGGCCTCTATTCCGCCAATATGGGCGCCGTCGGCGCCTGCGCGCGCCGCAAGCTCGGCATGGCCCTCGATGAGTAGTGCGACATCACGACGCTGCACAACGGCGGCGATCGTCTTGGCGCGCTCTATCTGCGTGCGCTCGTCGCCATCCGCGAGCCGCAGCAACACGGCGGCGACATCGCCCGCGGTCAAAGCTTGATCGATATGACCTGCAAACGACGCCGGATCTTCGATGCGAGGCGTGACGAGATAAAGCCGCTGGCGTGTGGCCTCTCCTCGCGTCACGCCGCTTTCCGCTCGAGATCGACTTTCCACTGCCCGAGCGTGGCAAGCCCGTTCATCATGGCGCGATGGCCGAAGGCGCGCTGCGCGGCCGCGACATTTTCCGATTTGCCGGACCAGGTCTTCTGCGGCGCCGCCTGCAGTGCGCGGCCGTAGGAGAACGACACGCGCCAGGGCAGGGGGCCCATTTTGTTCATGGCGTCAAGATGCGCGGTCGCCTCTTCGTCGGATTGGCCGCCGGACAGGAACGCGATGCCGGGCACGGAGGCCGGCACGCAGGCTTTGAGCACCTTCAAGGTCTTCTCGGCCACTTCCTCGACCGATGCGCGCTTTGCCGACTTCTTGCCGGGCACGATCATGTTCGGCTTGAGCACCATGCCTTCGAGCGCGACGCGCTGATAATAAAGCTGCTCGAACACCGTCTTGAGCACCCATTCGGTGATCATGGCGCAGCGGTCGGCGTCGTGATCGCCGTCCATCAGCACTTCCGGCTCAACGATCGGCACGATGCCTTCCTGCTGGCACAGCGCGGCATAGCGGCCGAGCGCGTGAGCATTGGTCATGATGCAATCGTAGCTCGGGATGTTGGCGCCGATATCGATCACGGCGCGCCACTTGGCGAATTTGGCGCCGAGATTGCGGTATTCAGCGAGCCGCTCGCCGAGTCCGTCGAGCCCCTCGGTGATCAGCTCGCCCGCGCAGAACGGCAGCGGCTTGGTGCCTTTGTCGACCTTGATGCCGGGCAGCGTGCCGGCTTTCTCGATGATCTTGACCAGCGGCGTGCCGTCTTTGGCGTTCTGCCGGATGGTCTCGTCGTAGAGGATGACGCCGGAAATATATTTCGACATCGCCTCCTTGGTGCGGAACAGCATTTCGCGGTAGTCGCGCCGGCTGTCGGCGGTCGATTCCACGCCGAGCGCATCGAAGCGCTTCTTGATGGTGCCGGTGGATTCATCGGCGGCCAGAATGCCGCGGCCGGGGGCAACCATGGCCTCCGCGACCTTGTTCAATTCGCTGAGATTCATCTTCCTCTCCAAGCGTCGGCGCCGCGATTCGGCAGCGTGTTTGACCTTATTCTATGCGCCTGCGGCCGCGGAAGTCTCGCGGACCAGCAGCACTTCCACCCCCGGCAGGGTCTTGCCTTCGAGCGATTCCAAAAAGGCGCCGCCCGCGGTCGAGACATGGCTCAGGCGGCCCGTGACGCCCGCCACATTGAGCGCCGCCACGGTGTCGCCGCCGCCGGCAAAACTGACAAGCTTTTTCGCTTCCGTGAGTTCCGCGACCGCCTCGGCGACCTCGACGGTTCCGGTGTCGAACGGTTCCACCTCGAAGGCGCCGAACGGGCCGTTCCAGACCAGGGTTTTGGAGCGGGCCAGCACCGAGATGACATGCTCGATGCTGCGCGGGCCGATGTCCAAGATCATGTCGGATGCGCCGACGTCCTCGACCGCGACCACCCGCGTCGGCACGTGCGCGGCGAGCTTTTGCGCCACCACCACGTCGACCGGCAGCACGATCTCGCGCTTGAGCGCCTTGGCTTTTGCCAAAATGTCGCGGGCGTTTTGGATCAGATCGTTCTCGCACAGCGACTTGCCGATCGGCTTGCCTTGGGCGGCGAGGAAGGTGTTGGCCATGCCGCCGCCGATGATCAGCGTCTCGACCTTCGACAACAGATGCCCGAGCAGATCGAGCTTGGTCGAAATTTTTGCGCCGCCGACGATCGCCACCACCGGATGCTGCGGCGTCTCGAATGCTTTTTGCAGCGCATCGAGCTCGGCCTTCATGGCGCGGCCGGGATAGGCCGGAAGGTTCGATACCGTCACGATC
>DATHPQ010000069.1:0-28014 GCA_035483735.1 Xanthobacteraceae bacterium | reverse complement strand
AGCGGCCGGGATCGATCAGAAGCTCGCCGCTGTCGTTCGAGGTGCAGCCGAAAAGCGCGCCGGCGAGCGTCAAAGTCATGAACGGTGCGAAGCTGCGCGGCATGTCAGGCCAGGCGCGAAATCGCGCGCGCGTTCGGCCGGTCGCCAACGCGACCGGCGACCCGACAGCGTCGCCGCACCCCCTCATCGAACTCGCCCGCCGCAAAGCTCCCCACCGCGCTAATTCCCCAATCCGCTTGGTTCGCAGCCTCTTGAGCCGCAAATATGGCAGAGGCCAAGCTGCCGCCAATGGACTGGTTGTTAATCGCAGCCGGCGCACCTCGCGTTATTGCTGCAACATCAATCGCTTATGATGTTCGTCGCGCGGGCTTGCGGAAGGCTAGGGAGAGCCCTCGCCGCTTCGCATCCGCAACATTGTCGCGGCCCTCGCGCCATCAAAATCTAGCCATATGTGTCACTATTGTTTCGGTGTTATGAGCACTTAGTGACAGGGGGCGCTGTGACAGCTTCGGTGCAACAGGACTCTTTGGCGACACAAGACCCTTTGGCGACATACGACTTGGTGACACAAGACTCGGCGACAAGCCTCGCAAAAATCCACGCTGGCAGAGAATGGCAATGAGCTTCGGTTGGCTGACCTGGTCCAATCCCGTCGCGATATGGTGGTGCTGTCTGGTGGTCGTCAGCGCGCTGAACATCACGCTGTGGTTCAAGCTTCACCGCCATTCCAGCCGCGCCGCGATCCGCACCTCGACCGGCATATTGGCGATCGAACCGCTGGTGCTGCTCGCCGCCGCTTATGTATTCGGCTGCGCCTTCCGTTCGATCCTGCCGCGCGCCGACGTGCAGCGCATCTGTCTGTTCGACACCTGGCTGTCGAGCGTGATGGTCGGCCGCTCGGTCGCGACCGTCGCCGAATTGTGCTTTGCCGCGCAATGGGCGATCGTGCTGCACGAGCTCGGCAAGATCAGCCGTTCCGATACGACCAAGAACATCGCCGCCATGATCGTGCCGCTGATCGCGCTCGCCGAGTGCTGCTCGTGGTACGCGGTGATCTCGACGAATTTCCTCGGCAATGTTCTGGAAAATTCGATTTGGACCACGGCCTTCGTGCTGATCGGCGTGGCGTTGCTGCGGCTCATGTTGAGCTTCCACGGCCCAGCGCGCCTGGCGATCGCGGCGGCCGCGGCCGGTGTCGCCTGCTACGTCCTGTTCATGTCGGCTGTGGACGTGCCGATGTATTTCGAGCGCTGGCAGGCGGACCTGGCGAACGGCAAGCCGCTCCTTGGCCTGTTCTCGGGGCTTTACGATCTCGCGACCCGGTGGGTCGTGACCCACCGTTTCACGCCGTGGCAGGGCGAGATCGCATGGATGTCGCTCTATTTCAGCGTCGCGGTGTGGACAAGCCTGATGCTCGGCGGCTTCGTCCTGGTGCGGCATGTCGTGCCGCGCTATCGGATACGCCGTCCGCTGGTCAAGGCAACGCGGCGGCCGATTCCCATCCCGATCCGCACATCCTGATCGACCATCCTGACCGATCATCCGGCTCTGCCTTCCAAGCAACAAAAGCGAATCGGCGTGCCGGAACAATAGGCAGTCCGGCGCAAATCCGTTACCTTGGTCGGGCTGATTCGCTCCGCGCGAGCTTTACTGGAGAGTCGTGCAGGTGACGGGCAAATGACCAACATGATCATCACAGTCGCCACCATGAAAGGTGGCAGCGGCAAGAGCACGCTTGCGAGCTGTCTCGCCGTGCATTGGCATCTCACCGGACGACGGCCGACCTTGATCGACGCCGATCCGCAGCGCTCAATCATGCGGCTTGCCGCACGCGAGCGCGCACTTGGCGGCGTCAATATCATCGAGGACGCGACGGAAGCTGCTTCACAAACCGCGCGGCAGCTGGCCGGCACCGGTCCGGTCATTATCGACACGCCGGGCTTTCGCTCCAAGACCACGCTTGAATGCCTGGCGGCCGCCGACTTCGTGCTGGTGCCGGTCAAGCCGTCGCCGTTCGACGTCGACCGCATGCTCGACACGCTGAACATTTTGACCGATCGTCCCGACGGACGGCGTCCGGTCTTCCGTTGCCTGCTGACGCAGACGACGCGCGACTCCGTAATCGCTCGGCACATCCGCAACGAACTCGCCGAAGCGGGCCTGCCGGTGCTGGCCGCCGAAATGCAAAACCGCGTCGCCTATCCGGAAGCGACGCTGTGGGGCGCCACCCCGAGCCTGATCAGCTGGAAAGGTCCGGCTGCGCGCGAGATCGCGACAATTGCCGATGAGCTCGATGCCGTTCTCGGCGTAAAACAGGCCGCCGCATGACCCGCAAACAACTTCCCAAGGCGATCAACCGGACCGGCGATAACGTCCACGCCTTTGCCGGCAGCATCGTTCCCGATGAAGTGGCGCCGGAACCGGCACCCCGCCCTGCTCCGGCATTCAATAAGATCGCGGACGAGCCGGTGCTTGCAGTGTCGTCGGCGCCGATCGCCAATGATTCTGCTCCGGCGGCAAGCGCACGGCCTCAGCCGCGCGCTCTGCCCGATCAGATGGCTGCGAAGCGCCGCGGCTTCGCCAGAAAGATCATCGAACGGCATCGCACCTATGCCGCGGTCGGCGGACTTCTGCCGCTCGCGGTCGTCAACATCGCAAGCGTCACCGCGGTCAATCTGCGTATGGTGCGGCAACTCAGCGAGCTCTATCAGGTGCCGTTCCAGCGCGACCGTGCGCGAGCGGCAATCGTCAGCCTGATCGGCGGCGCCGCGCCCTCGGGCTTCGGTCTTGCCACGTCCTCGACGCTGATGTGGATCGTGCCCGGCGGCGTGCTGGTGGGCTTGGGCGTCTCCGCGCTCGCCGCCGGCGCGCTCACCCGCGCCATCGGCCAGGTCTTTGTCGAGGGCTTTGAGAACAGCACGCTCGCGCGCGACGAAGCCTAGCGCAAATCGCTCAATCAATGATCGGAACAGCCGGCCTCAGCGCGCGGCTCGCTGTTGCTTGGCGAGATCGGGGCGGACTCAGGATTGTCGCCATTCGCGACGCCGGTTTCCTCCGGCATGCCGCAAGCCGGGAACGGTGTGCCGAACACCATGCGCCAGAGCCCCTTGAGATCGTTGTCAGGTTTGCAAGGTCGGCTTGCCATTGCCCTTATATAGCGGCGACAGCGGCAGCACGCTAATGGCCTTGGTGCGGACGGCCGGACTCGAACCGGCACAGGAGTTTCCCCCCGAGGGATTTTAAGTCCCTTGCGTCTACCATTTCGCCACGTCCGCAGAGCGGACTCCGCTATGAAGCCCGCGCGGCTTGCTTGTAGCATCGGCAGCATGTGCGCCGGAAGTGAGGGTTACGGCTGCGCACGGACTTTTCGAGCATCGGGTTTTGGTAATATAACGCCCGATTCGAGTCAGGACCGGCCGTTTTGATGCACGCTCACCAGTCCATGCTCACTGGTCCATGTTCACTGGTCCATGTTCACTGTGTCTTCTTCTTCGGCGCCGGCGTCGGGCTCGACGGCCGAACCACGGCCCAGGGATCATTGGACTTCTGATCCGGGATCTTATTGGTTGCCGCCTTGTAGGCGTCGTCGAGTTTCTGCTGCTTCTCGATTTCTTCCTGGGTCGGCGGCCTCTTGTCCTGCTGCTTGAAGGGCGAGATGCCTAGGCCACCGTCTCCTAAGGTGACGCCCTGCGCGGATGCGGCCGCCGTCAGCAGAAACAGCGTCGCGCCTGCGCAGGCCAATATCCGCAGCGTCTTTCTCATCGCAAATTCCCTCACAAGTCCTCAGTCCTTGAACACGTGCCCCCAAAGTGCATCCCAGTCGGTGCCGGAAATGTCGGTCACCCGGCCGTCCTTTTCGAAAAACTTGTTGGGCACCTGAAACATGGCAAGCATAAGCCCGCCCTCGGGCGTGCAGGCGACGTGGCGGCTGCCGGCCTCGCGCCAGACGAACTCGCCGGGACCGACGCTCAAGCCCTCGGCCGGACCTTCCTTATCGACCAGCCGGCCCTCGAGCACATAAGTCTGCTCGATCTTGACATGTTCGTGGTCGGGCAGCACCGCGCCCGGCGCAAATTTCATCAGCGCGGTGACCACGCCGGTTTCCTTGTCGAACAACAATCCTTTCACCTCACAGCCGGCAAACCGCGTCTTTTTCCATTCCATCGCCGCGGGCCGCACCACATGCGAATGGGTGTCGAGCGTGTCGTGCTGCGAAGATTTTGCTTCTTTCGGCGTGACGGCGTCCACGGCGGATCCTCCTGATTATTTTCGGCCGCACCATAATAGCCGAGGGCCGAAAGCCTCGCCACGCCTTCTTCGCGGAGCGGGGTTGCCGGATCGGGATGTCGCCAAAGCTCGAATTCGCGCGGACCGGCGCCTTATTCACGGGATCTCGTAAACCGTGGTCTCGTCGGCAATGCCGCGCAAAGCCGCCCGCTGCATGGTCGGGTGCAGGCCGAATTTCGCAAGGATGTTCGCCGTCTTCTTGTCATTGATGACCGGCTGGGTGACAAAGATCGCGCGCGAGGAAGCAAGCCCTTGCACGCGCGCGGCCATGTTCACGGTCTGCCCGAAATAATCCTGGCTGTTGTTGAGCGTCACCGCGAGACACGGTCCCTCATGAATGCCGATCTTGAGCAGCAAGTCCTCGTTGCCGCGCTCGGCGTTGATGCGCGCCATGGCCTCACGCATTTTCAGGGCGGCGGCGAGCGCGCGGTCGGGCGTGGCAAATGTCGCCATCACCGCGTCGCCGATGGTCTTGACGATGGCGCCCGCCTCCGACGCCACGATCTCATGCAGAACACCGAAGTGCTGGCGCACCAGGTCGTAGGCCACGAGATCGCCGACGCGCTCGTAGAGCGCGGTCGAGCCCTTGAGGTCGGTGAACAGAAACGTGAGGCTCGTAATCCGCAGCCGCTGATCGTGATCGAGCGTGTCGGTCTGGTAAATGTCGCGGAATGTTTGATTGGTCAGAAGCCGCTTCGCCGTCAGGAACGGCTTGCGATTGCCGAGAAGGCGATGCAGCGCATCGCCGGCGACCCACATCGACGGCAGCACCCGGCGGTCGGTGCGGTTCTCCAATGACAGCCGCAGCGGCCCGGGCTGCATCTCGACGGTGCCGACCGGCGCTTTCACTTTGTTGAACACCATCGACAGCACTTGCCGCTCGCGGGTCGGCTCGCCTTTGACGTCGATGAACTGCGTGCCATGGGTGACCGGATCGAACACGATGACGAAATCGTCCGGCAATTGCACCGACAGCACCGCGCGCTCGCCGGGTTCGAGCTCGATGGAATCCATGGTGAACTCTGACAGCGCCGCGTCGAGATCGTCCGGCAAATCGATGCTCGAGCTCCAGAATATCTGCCGGTAATATTCGGTCTCCGGCAAGGTATCGGGCGTATGGGCACCGATGCGGCGCACGCGCGGGCTCACCGTGAAAGTAACCTCGACCATTTCATCGAGCGTCGGCTTGTAGCCGGTGGCGCAGAGGCCGCAATCGTATTCGTCGCGATTGACCGTCTTCAATGTCGACGTCGCATCGAGCACGCCGCCGCAGCCGGGGCAGATCACGTTCCACGACAGTTCAAATAGGCCGAGCCGCGCGGCGTGCAGAAAGGCCGAGATCGTTTTTTCTTCATCGAGTCGATGTTTGCCGGCGAAACTCAGCACATTGACGCGGCAAAGATCGCGATCGCCGCCTTCGCGAATGGTGCGCTCGATGGCGGCGGCGCAATCGGCGTCAGCCGCCTGCCGCAATACGCTGAGAAGGGCGTCCGTCTCGCTCACTTGAATACCGCTCGCGCCGGATGAGAATAATGCATGCCGAAGATGAAGCTAATGTATCGGCTAATTAAGTATCGGCGTGCGCTGCAACAAGCCAAATTATGGCAGCAGTCCAATCACAGCGAATTGATCCAATCGACCACTTTTCCCTGCGCCACGAGCGGCGTCGTCAGATGGCCGGCAAAAACCTCGATATATTTGCTTTTCGGATTCTTGGCGGCGACATTGAAGGCATATTCCGGGCCGCGGCGATCGATTGGATCGAGCTTGCCGACCACCCACAACAGCGGCATCGGCCTTGGCGCTGACCCGATGATCGCCGCATTCTTGGGGATCACCGCCGGGCCGTCGGGATCGAACATACTCAGATAGACGATCGGCGTCGCGGTCGCACCCAGCGGAATGTCTTGCGCCATGTCGGGAAAGTCTTGCGGCACGTTGCCTTTCCCCTCGGCGATCAATTTCTTGGCGCGAGCCACGGCATCGCTGACATAACTGCGCATACCGTCTTGTTCCGGCAGATGGCCGGGCGACATCGCGACGACGCCGGCAAGATCGGGATGCCGCGCGGCATAACCGATGGCGGCATTGGCGCCGAGCGAATGACCGATAATGACGATGCGGGTCGCGCCCTTGGCTTTCAATCCGGCCACTGCCGCGTCGATCTCGCCCATCGCCTGGTCATAGGTCGCCGCATAGCGACGGTGGAACGACCATGGCATTTCCGGCTTGGCGACGAGCGCACCCTCGTCTTCGAGCGAGCTCAAGATTCCACCATTGAGCGCACCCGGCCAGGACGCCTTGCCGTGCAGATAGACGACACCGAGACCGTGCAGGTCGGCCGACGCCGCGGCAAAGCCGGCGCCCGACAGCGTCGCAACTAGCGCCGCGACAAGCGCGACGACAATGCGCAGGCAAACAAGACTATTGGTCCAACGCCGCTGCTTCATGATCCAGGTTTCGTGCGCAAGCTTGTCCCAAGTTGGGTGACCAAGGGGCGAATCATATGCGTGATTGCGCCGCAGTAGCCGTATCCCGTCAATCGCGCGTGCGGCACATTCTTTGACCGCCCGCCGCGATCAGATCTTGCGGGGCAGCAGGTCCTTGACCCGCACCAGCATGGCTTCGACGGCCTGTTTCACCACGACCAGGCGGGCTGGGTCACGCGAGCGCATCACCACATTGGTATTGGCGTCGCCCCTCTCGTCCACGAACGGATACGAGCCGATCACGACATCCGGGAAGACTTTGGCGATCTGGCCAAGTTCGGTGCCGATATCGCCTTCGCGGCAATCGGCGCGCACGGTCTCCGACAGCATCCGCGCGCCGGTCTTGAGCTGCGGCGTGGCGGATTCGAGCATCGCCTGCATTACGGTCGGAATGCCGGCCATGACGATGACATTGCCGATGCGGAAGCCCGGTGCGCCAGAGATTTTGTTGAGAACAAGCTCGCCGCCTTCCGGCACGCGCGTCATGCGCATGCGCGCCTCGTTCATGACGCCGCCGGTTGCGGCGACCCGCGCACGCATGATCTCGACTGCCTGCGGATGATAATGCAGCGGAACGCCGAAAGCCTTGGCGACGCAATCGGCGGTGATATCGTCGTGGGTCGGTCCGATACCACCGGTGGTGAACAGGTAGGTGTAGCGCGCGCGCAACGCATTGACCGCCGCGACGACTTCGGCCTCCTCGTCGGGGACGACGCGCACCTCTTTGAGATCGATGCCGACGCCGGTGAGGTATTCGGCGATAAAGCCGATATTCTTGTCCTTGGTGCGGCCCGACAGGATCTCGTCGCCGATCACGAGCACCGCGGCGGTGATGATCCCGCTGCCGGTTGCAGCCGTTGTTTCGGCCATGGTCGTTCTCCCCGTGATGCCGCCTGCTCTAGCGCGCTTGCCCCAGGTGCTCAAGCGGTACTCACGCGAGGGCCCAAGCGACCCTTGGTGCCTTCCATCGCCTTCACGGCGCTGGCTCCGAGCGCGGCCGCAGGGCACAGCGACGCCATCACTCTAGTCAAACCGCCCAAAACATGGGCAAAAATGGGAAGCGGCGGGCATTCGGGGCATTCCATCACCCGCCCGATGTCGGCCCGATTTGCTCTTGAGTTGGCGCAAAGCTTGCTACGGTTGAATACTGCTACAAGTGTAGACGCCGCAAAGGTTTGCGACGGAAGCGGCCGGGTGTCGACATGTTCGACGAAATGAATGGGACTGGGGATGACGTGCGGCCGGCCTATGCCGAATTGTCGCAATGGCTAACCGAAGTCAAACCCGACGTCCTGGATTTCCGCCGCCGCGAAGCCGAACTGTTGTTCCGCCGCATCGGCATCACCTTTGCGGTCTATGGCGATCCCGAGGCGCAGGAACGCCTGATCCCCTTCGACGTCATTCCCCGCATCATCTCGGCCAAGGAATGGGATCTGCTGCGGCGCGGACTAGAGCAGCGCGTCAAAGCCATCAATGCCTACATCAAAGACGTCTATAGCCGCCGCGAGATTCTCAAAGCCGGCGTCGTGCCCGAAGATCTGGTGTTTCAGAATCCGGTGTTCCGCCCGGAGATGAACGGCCAGAAGGTCCCGCACGACATTTACGTTCATATCGCCGGCATCGACATCGTCAGGCTCGATGCCGAGACATTCTATGTGCTCGAAGACAATGCGCGCACGCCGTCCGGGGTCTCCTACATGCTGGAGAACCGCGAGATCATGCTGCGGCTGTTTCCAGAACTGTTCTCGCGCTATCGCGTGGCGCCGGTCGAGAATTATCCGGACGAGTTACTCGCCACGCTCAAATCCATCGCGCCGCCCGCGGCATCGTCGGAGCCTAACGTCGTTCTGCTGACGCCCGGCGTTTATAATTCCGCTTATTACGAACATTCGTTCCTCGCCGACAAGCTCGGCGTCGAACTGGTCGAAGGCCGCGATCTCGTCGTCAAAAGCGAGGTCGTCTATATGCGCACGACCGAAGGGCTCAAGCGCGTCGACGTCATTTACCGCCGCATTGACGACGATTTCCTCGATCCGCTGGTGTTTCGTCCCGACAGCGCGCTCGGCGTGCCCGGCCTGATGTCGGCCTATCACGCCGGCAATGTCACGTTGGCCAATGCGGTCGGCACCGGCGTCGCCGACGACAAGGCGGTCTACAGCTACATGCCGGAGATCGTGAAATTTTATCTCGGTGAAGAGCCGATCCTGAAGAACGTGCCGACCTGGCGCTGCCGCGAGAGCGAGCATCTGTCTTATGTGCTCGATCATCTCGAAGAACTGGTGGTGAAGGAGGTCCACGGTTCGGGCGGCTACGGCATGCTGATCGGCCCGAAATCCGACAAAGCAACGATTGCCGCGTTCCACGCCAAGCTCAAAGCCGACCCGAAGAATTTCATTGCCCAGCCGACGCTGGCGCTCTCGACCTGCCCGACTTGCGTCGAGGAAGGCATCGCGCCGCGGCATGTCGATCTGCGGCCCTTCGTGCTGGTCGGCCGCGACCGCATCCGCATCGTGCCCGGCGGACTGACGCGAGTCGCTCTCAAGAAAGGCTCGCTCGTGGTCAATTCCAGCCAGGGCGGCGGCACCAAGGACACTTGGGTTCTGGATGGATAACTCTGGACGGATAGCTTGGACGAATAATCGGGCGCTCGACGGATAGACCAATGCTTTCACGCACCGCCGACAATCTTTACTGGCTCGCCCGCTATGTCGAACGCGCCGAATATATTGCGCGCATTCTCGACACCACGTTGCGGCTCACCGCTTTGCCGCTCGCTTATGTCGGCTCCACCAACGAATGGGAATCCGCGGTTGCGACCGCCGGCTGCGCCGGCGCCTTCTTTGAGCACTACAAAGAGGCCAACGAAGAGACCGTCACCGAATTCCTCGCTTTCTCGACCAGCAATCCGTCGTCAATCCGCAATTGCTTCGAAGCCGCTCGCCTCAACGCGCGCGCCGTGCGCACCGCGCTGACCAGCGAAATGTGGGACGCCATCAACGGCGCCTGGCTCGAACTGAAACGCTGGGGCAACGGGCCACGCTCGCGCGAGGAGTTTGCCCGCTATCTGCGCTGGGTGCTCGGATCGTCGCTGCGCTTCGACGGCTCGGCCTATCGGACCATGCTGCGCAACGATGCCTATTGGTTCTCGCGCATCGGCGTCTATATGGAACGCGCCGACAATACCGCGCGTATCCTCGACGTGAAATATCACCTGCTCTTGCCGGCGCTCGAGCAAGTTGGCGGTCCGCTCGACTACTACCAATGGACCTCTATTCTACGCTCGGTATCGGCGCTCACCGCTTATCACTGGGTCTATCGCGAGAACGTCAAACCCTGGCTCGTCGCCGATCTGCTGATGCTGCGGGACGAGATGCCGCGCTCGCTCGCAAGCTGCTACGAAAACCTGGTGCAAAATCTCGATCGCATCGCCAACGCTTATGGCCGCCAAGGCCCGGCGCAGCGTCAGGCGCGCAACGTCCGCGCCCGGCTTGAGAACTCAAAGATCGACCAGATTTTCCAGAACGGTCTGCACGAATTCATTGACGCCTTCGTCGAGGACAATAACCGTCTCGGCACCGCGGTTTCGCAACAATATCTGCTGTGACCGGGACCGATCATCGCTCGTCGCAAGACCGGGACAGTCGCCACGGCTATCATGTATTCTTCGCGTTTAGCCCCATGATGGACGACTGATCGCTGCCTCCCGCCATGCGCATCCGGATCGCTCACCGCACCGACTATAAATACGATCCGCCGGCCGCGGGCGTGATCCAGATGCTGCGGCTTACGCCGCGCAATCACGACGGCCAGCACGTGGTGCGCTGGCGCATCGACGTATCGGCGGATGCGCGGCTCGCGGCGCAGGAAGATGCCTTCGGCAATATCACCCATGTCTTCTCCGCCGACGGCCCGTTTTCCGAATTGAGCGTCGAGGTCGACGGCGAAATCGAGACACAGAACAACAACGGCATCGTCCGCGGCACGGTCGAGCGTTTCGGAGCGAGCCTGTTTCTCCGCGACACCGCGCTGACGCAGGCCGACGACGCGATCCGCGAATTCGCCCGCGGCGTCCGCGCCGAAAAGGGCGGCGAGGCGCTCGGCGAACTGCACGGCATATTGGACCGGCTCCACGAGGACATGGCGCACGACACCGACGATACCGAGGGTGCGGCAAACGCGGCCGAGGCCTTTGCCGCCAAACGCGGCCAGTCGCGCGATTTGAGTCACATCTTTATCGCTGCAGCGCATTATCTCGGCATTCCGGCTCGCTATGTCGCGGGTTACTTCCGGCACGAGGACGGAGCCCAATCCGACACGCAGGCGCAGGCTGCGGGTCACGCCTGGGCCGAGGCCTTTGTGCCCGAGCTCGGCTGGATCGCCTTCGATCCCGCCAATGGCTTTTGCCCGACCGACTGTCATGTCCGCGTCGCCATCGGCCTGGATGCGCTTGGCGCGGCGCCGGTGCGGCGGATGCGCTACGGCGCCGGCGCCGAGACGCTGGCGGTCGCCATCAAAGTCGGCCAGTAATCGGCATTTTCGTGCCGCTATACGCTCTCGAATATGTCCGCTCCTGTCGTGTCTTCGCGCCAGGCTGCAGGATGCTATAAGGATCGCCAAGATTTTTCGTCGGCGCATGATCTTTTCCGAAAACCGGTTTCCACCCTCGGATCAAGTCCAAGGGCGTGCCTTTCGGGATCATGCTCTGGGGGGCTGAGCGATGACCTATTGCGGTGGAATTCTCGTGCGCGAGGGGCTCGTCATGTTCGCGGATACGCGGACCAATGCGGGCGTCGACAACATTTCGACTTTCCGTAAGCTGCACATCTTCAAGGACCCGAAAAAGCGCGTCATGGCCATTGCCACGGCGGGAAATCTCTCGATCAGCCAGTCCGTCGTCAGCATCCTGCTCGAGGGCTACGACAATCCCGACACCGGCGAGCGCGAAACGCTGATGAACGCGCCGACCATGTTCCAGGCGGCGCAGCGCGTCGGCTATGTCATCCGCACGCTTCACGCTACCGAGGGCAAGGTGCTCGAAGCGTCCGATGTGAATTTCGACGTCTCCTTCCTGTTCGGCGGCCAGATCGCCGGCGAACGGATGCGGCTGTTCATGGTCTATTCGGCCGGCAATTTCATCGAATGCACGACCGACACGCCCTATCTGCAGATCGGCGAGCATAAATACGGCAAGCCGGTGCTCGATCGCGCCATCAATTACGAGATGGACCTTTACGACGCGCTCAAAGTCGGGCTCGTCTCCATCGATTCCACCATGCGCTCCAATCTCAGCGTCGGCATGCCGATCGACCTGCTCGTGGTGCGGCGCGACGTCTGCGATCCGGAACTGATCTATCGGATCGAGCCGGGCGAGCCCTATTTCACCGACCTGCGGGAACGCTGGTCGGCGGCGCTGCGTGCCGCCCATATCGGCATCCCGCGGCCGCCCTATAGCAACCGCCGCTGACCCCCTCCCATTCCCTCCCCCGCTTGCGGGGGAGGGTCAGGGTGGGGGCAATTTACGCTTCATTAACGGTCATCAGCGGAAAGCCGTAAGGCCCGCGCCGAATCCGTTTACACGCGTTAAGCGCAAGTCATTCGCAATCTTTCCTTCCTAGTGTCCCGGCAGCATTTTGTCCGATAGGTGGAAGCGTGGTGCCTTCGGCGCGTTCGCATATCGCCGGGGAAAGTAAGAAGTCGCGGTGGGATCAGGCGCGCGTCAGCCTGGTCGTGCCGATCGGCGTGATCGTTGCCGTCGCCATTGTTTGCGTCATCGTGGCGGTGCTGACCTCGGCGCAGCGCGCCGACGAGGTCGCCTTCAATACCGAGCAGCAACTTGTCCGGCAGGCCGCGGCCGACCACGGGCTGCGTGCGCTGCACCTCCTGCAAGGCGCCGCCGCGACCCCGATCGCCGCCGCCAAGATTCGCAACGGCTACGACGCCGAATGGATCGACCGGCACGTCGGACCGTGGCTGGAAAAATACTTCCACACCGACGTCGAGGCCATTGTCGACGCCAACAACCATCTGATCTACAGCCACGCGCTCGATCCGGCCGACGCCGAAACCGGCGATCTCATGGCGCAGCTTGCGCCATGCCTCGATTTTCTGCGCGGCCGCCTGAACGGGCCGCCGAGCCACACGATCGCGGTGCTCCAGGGCCAGGATCCGGCGATGCCGGGCCGCAGCACGGTGCTGATGCAGCGCTTCAGGGACAAGCCGGCCTTTATCAGCGCGGTGGCGGTCGGCTCCGATGCCGAGCTCGCCAAAGGCAATGCCGAAGCGCCGATCGTGCTGTCGATCAAATATCTGTCGCGCCGCCTCCTCAACAGCATCGGCACGCACTTGCAGCTCGCCGGTCTGCGCACGATCGACAATCCGGCGCAGGCCGGCAGCGATCGCGTGATGGACTTGGTCGATCCGCAAGGCGGCACGATCGCGCGTTTCGCCTGGACGCCGACCAAGCCGGGCGCCGCCGTCGTGCAGAGCGTGGTGCCGTTCATCGCGGTTGCGCTCGCGGGCTTTGCCGTTCTTGTCGGCCTCGTCTTCCGCCATATGCGCCGCACCTCGCAGGAAATCGACGCCGGCGAACGGCAGCTGCGTCATCTCGCGCTGCACGATCCGGTCTGCGGCCTGCCCAACCGCATCTATTTCAGCGACCGGCTCGAGCGCGTCATCGCCAATGTGCGCGCCGGCGGCGCGACGGCGGCGGTGTTCTATATCGATCTCGATCACTTCAAGGACGTCAACGACACGCTCGGCCATCACATCGGCGACGAGCTCATTCTCAACGTCACCCAGCGCTTGAGCCGCATCATGCGCGGCGAAGATCTCGTGGCGCGGCTCGGCGGCGACGAATTCGCCATCATCACCGCGTGCGAATCCGATTCCTACTCGCTGCAGGCGATCGCCGGCCGCATCATCAATGCGCTCTGCGCGCCCTATGCGATCTCCGGCCACAACATCATCATCGGCGCCTCGATCGGTATTGCCGTCATCGACCGCCGTGTCGGCGATGCCGCCGACATTCTGCGCTATGCCGACATGGCGCTCTACCGCGCCAAGAACGAAGGCCGCAACCGCGCCTGCATCTACGACGCCGCCATGGACGCCGATCTGTCGAGCCGCAAATTGCTCGAAGGCGACCTGCTCAAAGCCATCCAGAACGACGAAATCCGCGCCGCCTATCAGCCAATCGTCAACGCCGCGGGCGACGCCATTGTCGGCGTCGAAGCGCTGGCGCGCTGGACGCATGCGGTGCACGGCGAAATCCCGCCGGTGCGCTTCATTCCGATCGCCGAAAATTCCGGGCTGATCGTCGAGCTCGGCGCCTACATGCTGCGGCGCGCTTGTTTCGAAGCCCGGCACTGGCCGAAGCTTTTTGTCGCCGTCAATGTCTCGCCGCTGCAATTCCGCCGTTCGGACTTCGTCGACGTGGTCGAACGCATCCTCGCCGAGACCAAATTCGACGCCAATCGGCTCGAGCTCGAACTCACCGAAAGCACGCTGCTCGGCAATCTCGAAACCGCCGAAATGTCGATGCTGCGGCTCAAGGCCATCGGCGTGCGCTTTGCGCTCGACGATTTCGGCACCGGCTATTCGAGCCTGCTCTATCTGCGCCGTTTCCCGTTCGACAAGCTCAAGATCGACTCGAGCTTCGTGCGCTCGATCGAAAAGGCGCCGGATGCGGCCGCGATCGTGCATGCCGTCGTCAGCCTCGGCCGCGGGCTCGGCATGAAGGTCACCGCCGAAGGCGTCGAAACCGCGGAGCAGCATTTGTTCCTGCGCGCCGCCGGCGTGCACTCGATGCAGGGCTACCGCTTCGGCAAGCCCGGCGTGCCCGAAGAGATCGACAAGCGCCTCGCTTCGCCCGACGATTATCGCGGCGTCGCCAGCCCCGACCGGGAAATCGCGCTGGCAAGCTGACGCCGCGCCCCTCTCCCCGCGCGCAAGCAGAGGTGATATGGCCTTCCGACAACATTTTGACGGGAGGCATACATGGCTGGGCGCAAAGTGGCATTGGTGACCGGAGCCGGCACCGGCGTGGGACGCGCGGTGACGCTGGCGCTGATGAAGGAAGGCTATGCCGTTGTCATGGCCGGCCGGCGCAAGGACATGCTGGAGACGGTTGCCAAAGAGGGCGCGCAGACGCCCGGCGAAGCGCTCACCGTGCCGACAGATGTTGCCGATCCCGCTTCGATCAAGGCGCTGTTCGAGGCGACCAAGAAAACCTATGGCCGGCTCGATGTGCTGTTCAACAATGCCGGCATCGGCGCGCCGGCGATGCCGATCGAAGAAATCCCGCTCGACAAATGGCAGGCCGTGGTCGCCACCAATTTCACCGGCGTGTTCCTGTGCACGCAGGAAGCCATCAAGATCATGAAAGCGCAGAACCCGCGTGGCGGCCGCATCATCAATAACGGCTCGATCTCCGCGCATACGCCGCGCCCGGGGGCTGCCGCCTATACGGCGACCAAACACGCCGTCACCGGGCTCACCAAACAGACCGCGCTCGACTGCCGCGGCTACGACATCTGCTGCGGCCAGATCGACATCGGCAATGCCGCGACCCCGCTCACCGACCGCATGGTGCAAGGCGAAGGCGTGCTGCAGCCCGACGGCCGCAAGATGGTCGAAGCGCGCATGGCCGCCGAGGATGTCGGCCGCGCCGTGGTCTACATGGCAAGCCTGCCGCTCGACACCAATGTGCTGTTCATGACGGTGATGGCGAACCTGATGCCGTTTGTCGGGCGGGGATAGCGCGACACCATGTTGGAAGGCTGGCACGAATTCTACGGGCTGCTCGGTACCGCGGCGGCAACTTTGGTGGCGCTGTTGTTCGTCGCCGCGTCGATCGGCACCGGCTATATGAACACCGGTGGCCCGACGCGCACCTTCACCACGCCTGTTCTGTTTCATTACACCTATGTGCTGTTCGTGAGCCTCATCACGCTGATGCCCGATGTCACCGATATTTCGCTCGCCGTCATCGTCGGCGTGAGCGCGGCCGGCGCGCTGGCCTATTCGATCTTTATCTTCGTCCGCGTGCTGCGCAGCAATGTCAGCGATATCGACGATCACCTGGGCTATGGCGCAAGCCCGCCGTTCGCCTATCTGGCGACGCTCGCCGCGGCGATTTTCGTCAGTCAGCATTCCACCATCGGCCCGCCGCTCCTTGCCGGCGCGCTGATCTTTTCGCTGCTGATCAATATCCGCAACACCTGGGACCTGACGGTGTTCTTCGCGCAAAGGCGCGAAGGCGGCGGTCCGCCGCCGCCCCCACCCCTCCCTCCCCCGCAAGCGGGGGAGGGTTAAGGAGGGGGAAGCGCGCTCACCTTGATCTTGGTTCCCGCCCGTACCTTGCCGAGCGTCTTCACATCGCCGAGCGCCTTCGCCCAGATATTACAGGGGCTGGCGAGACGGATCTCATCGGCCTTGGAAATCGGCGTCCGCCCGAAGCCGATCGCAATGGCATCGCCGTCCGGCCAATAGGCGATTTCGCCCGGCGTCACCACCGCACGTGCGTCCTTCTCACGCGCCACCTTCACCGGCGTATCGAAATACACCTCTTCGCCCCACGTCATCGCGGCGCTGGTGATCGGCAGCGCCTGCGCAATCGCCTTTGCGGTCGGCGTATCGAGCAGCTCGGCGTCGAGCGTGAGCGAACCGAATTCAAAGCGGATGCGCATTGTGTCTCCTCTCCTGCCCCGCGATAGCGGGGAAGGGGGACCACCCGAAGGGTGGTGGAAGGGGCGTCTGACTCGACGATACTCGTTCAACGACGGTGACGTGACGAGTCCGACGCCCCCTCCACCGCGCAAGTGCGCGGTCCCCCTCCCCCGCTATCGCGGGGGCGGATGAAAAATCACTTCACTATTCTTCACGTGCCTCAATTGTACGCGCGACGAATTCGATGAGAAAGCGCGGCTCGTCGTTCTGCGAAATCTGATCGCCAAACACCAGCAGCACGATGCCGAAGCCAAGAAAGAGCGGCGGCAGCACGAGGCCGAGCCAGAGATAGTCCGGAACCGGGCCATGAGCGGCGAAGAACATTCTTGCCGCGCGCAGAAATATATAGCCGCCGCCCAACATGACGGCGCCGACCCAATATTCCAGCAGCGTGCGCATGAACGGATGCAGGCCGACGGTGCAATGCAGGCGGGTTTGCCCGCCCGCCTCGATGAATTGACCCGACAGCCAATATTGCGAGGAATGCCGGTAATAGGTGCGCCGGCGCAGCCTGATCGAGGAATCACCCACGGAGCCGAGCACGGGCTTGCTCCCGGCAATCGCGAAGCTGCTGTCGGTCGCCGCCCGCAGCCGGCGGATGCAATCGGCAAGCGGCAAGGGCGAGATCAGATCGAAGGTCATGCGGCATTCGCTCGTGACGTTTCACGTGTCATCCTATCGTCTGCCGCGGACCGTTACAGTTTCATGTCGCAGCACCTTCAAGCCGGAAGCGCCGTCATGCCGGCAGCACCGGCAAGCGGACGATGGCCCTGATGCCGGGCCGGCTGCGCCAGCGGATTTGCGCCGGATCGACCGCAAGCCGCAGTTTCGGCCACCGCGTGAACAAGGCTTCGAGCGCGCATTTGCCTTCGAGCCGCGCCAGCTGAAAACCGAGGCAGAAATGGATGCCGGTGCCGAAGGCGAGATGATGGTTCGGCCGGCGCGTGAGGTCGAGTTGCTCCGGCGCCTGGTTCGCCGCGGGATCCATATTGGCGGCCTGCAACATGGCGACGACCTGGTCGCCGCGCTTGAGCCGGATGCCATTGAGCTCGACATCGCGGCGCACGAAGCGCGGCTTGGAAAACTGCACCGGCGAGACAAAGCGCAGCAACTCCTCGACTGCGAGGTCGGCGCGGCTCCAGTCCTCCGCCAGCCAGTCGCGCAGGGAAGCGTTTTTCGTCAGCTCGAAGACCGATCCGCTGATCAGATGCGTCGTGGTCTCGTGCCCCGCGAACAGCAGCAGGAAGATCATCACCACCATCTCTTCGCCGCTGATCGGCGCGCCTTCCTTTTCGACGCGGACCAGCTCCGCGATCAAGCCGTCACCGCCTGCGGTGCGGGCATGCTCCAGCCGCCGTTGCAGATAGCGCTTGATCGTGCCCAGCGTCGGCACCATGCGCAAAAGCATGAGCGCGGTGGACGTGCCGGTGGCGCGGCTCGCCCAGGTCATGAATTTCGGCCGGTCCTCGAGCGGCAGGCCGAGCAATTCGCAAATCACCGACAGTGGCAGGATGCGCGCATAGCGGGCGACGAGATCGGCGGGGCTGCCCTGCGCAAAAAGCTCGTCCGCGAGCTCGCCGGCAATAGTGCGGATGCGCGGCGCCATATCGAGGACCGCGCGGCGCCGGAACGTTTCGTCGACGATGCCGCGCAAGCGGGTGTGATCCGGCTCGTCGGTCGAGAGCATGTTTTGGGTGAACGCGCGAAACACGCCCGGCATCCACCAGCGCAAGCCGGCAACGGCGCCGTCGTCCTTGCGCACGGTGAAGACGTCAGAATCCTTGAGCACGCGCGCGGCCGTCTCTTGCGTGGTGGTCATCCAGACCCGGCCGACCATGGGGATCTTCGCCTGCACCACCGGACCGGCCGCACGCAGCCGCGCCAGCCCCGCGGCCGGATCGCGGAAGAAGTCTTGGCTGGTGAGGTCGATATCTGGCGTCATGGATTTGATGTTCCGAAAGCACTGCGCGCTTCGGGTCAAGTCCGGTATTGACGAAAACAAGAAGGCGTTCTCGCGGCGCGCGCGCGAGCCATTTGCAGGGTGAGCCAAGGCGCTAAGCGCCGCGCCCATAGCGCACCGTCGCGCAAGCTTCACTTCTCCGCGTGGGCTGCGCTTCGCTTAGCCCACGCTACGAGTCAGAAAAAAGGGAAGCGGAACGCCGACAGACGCGTATCCAACCGTCCGCGCCTTACGGGCGCGGCAGCGTGCTCTTCGGAGCACGCTCGCCTGTCGGCGTTCCACCGCGGCTCTTCCTGGAGATGTCGGAACATCTCCGTCCAGCTTCAGGCCAGGCTTCCTGGGACGCGGCCGCCACGATTACTTTGCTAGATGGGCGTTACCCACCCCTACCTGTCCCAGTCCAGTGGCACCCACGGCCGGCCATTGATTACCGGCGGCATGATGCCCAAAGCCGCCCGGGGGAAGTTTGCGAGACCGCCCGCGGGCACCGCACTCGCTCCGTAATTCGGATCGCATCCGGAATACGTCCCGCACTGAGCGAGATTCGAAGAAATGTAACTGAAATCGTGACAAATGTCAATGGACCGGCGACACGCTCGTTAGGTAGCGGTCCAGTCTCAACGGCCCGTTTTGCCGCATTTCGAGTATGTGGTTCGGCAACATTTCGCAGAAACGGTGACCAGTACCGCTAGGAAATTTGAAGGTTGTTATCCCCGTTGCCCCTAACCTTAGCGGGTGGCAGACTTGGCGCATGAGCGCAAAATTTTATGGAAGCCTCGACCAGTTGAAGGATCGGTTGCTGCCTCTCGATCTGGATGGCGAATGGCAAGAACAACCAAATCAAGTTTGGAAATTTAGACTTCGCGATAAATCCGGAGTCCTTTGGTCGGAAACCAAAGGTACTATTTGGTTTGACGGGCCGGGGCCAGCGAAGGCGGCCCTTCAAGCCAAGGTCGAACCAATTCTTATCGATGGCACAGCCGCAGCGCCGGCGAGCAAGGAAACGACTATCTTTGTAGTTCACGGCCGTGATGAAACAGCGCGTGACCAATTAGAATTGATCCTTCACCGATTGGGACTTGAACCATACATTTTGCAAGTAAGCGGCGGCGGTGGCGATACGCTAATTGAAGTTCTGGAAAAGATGATCGGCAAGGCCGCTCAAAGTTCATTTGGTATCGTATTAGCTACGCCGGATGATATCGGATATCTGAAATCCGAAGGCCAAGCTGATGCTAAAGCGCGCGCCCGTCAAAATGTCATTATGGAAATGGGAATGCTTATGTCATCCCTGACTCGTAGGCGTTGCGCGATCTTGACCAAAGGATACGTAGAAATGCCGTCTAACATGGGTGGTGTAATTACAATTCCCTTTAATGACCACGTGAAAGAGGCCGTGCCAAAGTTAGTTCAAAGGCTCCAAGAGGCAGGCTTCCATCTGGATCCTAAAGCTATTGGTGCGGCTCAGTCTTGAGTTGCTTCCAAGCCTCAAGCATTTTCACAACGTCTTTCATTTCCTAAAGACGCTTCGGATCTGGGCTACTGCTTAAAACGACGCCGCACTCATGCGGTTGACGAATTCGGTGGCGTCGTGGTGCAGCGCCGCGGCCTGCTTGTTCAGCTCGGCGGCGGCCGCGAGCACCCGGTCTGCCCCCTGCCCCGAGCACCCGGTCTGCTCCTTGCCCCGAGCGGCGCGCCAGTTCGCTGACTTCGGCGATGCCGGCCGAGGCGCGCGCGGTGAGAACGGCGGCGCATGTTCGCAACAGGCCATAAGCGGAAGTCGCCATCCGGAAAAGTCCGATCGCCCCGCGGGTGGCGCCGCAGTTAGAACGGGCCTGTCGCCAAAGGCGAAAAAGGTGTTGCCGGTCACACCCGAATCGAACCGACCCTGTCATAAAACCGACATAGGTGAGTTCGTGCGGTCTCGCGGAGGGCAACATGCTCGCGGAAATCTTCATGATCTGGCTTGAGACATTACGGCGCCCAGAGGCGACCGCCACGGCGAGCAGCAGCGCATTCGTCCCTTTCAATCGGACAAGCTTCGGATCGTTCAAAGACGCCAAGCCGCGCAGGTAACGTTGCGCCTGTAACGTTGCGCCTGGCCTTCGGGCGCGTGCGCCTTACCGCCAATAACGGACATGAAGACGAACGAACGGGGCGACCGCTAAGGGCCAAAGCGGAGATAGAACCTTGCGCCGATCACCGTCCACCTTATGCTCGATACGGGGCACGCGTGACTATCCGCGCGCGGACTTGTCGGGCGGACTTGTCGGGGAGACAAAGCAGTGACCACGACGAGCTGGGCGAACGGCGTCAACGGCAACTTTGATACCGGATCGAACTGGACAAATGGCGTGCCGGCCGCCGGCGATACGGCGCTGATCACGACAGCGGGCAGCTATACGGTCACCTCCGCGAAGTTCAATGCGATGGCCGCGTTGGCGATGGCGCAGCAAGCGACGCTGGAAATCGATAACGGCGCCTTCAGGGTGACGTCGGGCACTGGAACGGGTGCGCTTGCCGGCACGATCACCGTCACCAATACCGGGCCGGATGTCGGAGAGTTGCAGCTTGGGGCCAAGGGGACCAGCACGACATTCAACAATACCGGCACGATCCAGCTGATTTTGGTTGCCGACCTGGTGATAGCAGGCACGGCGACGCTGACCGGCAACGGCCAAGTCATCCTCGGCGGCGCCGGCACCATAATCGGTACCGGGGCCTTTGACGGTACGCTGATCAATGGCAGCAGCACGTCCTCAGGCCAGACGATCTCCGGCACGGGGGCAATCGGCGATGGCGCACTGCATTTCGTCAATTCGGCGAACGGCGTCATCAATGCCAGTGGTGACACGAACCCCGCTGTTTCCCAGGCGTTGGACATCCAAACGGCAAGCTTCACCAATTCAGGTTTGATGCAAGCGACCGGAACGGGAATCCTGTTTCTCAGGAGCCCGATCGGACAAACTGCCGGCGGGCAAATAATGACCTCAAACTCCGGCGCTGCTATCGTCCTCGACAACGCCTCTATTGCCAACGGGACCGTCTCGATCGCCGAAGGTTCGAGCCTGGTCAGTGAAGGCGGCACAAACTCGATCAACACCAATTCGATTACAAATGCCGGATCGATTCAATCCACGGGCACGAGCACGCTCATCCTCAGCTCCGTTGCCAATACCAGCACCGGCGAACTCATGGCCGCGAGCGGCCGGATCGAAGTCGCGGGCAATGCGATGGGGGGCACGGCAGTCATCGGCGCCGGGGGGGAGATTTTCTTCGCCGGACCCGCGTCGGCGAATGTGACATTCGAAGGCAATGGCGTACTCATCCTCAACGACGCGATGAATTTCACGGGTACGGTTTTCGGTCTGACGGGCAATCCCGGCGCGGCGATCGTTCTGGCAAACATTCCCTTCGCCGACGGTCCGATCGTCAGTCCATTGTCCGCGGATGGCGTGTTCACCGTTACCGATCCGGTCACCAATGTCGTCGATACGATCAAGACCAACGGCGGCGGCCCCTACATAGCCCACGGTGGGACCGGCGCATTCATAGGCTCCACGCTGATTTCCACATAGCCGTTCCGCATTGAACCAAGAAGCGGCAACGACACCCTTAAAACGACGCCGCGCTCATCCGATTGACGAATTCGGTGGCGTCGTGGCGCAAAGCCGCGGCCTGCTTGTTGAGCTCGGCGGCGGCGGCGAGCACCTGGTCCGCCCCCTGCCCCGAGCGGCGCGCCAGTTCGCTGACTTCGGCGATGCCGGCGGAGGCGCGCGCGGTGAGGCCGGCAGCGCTGTCGACGCTTTGCGCGAGCTTTCGCGTCGCGACGTCCTGCTGATGCACCGAGGCCGAGATCAGCCGCACCCTGTCGACTGGGGTCCCCGCTTACGGGGCACCCCATTGCGTTAGCGCGATGGGATCCTGCGCGGGGACGAGCGGATCACGCTATAGTCTGCGGCACCGGGCAAATGGGGCTTCCTCCGTCAATGCAATCACTACAGTCACTACAATCGTTATTGGGCGTTTTTGCCATCATCGCGCTTGCTTTCGTCATCAGCGAAAACCACCGCGCGGTGCCGTGGCGGCAGGTGCTGACCGGGCTTGCGGTCACGTTCGCGCTGGCGCTCGTCATGCTCAAAGTGCCGCAGAGCCAAAGCGCCTTCAACGCCGTCAGCCGCATTGTCGACGTGGTCGCGGCCGCGACCAAGGCCGGCACGTCGTTCGTGTTCGGCTATGTCGGCGGCGGCACGCTGCCGTTTGATCCCAAGACGCCGGGCGCCGATTTCATTCTCGCCTTCCAGGCGCTGCCGGTGGTGCTGGTGATGAGCGTCTTGTCTTCGCTCCTGTTCTACTGGCGCATCATGCCGCCGATCGTGCGCGGATTTTCCTGGGCGCTGGAGAAGACGCTCGATGTCGGCGGCGCGGTCGGGCTGTCGACGGCGGCGAATATCTTCGTCGGCCAGGTCGAGGCGCCACTGTTCATCCGCCCCTATCTGGCGCATCTGACCCGCAGCGAAATGTTCGTGGTGATGACCGGCGGCATGGCCGGCATCGCCGGCACCGTGTTCGTGCTCTACGCGACGATCCTCGCCAATGCCATTCCCAACGCCGCCGGCCACATCGCGGTGTGTTCGGTGCTCGGCGCGCCGGCGGCGATCTTCATCAGCCTCATCATGGTGCCGGATCCGCTGAACGCGCACACCGGCGGAAATCTTGCCGGCGGCAAGCTTTCAGGCGAGCCCGGCAAAGACGGCTTCGAGGTCGAGCAGGTCGCAAGCTCGACCATGGACGCCATCGTCAAAGGCACCGGCGCGGGGCTCGAGCTTCTGCTCAACATCACCGCGATGCTGATCGTCTTTATCGCGCTGGTCTATCTCGCCAATGCCATGCTGAGCCTGTTGCCGGACGTGCTCGGCGCGCCGCTGACCTTGCAGCGCGCGCTCGGCTGGATCATGGCGCCGGTGTGCTGGCTGATGGGCATTCCGTGGTCGCAGGCCGTCACGGCAGGCGGCCTGATGGGGCTGAAAACCGTGCTCAACGAATTCGTCGCCTATCTGCAGCTCGCGGCGCTGCCGGACGGCGCGCTCGATCCGCGTTCGCGGCTGATCATGCTCTACGCGATGTGCGGCTTCGCCAATTTCGGCTCGCTCGGCATCATGATCGCCGGGCTTTCGACCATGTGCCCGGAGAAGCGCGAGGAAGTGGTGTCGCTCGGGCTGAAATCGATCGTGTCGGGCACGCTGACGACGTGTCTGCTGGGCGCGATCGTTGGCGTGCTGAATTAAAAAATAGGCCGCCCCGATGAGGGGCGGCCTTACTGCTCAGACAGACCTTAAGACTTAGCGCTGTGACTGCGCGCCGTATTGGTCCGGATTGGCAATGCCGACGACGCCGCCGTCGGCGTCATAGGCCGGAATGTCGCTGCCGGCATACGCATTGGTGTAAGCGGCATTGTCCTGGTTCACGACGCGATGCGACTTGGCGAGAGCCGGGCTCGCGAGCAACGCGGTGACGGCAAGCGCGGTGAGAACCGCTTTGGTGCTGAGGGTCTTCATGGTGCAAATCCTTTTCAACATCGCCCCGACCTCATCTACGCATGATACCGCGCTGCACAACGTGATATGCGTCACTTATCAATCACAAAAATGTAATGGAATAGAATAACTTAACGAGAATTTTATTCGGACATTTACGTGTAGATGTTGCGGCGCGATGGCCGCTTTTGCGGGTTTTCCCGGCAGCGTTTGCGGGAAAAGATTACTGGCCGCGCGTCCAAGTGGAGGACATTTGCGCTGCCGCTTGCTATCGATGGAGCATCATTTTTCGCAAAACCGCGTGGCGGGACGTGATCCATCATCTGCAACGCCTGCTGCCAAGCCTGCTACCAGGTCTGTTGCTCTGCATCGCCATTACCGTTGCGGCGGTCCTGCTGCAGGACGTTGAAGTTTATTTGGTCGGCGCGCCCTATCTCGAAGCTTTGGTGCTCGCGATCCTGCTCGGCGTCGCGGTGCGCACCGCCTGGAGGCCCGGGCCGGCCTGGCATCCCGGCATCCATTTCAGCGCCAAATTCGTGCTCGAATGCGCCATCGTCATTCTCGGCGCCTCGGTCAGCTTCGCCACCAT
This sequence comes from Xanthobacteraceae bacterium, assembly GCA_035483735.1. Taxonomy (GTDB): domain Bacteria; phylum Pseudomonadota; class Alphaproteobacteria; order Rhizobiales; family Xanthobacteraceae; genus BOG-931. The sequence goes on along the minus strand of DATHPQ010000069.1, from coordinate 3,426 downwards.
CATGGCGCTCGGGCCGTTTCTGATTTTCGGCATCGCCGCCATCGTCTCGATCGCGATCGGGGTGAGCTTTCTGATCTGCCGGCTGCTCGGCCTGCCGCTGCGGCTATCGATCCTGGTCGCGTGCGGCAATTCGATCTGCGGCAATTCGGCGATTGCGGCCGTGGCGCCGGTGATCGGCGCCGACGGCGACGATGTGGCTTCGTCGATCTCGTTCACCGCCGTGCTCGGCGTCATCGTCGTGCTCACATTGCCGCTCCTCGTGCCGATCCTGCATTTGTCGCTGACGCAATATGGCGTGCTCGCGGGGCTGACCGTCTATGCGGTGCCGCAAGTGCTGGCGGCCACTTTGCCCATCGGGGCGTTGAGCAACCAGGTCGGCACCGTGATCAAGCTCGTCCGCGTTCTGATGCTCGGGCCGGTCGTGCTCGGCTTTTCGCTCCTGGCCGGCGGCTTGCGGCCGGCGGAAAGCCGCGCCAATCGCCGCGGCCCGGCCCTGACCGAGCTGGTGCCGTGGTTCATCATCGGCTTTTTGCTGCTGCTCGCGCTGCGCTCGTTCGGCTTCATTCCGCAGCCGCTGTTGCCGCCGATCACGCGCACGGCCGGCATCATGACGACGATCGCGATGGCCGGGCTCGGCCTCGGCGTCGACATCCGCGTCGTGGCGCGAACGGGCTTGCGCGTCACGCTCGCGGTCACGCTGTCGCTCATCCTGCTCGGCCTGATGAGCTACGGGCTCATCCGCCTCACCGGCATGGCATAAAGGGCTGGCGTAAAGATCAATGCAGCCGAAATTCGCCGTTGATGGCGCGGATCTCGGCCGGCTTGATCAGCCGTGAATGCGCCACCGTCACCGAGTGCAGCGGTCCCTCGAGCTTCTCCAGCCAAAAATTGAGGAACTTGTTGAGCACCGGAAAGTTCGGGCAGAGATCGTAATCCTGCCAGACATAAGTCTGTAACAGCCACGGATGATCTGGCCGCCGGTAGAGGATATTGGCCGTGGTCAATCCGTAGCCTTCGAGTTGTTTCTTAAACGCCCCATTAGGCAGACTGTCTTGCGAAGCCATAATGCCCCTCCAATCCCCGGTCAGGGGAATGCTTTGAGACTCGAACCCTCATTGCAAGCCTCAAAAGTGAATAAGTTGTGTATTTTCAAGGCACTAGCAGCATCACCTGACATTTGCTAACAAGCCTGTGCGGCCGGGTTCCTCACGCTGTTTCCAATGGAGTTCTCTGGGAAGAGTTTCCTTGGATGGCCGGACAATTTTTCGTTCCGAATCCGGAACCTAAGCGCCGTTAACCGTGCGCGAAGCGCACCCCGCGGGGGCATTGGCAATCCCGATTAACGAGTGCTAATAAAAGTCCCGGCGCCCCTTGCGGGGCCCAAAATTCAAGCCCATCTCGCACGCAGTGGTGGCACTACGCCGCTGCATAGCTTCGTTCCCAGAGCTCACCAAAAGGTCGGCTCACTTCACATTTCGTAAGCTGTCTCAGAAACTTAAGGAGGACATCATGAAGTTTCGTCCGCTGCACGACCGTGTTGTCGTCAAGCGCATCGATGCCGAGGCGAAGTCAGCCGGCGGCATCATTATCCCCGATACCGCCAAGGAAAAGCCCTCGCAGGGCGAGGTCATCGCCGTCGGTCCGGGCGGCCGCGACGAGGCCGGCAAGCTGATTCCGATCGACCTCAAGGTCGGCGACATCGTGCTGTTCGGCAAATGGTCGGGCACCGAAGTCAAGATCGACGGCCAGGAGCTCCTGATCATGAAGGAGTCCGACATCATGGGCATCATCACCGACGCGCCCGCCGCCAAGAAGAAAGCCGCGTAACGCTCGTACCGAGCGTCGCGAACCCAATCACACGGAGTGAACTCCAATGTCAGCTAAAGAAGTCAAATTCTCGGTCGATGCGCGCGACAGGATGTTGCGCGGCGTCGACATCCTCGCCAACGCGGTGAAGGTGACGCTCGGCCCGAAAGGCCGAAACGTCGTCATCGACAAGTCGTTCGGCGCTCCCCGCATCACCAAGGACGGCGTCACTGTCGCCAAGGAAATCGAGCTCGAAGACAAGTTCGAGAACATGGGCGCGCAGATGGTCCGCGAGGTCGCCTCCAAGACCTCCGACATCGCCGGTGACGGCACCACGACCGCAACGGTTCTTGCCGCCGCGATCGTGCGCGAAGGCTCCAAGGCGGTTGCCGCCGGCATGAACCCGATGGACCTCAAGCGCGGCATCGACCTCGCCGTCGAGGCCGTCGTCGAGGAGTTGAAGAAGAACTCCAAGAACATCACCTCGAACGAAGAGATCGCCCAGGTCGGCACCATCTCGGCCAACGGCGACAAGGAAATCGGCGACTACCTCGCCAAGGCGATGAAGCGAGTCGGCAACGAAGGCGTGATCACGGTGGAAGAGGCGAAAAGCCTCGAGACCGAACTCGACGTCGTCGAAGGCATGCAGTTCGATCGCGGCTATATCTCGCCCTACTTCATCACCAACGCCGACAAGATGCGCGTCGAGATGGAGGATCCCTACATCCTCATCAACGAGAAGAAGCTCTCGGCGCTCAACGAATTGCTGCCGCTTCTCGAAGCGGTGGTGCAGACCGGCAAGCCGCTCCTGATCGTTGCCGAAGACGTCGAAGGCGAAGCTCTCGCCACCCTCGTCGTCAACAAGCTGCGCGGCGGCCTGAAAGTCGCTGCCGTGAAGGCGCCGGGCTTCGGCGATCGCCGCAAGGCCATGCTGCAGGACATCGCCGTCCTCACCGGCGGCCAGGCGATCTCTGAAGATCTCGGCATCAAGCTCGAGAACGTCACGCTCGCCATGCTCGGCAAGGCCAAGAAGGTGATGATCGACAAGGAGAACACCACGATCGTCAACGGCGGCGGCAAGAAGAAGGACATCGAAGAGCGCATCACGCAGATCAAGGCGCAGATCGAGGAGACCACCTCGGACTACGACCGTGAGAAGCTGCAGGAGCGGCTGGCCAAGCTCGCGGGCGGCGTTGCCGTGATCCGCGTCGGCGGCGCCACCGAGGTCGAGGTGAAGGAGCGCAAGGACCGCGTCGACGACGCGATGCACGCGACCCGCGCCGCGGTCGAGGAAGGCGTACTGCCCGGCGGCGGCGTGGCACTGCTCCGCGCCACCGAGACGCTCAAGAGGGTGCGTACCGCCAACGAGGATCAGAAGCACGGCGTCGAGATCGTGCGCAAGGCGCTGCAGTCGCCGGCCCGGCAGATCGCCACCAATGCCGGTGAAGACGGCTCCGTCATCGTCGGCAAGATCCTCGAGAACTCCGCCTATGGCTTCGGCTTCGACGCCCAGAACGGCGAGTATGTCGACATGGTGAAGAAGGGCATCATCGACCCGACCAAGGTCGTGCGCCAGGCTCTGCAAGGCGCGTCCTCGGTCGCCGGTCTGCTCATCACCAC
>DATHPQ010000068.1:0-12829 GCA_035483735.1 Xanthobacteraceae bacterium | reverse complement strand
ATTTGCGAGCGTCTTAGCGAGATTCAAACGGTCATTGATTCTCATTTAGAAACGGGCACATATCGAACTGACGAAGTGCCTCGGCTAATCAGCGAAATTCTGTCCGAGGACGGTTTGCGCGAGGCCATGGACACAGTTGGCTACCTTCCACCAAACGCGCCAAGACATTAAAACGCCAAACGCGCCAAGACATCGAAACTGATTTGTTGCGGTCCAAGCCCTCGCGCGTCAGGGCGCGTGAGATTGCTGAGCTTGTCGGTGGTGAGGCGCTTCGGTCTCTTAGCCATGCGGCGCGTTGCCGAGCCGACTCCCATTTTGAGAGTAATGCTTCCGCGCGAACTTCTCTTTTTGTAGGGAGCGCAGAACGCGAGAAACTTGTCTCCGTTCCAAACGCTCGCGGGCTTTTGAAGCAATGAGAAAAAAGTTTTTGATCAAAATAGAACCCGCAGTGCGGATTGCGTCGAACCGAACCGGGCCGGATCGAATTGTATTGTTGTTGGAAAATCTGATCGATTACCTAGCTTTGATTTTTTCATCATGCCGAAGAGTCCGACTAAGCGCTCGATTGTTCTTCGCGGCCGAAAAACCAGCATCAGCCTCGAAGAGCCGTTTTGGGCCGCGCTACAGAAAATTGCGAGCGAGCGCAGGTGGACAATATCGGACGCCGTTGCCTTCATTAGTGAGCAACAGGAATCCCGAAATCTATCCTCGGCGATCCGCGTCTTTGTTCTCAATTATTTCTTCAATGCCATGAATGCGTCGAACGACAATCAAAACGCGGCCACGCAAAGTCCTGGAAAGTAGGTGATGCGGTGAGTGCGCCAGCATGAAAAAAGCCCGGCGCAATGGCCGGGCTTAGGAACATAATTTTATCGCTTTTCACCCTACAATTTACCCCTCGGGGCGGGGTGACGCGGCGATTTTCGCAGACGGCGCGTCGGCAACGGGTGCGGGGCGTTGTAAGAGTTGTCCTACATTTGGTGTGTTTGGATCGCCTCCCAGCGGTTCAACCCCTGCTGCCTATCACGTCGCCTATGAGCGGCAAATGACAGTGGGAGTCGCGGGGACGATCTGGCCGCGCGGCGTTGCCGATTTGCAGCACTTCGTACACGCGGGAGTAATCTCGCCAGAATCCCTTGATGGGTTTCACTTCGTTCAACTCCTCCTCCGCGCTGATGCGCGTCCACCCCACATGCGGCCGTGGCGGAATTGGCAGACGCACTAGCTTGAGGTGCTAGCGGGGCAACCCGTGGAGGTTCGAGTCCTCTCGGCCGCACCATGCCGAAAAGTCGGCACTGTTTTCTCTGATCTTTTTGGTCCTGGCCCTCACCTGAGCCCACCTGACCCCCACCTGGCAGACAGGTGAGGGCCCGCCGGCCGGCGTTTTGAGCGCGGTGGGTCACATTTCGGCCTCTTTAGCACGAGCAAATTTGTTACGTGGGGTTCGGGTAGGCGTCGGGGACTACGATGAAGGACGCAGTGTGGGCGATATGTGAGCACGTCGCCGAAGTAAAAGCGTTGCTTGAAGAGCATTTGGAAAACGGCAAGTACCAAAAAAACGAAGTGCCCTGGTTGATAAACGAGATCTTGTCCGACGAAGCATTGCGCGAAGCGATGGCCAAGGTCGGCTATAATCTCCCAAAGCCTGCACATCACTGATCACGGCATGAATACAGTCCCCTCGGGCGGCCCGGTTGGCCGCCCTTTTCATTTGCCGACACGCACACGCGATCTTGCCATTTCTCTTGCCGCCTATCTTGGCGCTTATTTTGCCGCTTCCTGGCCTGCATCTTGCCTGCCATCCTGGCCTCGCAGCGCCGACGGCGTAAGGAGACAGGAATGGCAGTGAGACAATGGCTTGCGGCGATGGCTGCGAGCTTGACGTTGTTTTGGTTCACACAGCCTTGCCAGGCCCAGCAATGGCCGGACCACACCGTGAGGATCGTGGTGCCTTACGGCGCCGGCGGCGTGACCGACACGATGGCGCGCGTCACGGCGGACCGGCTGGGCAAGATCTTCAACCAGACCTTCATCGTCGAAAATAAGCCGGGAGCAGGCGGCGCCATCGGCGTGGATTACGCGATGCACGCGCCGCAAGATGGCTACACGCTGCTGTTTGTCGGCAGCACGCTCTTCACCGTTCTGCCGCTGGTGCAGGATGTCAGCTACGTGCCGCTGAAAGACCTGGTGCCGGTCAGCATCACCGGCACCAACGGCATGGTTCTCGTCGTGGCCAAGGACGCACCCTATGCCTCGCTGTCCGACTTCATCGACGATGCCCGCGCGCATCCCGGCAAGCTCACCTATTCGAGCGGCGGCACGTCAACGAACAATCATCTCTCGGCCGCCTATCTCGCCGGAAAGGAAGGCCTCGACATGGTGCATGTGCCGTTCACCGGCGGCCAGGCGGCGCTGACGGCGGTGCTGTCGAAATCGGTCGATATGCATTTCGGCAATTCGTCCGATCTGATCGAGCCGGTGAAAAGCGGCAGTGTCAAAGCGCTTGCGGTGTCGACGCCCGAGCGCATGCCCCAGCTTCCCGACGTGCCGGCGCTCGCCGAGACGATCCCCGGTTTCGCATACATTGCCTGGAACGGCTACGCCGCAACCGGCGGCGTGCCGGCGGAGGTCAGGACGCGGCTTGCGCAAGCGCTGCAAACCGTCGCCGCCGATCCCGACGTGATCAAGACCTTTGCCAATCTCGGCATCCAATCGGTGGGCTCGACCCCGGAGCAAGCCGTCGCAAGCATCGGCAAGGACATGCCGGTCTATGCACAGATCGTCGACATGGCCGGCGTCAGGCGCAAATAAACGAGAGAGAAGCGTTCGCGGCTTAATGCGCCGGCGTGAACATGCCGGCGAGCGATTTGATGTTGCTGACCAGATCGGCGCGGTGACCCTCGCTGCTGCGGGCGCGCTGGTGGCGGCGGTGATGCCGTCCGTGCTCGTCGGAATCGGCGTCGTGCTTGCGGTGACGCTCGTGCTCCGACGACTTGTCGCCATGCGCATCCTCGTCGGATGACGCCGTTGCCTTCGGCTGCTCCGGCCACTGCACACTCGCGCTGTCGTCCGGCATGCCGGAATCGGGTTGGAATGACGACGCGTCCGGGGCCGGCAGCGCGACGTCCCCAGGCTTGAGACTATCAGACAGCGCGGCCGGCTGCGGCCAAGCCGGTTGCGCGCCGGCATTGTCGATACCGCCGCCGATCTTGAGTTCGTCCGGCGTGGCGGATGCGAGTATTGGCGTCTTCGGCTTGTTGGCCATTGCGATCTGGTAGGAGGCCGACGGCACCACTTGCACGATGCGGAAGCCGTTGTCCTTGAGCCCCTTGAGAATGCCGGGCAGCGCCGCGACCGTTTTCGGATGGATGTCGTGCAGGAGCAGAATGCCCTTGCCCAGTTTCATCAGCCGGCTGAGCGCCAGCGACTTGATCTGCTCAGGCGTAACGTGACGCCAATCGTCGGCGACCGTGTCCGAGGAGAAGACGATGAGGTGACGCGCCGCGAGTTCGTCTTCCAGCGTATTGGACCGATCGAGGCCGGGAATACGGAAGAACGGCGCCAGATATTTGGTGTCACCGAGCGCCGCGGCGACATCGGAAATGCCGACATCGATTTCCGACCGCATGCGATCGAGCGGCAGTTCGCCGAAATGCAGCGGGTGATGTTCGCTGTGGGTGCCGAGCGTGTGGCCCGCTTCATATTCCCGGCGCACCACGGCGGGATAGGCGCGCGCCATTTCTCCGACCAGGAAGTAAGTCACCTTCACGCATTCGGCGGCGAGGATATCGAGGATCTGATTGGAGTAGGGCGGCAGCGGGCCGTCGTCGAAAGTGATCACCACTTCCTTGTCTTGCAGCGGTAGCGAGTCGGGATATTGCATGTGGCCGAGGCGCTTGAAGTCGGCGGGATCGATGGCGAGCACGCGGCTGGTGCCGAGCGCATTCGGATTTCCCGGACAGTTGTTTTGCGCAGTCGCCTGCACAGGCGCTGGCGATTGCGCCTGAACGGGCGCGGCGCTGTCAGGCTTGCCGTCCTTGCCGCTGTCTTGTTGTTTGGAGTCTGGTGCGGGCGCAGCGGCGGCGTCCGGCTTTGCCGAAGCGGCCGGCGTCGTGTCCTGCGGATGCGCCGGCGCGTCGGCTTGAACGGGAACCGGCGCGCTCTCAGCCGGCAGCGGCGTGTTGTTCTGGACGGCAAGCTGCATTGCGGCCTGCGGAAGTGTGGCTTGCGAAGAAACGGGCGCCACTGGCGCGCCGGGTTCCGCGCGCGCGGAAACGATCGCGAATGGGGCGACTGCCGCAGCGATGAAAGTCGCAGCTAAAAGGTCCGCTTTGAAGCTTCGCATCCCAATCCTTGGAAGCCGGCAAAGCCGCCGGTCCGCCGTCCCTCTGACCCGAATATTACCGGTAAGCTCGGTTAACAGAAGGTGAACGGCCCCTTCATGCGGCCATACGACGCCTACAGCTAGTGCGAAAACGCCACGCTTCAGCAGAATCGGCCTGTTTGGAGCTTTTCCTTGCCGTTAATCCCAGCCCCTTAAGCTTCGAGCTGCAATGTGTATGCGTGTGGGGGCGTGGGAATGAAAGCCGCTCTGGGAGCCCGTTGGGCGCGGCGGCGATGGGCCAGGCAGGCGGTTTCGTCGATGCCCGGCCGGAATATCGCGCGTATCACCACATTTCTCCTGTTGATTTTCGCGCTCGCCGTGATCGCCTGCGCCGTGGCGGGCCTTGGCGCGGGCCAGCGTCATGACGTGGCGCGCGCGGCCGAACAGCACAGGTCGCTGGAAGCGACGCTCGGCGAGCTGCGCGGCCTGTTCGGCGATTCCGTTCATTTCGATGCGGATCAGCTCGCGCAGGTCGAACGCCGCTCCGGGCTTGATGATCTCCGATTCGACGCCGAGCTCGCCGCCGACAGTCGACGCGAGGTGCAGTCGCTGCACGATACGCAGGGCCGAATCATCGGCTGGCTCAGCTGGGCGCCGGACCGCGCACTCACTGCGACGATGAATTGGTTGTGGGACACGGCCGGCCTGTTCGGCATTCTGCTGGCGCTCGCTGCCGCGCTCGCGCTCGGCGCGACGCAGCGGCTGACCCGATCGTTGCACCGCAATGTCGATCTGGTCCGCAAGCTCACGACGCAAGATCCGCTCACCGGACTGGACAACCGGCGCGTGCTGCTCGATCGGCTCGACGCGATCATGGCGGCGCGCCGCGACGGTGTCGTCGTGTTCGTGCTGTTCGACATCGACGGCTTTCACGACGTCAACGATATGCTGGGCTGGGCCGGCGGCGACACGATGCTGGTCAACATCGTCGAGCGCCTGAGGGTCTGGCTTCCCGACGGCGCGCTGTTCGGCCGTTACCAGGACGACGAATTCGCCGTCATTATCGGTTCCGGCAAAGCACAGACGGCGACCGAGCTTGCCGACCGGATCACGGCCGCGCTCGCCGCGCCGATCTTCATGGATCAGATGTGGCAGATCTCCGTCAGCATGGGCATCGCCCAGGCGCCGGAAGACGGCACGACCGGCGACGAATTGAATCGCCGCGCCGCGCTGGCGCTGCGCGCCGCCAAGCGCGCCGGGCGCGGCACGGTACGGCGCTTCGTGCCGCAAATTCAGGAAGAGCATTCCGAGCGCCGCTTCTTCCTGCGCGAGCTCGAGGCGGCAATCGCCAAGGACGTGTTCGAGGTTCACTACCAGCCGGTGGTCGCCGCCGAGGGCGGCGGCATTGTCGGCGTCGAAGCGCTGTTGCGCTGGACGCATCCGACGCGCGGCGCCATCCCGCCGTCGATGTTCATTCCGCTCGCCGAGGAATCCGGCCTGATGGTCGAACTCGGCGAAATCGCGCTGCGGCGCGCGCTCAGCGACGGCGCGCGCTGGCCGGAGCTTTTCGTCTCCGTCAATCTGTCGCCGGTGCAGATGCGCAGCCGCAATCTCGTCGAAACGCTCGGCGCGGTGCTCGCCGAAACCGGCATGCCGGCGTCGCGCGTCGTTCTTGAAGTCACCGAAGGCGTGCTGATCGACAATCCGGAAGAGACGCAGGTGAAGCTCGAAGCCTTGCGCGCGCTTGGGGTTTCGACCGCGCTCGACGATTTCGGCACCGGCTATTCGAGCTTGAACTATCTGCAGAAGTTTCCGTTCGACCGGCTCAAGATCGATCGCAGCTTCATCGCTTCGCTCGGCACCACCGGCAATTCCGGCGCCATCGTGCAGTCGATCGTCACGCTCGGCCATGCGCTCGGCATGAAGGTGCTCGGCGAAGGCGTCGAGACCAATGAGCAGCGCGTGCTGCTGCGGCTCGCCGGTTGCGACGAGATGCAGGGCTATCTGTTCGCCAAAGCCTGCCCGGCGGAATCGATCAACAAAATCCTGTCGCGGCCGTCTGCGGTGCGCGCGCAGCGGCGGGCCGAAGGCGCGTCTGCGTAGGGCAATCAGCCACACGGCGATAGAGCGGGGGACACCGAATGGAATTCACCGCGCAGTTTCTAGGTCTGACAGTGGTCCTACTTGTCGCCTGGCTAGGCCCGCGAAGTCTCGCGCTCGCGCTGTTCGCGGCCACCTTCATGATTTCTGTCGCAATCTATCTCCATCACGCGACTGATACGCTGCAATTGTCGTTTTAAGTCGCGCTATCCCTGGATGTCTCCATGACCAAATCCGTGGCCGTGACTTTCAACGCGCTGGGCCTCTACGCCATAGCGCTGGTTCTGGCGGCTGCCTTTGCGGCACAACTTTTCCTCGGTGAGCTGCCCTGTCCGCTATGCCTGATGCAGCGCATCCAATTTGCGATGCTGGCGGTAGGGCCCGTGCTCAATATCCGCTTTGGGCCGCGGCCCAGTCATTACGCGGTGTCGCTCCTGGCCGCCGTCGCCGGCGCCGGCTTCGCCATGCGGCAGATACTGCTGCACATCACGCCGGGAGATCCGGGCTACGGCACGGCGCTGCTTGGTTATCATTACTATAGCTGGGCCTTTATCGGGTTCGCCGTTGCGATTGTTCTCAGTGCCGTAATGCTGATGTTTGATGGTCAGTTCACTGGCGCCGATTCCGGCCAACCGGCCGCCATCGGCTGGTTCGGCCGAGCCGCCGTATGGCTCGTGATTGTCCTTGTCGCGCTCAACGTCATTGCAACCTTGTTGGAATGCGGCTTCGACGCTTGCCCCGACAATCCGGTAGCGTATCACTTGCTCAAGTCCTCACATTGAAATCGGTGGCGATCGGACGGCGCCCGACAAACGGGTCTTTCGAATCCAAGCCTGCCGAATCCAATTCGGCGTTGGCCGCCTTGCTATCTCGCCATGCTTTCGACAACAGCACGGCCATCATGCTGCGTCGCCGATATATTTCCGGCTACGCAGCGCGGGGGTCGTCAATGACGTCCAGCTCCTCACGGCTTTTGCAGCGCGTTCGGCCGCTTCGCAATGCCCTGCGACGGCACGACCTTTATCGGTTCCCATCGCTGATAGCCGCTGCACTGTTAGCCGCGATGATACTGTCGCTCCAGGGTGGCGCCTGTGCTGCGCAAGCGCAGAGCGCTGCCGTCAAAGACAAAACCGAAGCCTTGCTGAAGAGAGGATATGTCGAGCTGTCCGGAGAGGACGCTGTCCGCTTTCTGGTAGGCAATTCGATTTTTGTCAGAAAGACAGATACGCCAAAAGGTTTCGAAATGCCGTTCAATGACGAAGCCTACTATTTCAGTGATGCGCACACCGCATACGATTGCCGAGAACGAGAATGTGCGACCGATAATTGGAAAGTGCAAGGCAGCGAAATCTGCTTTGAACTCCCGTCACGGTGTGACGATGCCGACTACAAGTACTATGCTGCCCCGCGCGTCTTTAAAGCACCTCATGTAGACGAGCGAACAGGCAGGATCGGCGTTTACGTGGAGCACGGTCGGTTTGTCCACGCAGTCATCAGGGGGAACGCGGCGAACGCGCTGCTCCTCGATTGGAATGTCACGGCCGACAAGATCACTCTCGACCCCAAAGATTTTGCCCGGGAAATCAAGGAGGCCACCGCGTTTTCCGGAGGCGACAAGAAGGTCCCGCTCAGAGGGCCTCGAGCCGTATCATTTCTAATAGGCAATACGTTTATGTCCGGCGAGACTGCCCGCGACGAACATGGCGACACCCATCTCTGCCCTGTCCAGGGCTATTATTATTTCCCTGACGGCCGTCTCGTCACCTTCAACTGTCTGGATTGGCCGAACTTTGAAATGGGCATCACGCACTGGAAACGAGAATCCAACAAATTTTGCCTTGAAGATGTTGAAGCCAAAGGTTCGTTCGGCTGCAGGCGCGAATTTGAGACAGTGTACTTGACGCCCTCAGATGCTTCCGACGCCTGGTTTGTCATGACGGAAGACTTCCCGCGCAAGATATTCGGTTATGCCGGCAACGTGTTCAGGTTCAGGTAGAGTGATCTTGCAATTTTGGTCGCGGAACGTTTCATCACGGTGAATGCGCCATCAGGAATTGTTGCCCTGGGGTGTCTTTCGCCATCCTGACAGGCTCGCCTTGAGCCGCTATTTATAGACGACAAATGCAATCGTGCGGTCATCGCGGCCAAGCACGGGAGGAAGCGCGCCATGCTGGCCAATAGTCTACCTGGCCTCGATTTTGGCCTGGGCAGTGACGTCGAAATGCTGCGCGATACGGTGCGGGATTTCACCGCCGACAAGATCGCGCCGCTCGCCGCGGAGATCGACCGCTCGAACAAATTTCCGCGCGAACTGTGGCCGCAGCTTGGCGCGCTCGGCCTTCTCGGCATCACCGTCGAGGAGGAATTGGGCGGCTCCGGGCTCGGCTATCTCGCTCATTGCGTGGCCATGGAGGAGATTTCCCGCGGCTCGGCCGCCATCGGCCTGTCCTACGGCGCGCATTCTAATCTCTGCGTTAATCAGATCCGGCGCAACGGCAGCGACGCACAGAAGCGCCGCTATCTGCCGAAGCTGATTTCCGGCGAGCATGTCGGAGCGCTGGCGATGTCGGAGCCGGGCGCCGGCTCCGACGTGGTGTCGATGCGCACGCGTGCCGACAAGAAGGGCGACCGTTATGTGCTCAACGGCTCGAAAATGTGGATCACCAACGGGCCGATCGCCGACACGCTTGTGGTCTATGCCAAGACCGACCGCACCGCGGGGGCGCGCGGCATCACCGCCTTCATCGTCGAGAACGGTTTCAAGGGTTTTGGCGCCGGCAAGAAGCTCGATAAGCTCGGCATGCGCGGCTCCGACACCAGCGAAATCGTGTTCGAGGATTGCGAAGTGCCGGCGGAGAACGTGCTCGGCGTGGTCGGCAACGGCGTCAATGTGCTGATGTCGGGCCTCGACTACGAGCGCACGGTGCTCGCGGCGGGCCCGCTCGGCGTGATGCAGGCGTGCCTGGATATCGTTATTCCTTATCTGCATCAGCGCACGCAATTCGGCCAGCCGATCGGCCGCTTTCAGCTGATGCAGGCCAAGCTTGCCGACATGTATGTGACGCTCAATGCATCGAAAGCTTACGTCTATGCCGTGGCCAAAGCCTGCGATCGCGGCGAGACCACGCGCGAGGACGCTGCCGGCGCCATCCTCTATGCCGCCGAGCGCGCCACCTGGATGGCGCTGGAGACGATCCAATGTCTCGGCGGTAACGGTTATATCAACGACTATCCGGCCGGGCGCTTGCTGCGCGACGCAAAGCTCTACGAAATTGGCGCCGGGACCAGCGAAATCCGCCGCATGCTGATCGGACGCGAGATTTTCGAAAAGACGCGGTGAGAAGAAATGAAGCTTGGAATCGCCGCAGCCCTGGCAATCCTCTTCGCGTGGTTCATGCCGGTATCTAGCTCCGCCCAGACGCCCAAGCCGACGGAGAAAGATGTCGCTGCGATCCGGGCTTGCGCGGTAAAGTACAAAGACGATCTGGACAAGGTCGAACAGCAATGCCTGTTCAATCTGGTCGCCACGCCCTGCACCAACAAACCGTCCCACGCCTCCAATGCCGCTACGGCCGATTGTTATCGCACCGAGACGGCGATCTGGGACGATCTCCTCAACGAAAACTACAAGAAGCTGCTCGGCACGCTCGACGACCAGCAGACGGAAAAACTTCGCGCCATGCAGCGCGCCTGGATCGCTTATCGCGACACGACCTGCAATTTCTACTGGGACAAGATCCAGGGCACGATGGCCGGCCCGATGATCAGCGCCTGCGAGGCGCGCGAGACGGCGCGCCGCGCCGTGCTGCTGCAGTTTTTCAGCACGCTTTAGCGCTTACTTTTTGCGCATGGCCTTTTCGGAAAACCGGTACCCACTTTTCCGGGACATGCGCTAGCCAAGCCGCCGGTCGAATTCCAATACCGCATTGAGAAGGACCTGGGCGCCGGCGGCGCACTCGTCGAAGCTCGTCGATTCCGCTTCGTTGTGCGAAATGCCGTCCTTGCACGGCACGAAGATCATGGTGGTCGGCGCGACGCGGGAGACATAGGCGGCGTCGTGGCCGGCGCCGGAAATGATGTCGCGCGATTTGAATCCGGCCTTCGCCGCACCGATCCGCACGCAGTCGATCAGTTCGGGCGCGAATTTGACCGGCGGCGAGGACCAGATCCGCGTCTCTTCGTAAGCAAGATTCACAGGTTCGAGGATTTCGCGAAGCGCTGCGCACAATTTCGCTTCCATCGTGTCGAGAACGGCGTCCTGCGGATGGCGGAAATCGACGGTGAAAAATACGTCGTCCGGGATGACGTTGCGGCTGTTCGGCCGGTTCTCGATCAAGCCGACCGTGCCGACTGCAAAGGGCGGATGCTCGCGCGCGATCGCGTCGATGCGGTCGATGACGCGCGCGGCGCCGACCAGCGCATTCTTGCGCCGCGGCATCGGCGTCGTGCCGGTATGCGCCGCTTCACCTCTGACCGTGACTTCGTACCAGCGGATGCCTTGGACGCCTTGCACGACGCCGATCATTGCGCCTTCGTCTTCGAGGATCGGGCCTTGCTCGATGTGCAATTCGAACAGGCCTGAGAATTTGCGTGCGCCCGCCTTTTCGTCGCCCTTGTAACCGATGCGCTGCAGTTCGTCGCCGAACGTCTTGCCGTCGCGGTCGGTCCGGCAGTGCGCATAGTCGGCGGAGAACACGCCGGCGAAGACGCCGGAGGCGAGCATCGCCGGGGCGAAGCGCGAGCCTTCCTCGTTGGTCCAGTTCACGATCTCGATCGGGGCATTGGTCTCGTAGCCGAGATCGTGCAGGGTGCGCAGCGCTTCGAGCGCGGCAAGCACGCCGAGCGCACCGTCGAATTTGCCGCCGGTCGGCTGGGTGTCGAGATGCGAGCCCATGGCGATCGGAGGCAGGCTTGCGTTCTTGCCCGGCCGGCGGGCGAACATGTTGCCGACTTCGTCGACGCCGACCGTGCAGCCGAGCGCTTCGCATTGCGTCTTGAACCAGTCGCGCACTTGGCGGTCGAGGTCGGTGAGCGTGAGCCGGCAAATGCCGCCCTTCGGCGTGCCGCCGATCTTCGCCGTCTCCATCAGCGAATCCCAAAGCCGCCGCGCGTCGATTTGCAGGTTTTGGATCTGCAGGTTCTGCACGGGAAGGGCTCCGGCCATCCGCGTTCTCGGAGGGGCAATTAGGTCATTGGCTTATTAGGCCAATGCACGAATTCACTGTCATTGGCCTAGTCATTTAGCATGGTTTTGGCCCACTAACTCATTGAATCCACGACGAATCAGATATGGTGCAAGCGACCTGATGCCGGGGCGGCTCAGCGGAGCGAATGCCATGCTGCGCGTGCGTCTAAAAGCAGACGGACGGTTGGTCGAGATTCTGTCGGACGGCAGCGAACGTCCCATACCGACCGATCCGCAGGCGATCCGCACCGCCGCCCGTAACGGTGCGCGGGCTCCCGATACAAGGCAAGAGGACGCGAGCTATGCGCGCAACGTCCGTGGGCGGACTGGTCTGACCCAGACTGCCTTTGCCGCCCGCATCGGCGTTCCGGTCGAGACCGTGCGCAATTGGGAGCAAGGCAAGCGCTCGCCGCGCGGCCCGGCGCGCGCGTTGCTCAAGGTTCTCGACGAGGCCCCGGAAGCCGCCTTCGCGGTGCTCGGCAAATCGCGCTGAACGCTCACGCTTTTTTGGCAGATCGGCTCGCGGACCCGCCGCTTGGGGGCTGGAATTGCCGCGCGCAATGGCGGATGCTCGTTTTACGCGAGAGAAGCAAGGAGCCCGCCGCGGATGGAAGTCATTGACGCTCTTGGAGCGCGCATTCCAGTTCTCGGCTTTGGCACCATGACGCTCAAGGCGAACGTATGCGTCGAACTGGTCGAGGCGGCGTTACAGCTCGGCTATCGGCATCTCGATACGGCGCAGATGTACGGCAATGAACGCGAAGTCGGCGAAGGCTTGCGCAGCTCGGGACTCAAACGCGAGGATGTGTTCCTCACCACGAAAGTCTGGTTCAATCGCCTCGCGCCCGGCGATTTCGAGCGCTCGGTCGACGAAAGCCTGGAGAAGCTCAAACTGCCGTGGGTGGATCTGCTCATGATCCATTGGCCCAACGCGCAGATTCCGCTTGCCGGATCGATCGACGCGCTGTGCAAGGTGAAGAAACAGGGCCTCGCCAGGAATATCGGCGTCGCCAATTTCAACATCGCGATGCTCGATGAAGCGACCGCACGCGCGAGCGAGCCGATCGCTGTGCTGCAGGTCGAAACCCATCCTTATCTCGATCAGAGCAAGATCGTTGCCGCGGCGCGGCGCCACGGCATGGCTGTGGTGGGCTATTGTCCGCTGGCGCGCGGCAAAGTGCCGGGCGATGAGACCTTGCAGAAGATCGGCCGCGCCCACG
>DATHPQ010000067.1:0-8512 GCA_035483735.1 Xanthobacteraceae bacterium | reverse complement strand
TGCTCTAGTGGCCGCTACTGGAACTGCCGCGCATGTTGCCCCACGGATCGGTATTCTTCGGCGTAGGAACGCTCTTGAGCGCATTCTTGTAGGCGTCTTCGTCTGCCTTCGGCGGCTTGTCTTTCGCCTCGCGCGCCGCCTGCTGCGCCCGTGCATTGGCCGGGCCCATCCCCTGCGCCTGTGCGCCGAGGACGGACGCGCAAAGCGCGAACGACGCAAGGAACAACGCAACGGCGGCTGTCGCGATCGGAGCACGCATATTCAAATTACTCCCGGTCGAATGCTTCGTCCCGATGCGCCAGCCTTGAAACTCCGGAATGAGGCGTCCGCGCGGCGCCGGCCGCCGAACCCTAGCGCCTAACGCATATTTCCCCAAGGATCGACTTTCTTTTCCGGGATGCTTTTGAGCGCATCGCGATAAGCCCGCTCGTCGGCCTTGGCCGGCTTATCCTGTTTTGAATTTTGCGTCTGCGTCTGACGCTTTCCCCGTCCGGCGCCCATTCCCATGCCTTGCGCATGAACGGCTTGGGCGAGAATGGAAAACGCGAGGAAAGCGATGGTCGTCATCGCCAAAAGGCTGCGCATGTCCAAATGCTCCGGATTTGGAACGCCCCCATGACGTGGAGATGCCCATTGTTCGGATTGAGCGCCGCCGGATGTCTTTAGACAAGAGGAGTTGGGCGAATTGTGGATGTGTTAGCGCAGCGCCGGGAGCAGGCCGAGCTGGCGTCCGATGAGACGGTCAAGCATGCGCTTGGGCAGCATGCGTCCCAAAAAATCCTGCACCGGCTGCGGCGTCACGGCGTAGCGCGTCTTCGGGTTCGGCGTTGTCAGCGCCTGCGCGATCACCTCGCCGAGACGCTCCGGCGGCAGCCCCTTCTTGCCAAGCGTGAACATATAGTCGCGCAGCTTTGCCAAAGCCGGGCCGTAGGGTGTCTTGAGATAAGGCGACAGATCGAGCTGCTCGGCCTTGTCCCAAATCGCAGTCACCACTGCGCCCGGCCCAACGACGACAACATCGATGCCGAACAGCAAGAGTTCGCGGCGCAGGCTTTCCGACAGGCCTTCGAGCGCAAATTTCGACGCATTATAAGGCGCAAGAAACGGGGTCGCGGTGCGGCCGCCGACCGATGAAATATTGACGATGCGGCCGGGCAAGCCGCGTAATTCGCGGTCGGTGCCGAGGAGCGGCGCGAAGGCCTGCGTCACCATCACCACGCCGATCAGATTGACGTCGAACTGGCGGCGGAAGTCTTCGATTGGCAATTCGAGAAGCGGGCCCGGTACCGAAATGCCGGCATTGTTGACCAGGCCCGCCAATGTCTCGCCGGCGAGCGCCGCGCGCACCTGCGCGGCCGCGGCATAGACCGCGGCCTCGTCCGTCACGTCGAACAGGAGCGGCACGAAATTCTCGCCGAATTCGGCTGCCAGGCGCTGCGCATCGGCGGCTTTGCGCACGCTGCCGAAGACGCGGAAGCCGTTGGCGAGAAGAACCTTGGCCGCCCCCCAGCCGATGCCGGTCGAGGTTCCAGTGATCGCGACGCTGCGCATATTCGCCATTGTGGGCTCCCTGAAGATCAAATTTTGGACGCAAAAGCTGGACGCTCCACGTCTCGGGCATTATGTGAAGCTTCCTTCAGCTCTTTGGAATTCGCATTCGTGCCGACACCCGGTCCAACCCAGATCAGGCCGCGAAAACAGCCGGTTCAGGCGCGTTCGGCCTCGACCGTCGCGGCGCTTCACGAGGCGAGCATTCAGGTTTTGCTCAGCGCCGGCTATCGTAAATTCACCACCACACGGGTGGCGGCGCGCGCCGGTGTCTCGGTCGGCTCGCTCTATCAATATTTCCCCAACCGCGAGGCCCTGATCGCCGCCGTGATCGAGCGGCACCTCGATGAAATGCTCGGCATCGTCGAACAGCGCTGCCGGGAGTTTCGCGGCCGCGCGCTGCAAGAGATCGTCTACGGTCTGGTCGACGCCGTGGTCGCGGCGAAATGGGAGCGCATCGAGATTTCGCGCGCGCTGCACGAGCCGCTCGCCGAAGTGCGCGGCGCCGAATGCGTGCACAGCACCGCATTGAAGATGGCGGCACCGCTGGCCGAGATCTTGGACAGTTGCTGCGATGCGACGTTCGACGACGCGCATCGGCTCGCGCTGCTCATTGTCATTTCATGCAGTTCACTGATGCAGACCGCGATCGCCGATACGACGGATAGCTTCGACAAGGAAATTTTGCGTGCCCATATGCGCGCGATGGTGCTCGGCTATTTGCGCGAAATGCGCGCGCCCATGCCGGCCGGCAAGACCTCGTCGCAAATGCCGGCAAATGTCGCGCCTTTGCGATGAGCGAGCCTGGCAAAGATTACTGCTTTGTCGTCTGGTCGGCTTCGAGCCGGGCCATTTCCAGGATTTCGCTCAGCGTATCGAGACCGTTGCGCCTGGCGATTTTGGCAAGCTCTCCGGCGAGTGCGGCTATATAATGTGCCGCAGATTCGGGAGTTTCTCCGTCTGCCGGACCGTTGCTGTCGCCCTTGTTCGGCATTTTTTTGGATCGCGGCGCAATTGGCCGGCGGGTTCTTTTAGCGACGATGCCCGCCTGCCATGTCGGTGTTGACTGCGCAGTTGTGGTTTTTCTTCCCGGAATCCCGGCTGTTGCCTTCATATACGTGCACGTTGAGCTTGGCAAATAAACAACCTTTGGATGTATTCGGGGGTAGCGCCAATGGTGCGCGTTTATTTCATCATTTGCCGTTAGATCTCTGACGGATTTTACCGGGTCCATTTGACAGGCAGGCCGTCATTACCCATGTTCCCGGCGGCCAGCCTGCCCTTCCCTAAGCCGCGAATGGGCGAAAAGGCCCTAGAATCATCGGGTTATACATGAATCTTGTACTGGTGGAATCGCCTGCCAAGGCGAAGACAATCAATAAATATCTGGGCAAGGGCTACGAGGTCATGGCCTCGTTCGGCCATGTGCGCGATTTGCCGCCGAAGAGCGGTTCCGTCGATCCCGACCACGATTTCCGCATGCTCTGGGAGGTCGATCCCAAGGCGGCGAAGCGGCTGAACGATATCGCCCGCGCCGTCAAAGATGCCGACAAGCTCATTCTCGCCACCGACCCCGACCGCGAAGGCGAAGCGATCTCCTGGCACGTTCTTCAGGTGCTCAAGGAAAAGAAGGCGCTGACGTCGCAAACGGTCGAGCGCGTGGTGTTCAACGCCATCACCAAACAGGCGGTGACGGAGGCGATGAAGCATCCGCGCGCCATCGACCAGGCGCTGGTGGATGCCTATCTCGCCCGCCGTGCGCTCGATTATCTGGTCGGCTTTACGCTGTCGCCGGTGCTGTGGCGCAAACTTCCGGGCGCACGCTCGGCGGGCCGCGTCCAATCGGTGGCGCTCCGCCTCGTCGCCGACCGCGAGCTCGACATCGAGAAATTCGTCAGCCAGGAATATTGGTCGCTGGTGGCGACGCTGGCGACGCCGCGCAACGAAACCTTCGAAGCGCGCCTGGTCGGCGCCGACGGCAAGAAGCTGCAGCGCCTCGACATCGGCGGCGGCGCGCAAGCCGAAGCGTTTAAACAAGCGCTCGAGACCGCGGCCTTCACGGTGTCATCGGTCGAAGCCAAGCCGGTGAAGCGGCACCCCTACGCCCCCTTCACCACCTCGACGCTGCAGCAGGAAGCGAGCCGCAAGCTCGGCTTCGCGCCGGCGCATACGATGCGGGTGGCGCAGCGGCTCTATGAGGGCATCGATATCGGCGGCGAGACCATCGGCCTCATCACTTACATGCGAACCGACGGCGTGCAGATCGCCAACGAGGCGATCACCGCAGTGCGCGAAGTCGTCGCGAGCGATTACGGCCGCGACTATGTGCCGGGAGCGCCGCGCAGCTACGAGACCAAGGCTAAGAACGCCCAGGAAGCGCACGAAGCGATCCGTCCGACCGACGTCGCGCGGCGGCCGCGTGACGTCAAATCGCATCTCGATGCCGATCAGTCACGGCTTTACGAGCTGATCTGGCTGCGCACGGTGGCAAGCCAGATGGAATCCGCCGAGCTCGAGCGCACCACGGTCGATATCGAGGCCAAGGTCGGCAGCCGCATTCTCGATCTGCGCGCCACCGGCACGGTGGTGAAGTTCGACGGCTTCCTCACGCTCTATAACGAGGACCGCGACGAGGCGGCCGAGGACGAAGAGTCGCGCCGCCTGCCGCAGATGAGCGGCGGCGAGAAGCTGTCCAAGCGTTCGATCGCCGCCGATCAGCATTTCACCGAACCGCCACCGCGCTATTCGGAAGCGTCGCTGGTGAAGCGCATGGAAGAGCTCGGCATCGGCCGGCCCTCGACCTATGCGTCGATCCTGCAGGTGCTCAAGGACCGCAAATATGTGCGGCTCGACAAAAAGCGCCTGGTTCCCGAGGACCGCGGCCGCATCGTGGTCTCGTTCCTGGAAAGCTTTTTCGCCCGCTATGTCGAATACGATTTCACCGCGGGGCTCGAGGACAAGCTCGACCTGATCTCCAACAGCGAGATCGCGTGGCGCGAGGTGCTGCGCGAATTCTGGCGCGACTTCATCGCCGCCATCGACGGCACCAAGGACCTGAAAATCTCGCAGGTCATTGATACGCTCAATGACCTTTTGTCGCCGCATCTGTTCCCGGCGCAGGCCGGCGGCCCCGATCCGCGCGTCTGCCCGACCTGCGGCAACGGCCAACTGTCGCTGAAGCTGTCCAAGTTCGGCGCCTTCATCGGCTGCTCGAATTATCCGGAATGCCGCTATGTCCGCTCGCTCTCGCAATCGGGCGAAGGCGGCGACATCGGCACCAAGAAGCTCGGCGAGGATCCTGAGACCGGTCTCGACGTGACGGTGCGCTCCGGCCGTTTCGGCCCCTATCTGCAACTCGGCGAAACCGTCAAAGACGGCGAGAAGCCCAAGCGCGCCGGCCTGCCCAAAGGCGTGGTGCCCGATGAGGTCACGTTCGAGCAGGCGTTGAAGCTGTTGTCGCTGCCGCGCGATGTCGGCGCGCATCCCGAAGACGGCGAGATGATCAAGGCCGGCATCGGCCGCTACGGGCCTTACGTGCAGCACGGCAAGATCTACGCGAACCTGGAATCGCCCGAGGACGTTTTCACCATCGGCCTCAATCACGCGGTAACGCTGATCGCCGAGAAAAAGGCCAAGGGCCCGCGCAAGCGCTTTGGCGCCGATCCAGGCCGTGCGCTGGGCGACCATCCGACCCGAGGCGGCCCGATCACGGCCAAGAAGGGCCGCTATGGGCCCTATGTCAGCCATGACGGCGTCAATGCAACGCTGCCGTCCGACAAGACGCCGGAGACAATTACGCTCGAGGAAGCCACCGCGCTGATCGACGCCCGCGCCGACCGCGGCCCCGCACCCGCCCGCCCGCGCAAGGCCAAGCGCGCCGCCGGCGGCGCACGGACCGGCAAGCGGCCTGCCGCAAAAGCGGCGGCGCCGAAAAAGGCCGCGGCATCCACAGCCAAGACCCGCAAGAAGACGCAACAAGCTGCCGAATAACTATCGCGCGACGGCATTTGCATTGCCGATGGGGTCCTGCCGTGACCCCATCGCTCCGGCCGTGCATAGTGGGGCCAAGCATGGTCGGGCCATGCCTATATGTGCCCCATGAATCGCCCACCTCAACGCCACCCCAAAAGCCTGCCGTCCCGCGACGAACTTGTCGCCTTCATCCGCGAGCGCAGCGGTCAGGTGTCGTCGCGCGAGATCGCCAAGGCTTTCGGCGCCAAGAATGCCGATCGCGCCGCGCTCAACCGCATGCTGCGCGAACTTGCCGACGAAGGCAGCATCGACCGCCGCAGGAAGCGCCTGCATCACGCCGGCACGCTGCCCCCGGTCGTCGTCGCCGACATTACCGGCCGCGACAGCGACGGCGAATTCCTGGCGCGGCCGACCGAATGGGACGAGCAGGCGCATGGCCCGGCACCCGTCATCCACATCGTGACGCCGCGCCGGGCGAAGCCGGGCGAAGCCGGCGGCGTCGGCGACCGCGCCCTCATTCGCATCGAGCGCTCGGACGACAATGAATTCAGCGGCCGCGTCATCAAGCTGATCGACCGCGCCAAGCATCGCACGCTCGGCGTCTTCCGCGCGCTGCCGTCGGGCGGCGGGCGGCTGGTGCCGATCGACAAGAAGCAGCTCGGCCGCGAGCTTGGCATCGCGCCGGGCGCGACGGCCGGCGCCGCCGACGGCGACCTCGTTGCGGTTGATGTCGCGCGCCAAGGCAAATTCGGCCTGCCTGCCGGCACCGTGGTCGAGCGGCTCGGTTCGATCAAGAGCGAACGCGCCGTCAGCCTCATCGCCATCCACGCCCATGACATTCCGCATGTGTTTTCCCCCGCGGTGCTCGACGAGGCCACCTCGGCGCGTGCGGCGACCATGGCGGGCCGCGAGGACTGGCGTCATGTGCCCTTTGTCACCATCGATCCGCCCGACGCCAAGGATCATGACGACGCTGTGCATGGCATTCCCGACCCCGATCCGAAGAATGCAGGCGGCCATGTCGTCACCGTCGCCATCGCCGACGTCGCCTGTTATGTGCGGCCTGGCACGCCGCTCGACCGCGAGGCGGTGAAACGCGGCAATTCGGTCTATTTCCCCGACCGCGTGGTGCCGATGCTGCCGGAGCGCATTTCCAACGATCTGTGCTCGCTGCGTCCGAACGAAGATCGCCCGGCGCTCGCGGTGCGCATGGTGATCGGACGCGACGGCAGAAAGCGCTCGCACACCTTTCATCGGGTGATGATCCGCTCCATCGCGAAATTGCATTATGAGCAGGCGCAGCTTGCGGTGTCGGGCCGGCCCGACGAAGACACCGAAGCGATCGCGGATAAAATTCTGCAGCCGCTCTATGCCGCTTACCGCGCCGTGCTGCACGCGCGCGCCGAGCGAAGCCCGCTCGACCTCGATCTGCCCGAGCGCAAGATCGTGCTCAAATCCGACGGCACCGTCGATCGCGTGATCATGCCGCAACGGCTCGAGTCACATAAGCTGATCGAAGAATTCATGATCCTCGCCAATGTCGCGGCCGCCGAGACTTGCGAGAAGGCGCGCGTGCCGCTGATCTATCGCGTGCATGACGAGCCGTCGCCGGAAAAGCTCAATGCGCTGCGGGAATTTCTCGCCACGATCGACATCAATCTGGCCAAAGGCGGCGCGCTCAAGCCGGAAAATTTCAACACGATCCTCGCGCGCGTCAAAGGCCTCACCGTCGAACGGCTGGTCAACGAAGTGGTGCTCAGGAGCCAGGCGCAGGCCGAATATTCGCCGGAGAACTTCGGCCATTTCGGCCTCAATCTGCGCCGCTACGCCCATTTCACCTCGCCGATCCGCCGCTATGCCGATCTCGTCGTGCACCGCGCGCTGATCCGCGCCGGCGGGCTCGGCCCTGACGGCCTTCCCGGCGACACGGATCTGCGCGCGCTCGCCGAAATCTCCGCAAATATTTCGGCAACCGAGCGCCGCGCCATGAAGGCCGAACGGGAGACCGCCGATCGCCTGATCGCGCATCATCTCGCCGACCGCGTCGGCGCGACCTTCGACGGGCACATTTCCGGCGTCACCCGCGCCGGCCTGTTCGTCGAGCTCGACGAGACCGGCGCCGACGGATTCATCCCGGCGCGCTTCATCGGCGACGAATATTTCCGCTTTGACGAGCCCGGCCGCGCTTTCGTCGGCTCAGCGGTGACGCACCGGCTCGGCGATCCGGTGACGGTGGAACTGGTCGAGGCTGCGCCGGTCGCCGGTGCCTTGCGTTTCGCGCTTGTGGGCCATGCCGGGAAATCTGCCGGCGCTTCGGCGCAAAAGGGTTTGCATCCGGCGCGGCGCCGGCCGAAATTCAAAGCGAAATCGCGCCGGGACCGGCGCAAATGAGGTGCAAGTGAGGAAACGGCGGCTTCAACTCCAAGAGGCGGCAGCACAATGGCAAACAACAAGACGGCAGACGACAAGACCCTGCAAACTTATCCGAGCCCAGACGGCAAACGCTGGATCGAGTTGCGCCAGCGCTCCGACGGCTCGTTCTATTTTCAGGAATTTTCAGATGCCGCCCCCGACGATCCGGAATATGGACCTGCCACGAATACGACGCCCGGTCTGAGATCCGGCACTTACAAAAGTTTCGAGGCCGCAGAAAGCGATCTCATCAAAATGACGCCGTGGCTTTGCGCAAAGTCCAAATGAACCGCCGCCAACAAGCAAACTGCCAGCAACGCGTGAGCTAAAAGCAAAAGAGACCGGCTTTGGAAGAAGACGACATATCAAGCGTACGCGCCGGCGGTACAGCGGCGGATCGCGCCGAGCGGCTAAGCAAAGTCATCCGCGACCTGAACTATCCGACCGTCAAGCCGCGCGACTCCGCGACTTTGATCCTGATCGACCGCTCCGAGAGCGTGCCGAAAGTCCTGCTCGGCCGCCGTCACGAACGGCACCGCTTCATGCCCGGCAAATTCGTCTTCCCCGGCGGCCGCATCGA
>DATHPQ010000066.1:0-18126 GCA_035483735.1 Xanthobacteraceae bacterium | reverse complement strand
ATAAAGGCCGGATCGTTCTGGCCGTCGCCGTCGATGGTGGCGATCACCGGCGCGTGCGCGCTGATGACGCCGGTGCGGATCGCCGCCGACTGGCCGCAGGATTGCGCATGCTTGATCTGGCGCAGCCACGGGCGCTGCGCCATCAGGCCGAGCAATTCCCTTTCGGTGCCGTCGGTCGAGCCGTCATTGACATAGACGATCTCGAAGGCGCGCTCCGGCAATGCACTTTGCAGCGCAGCCGCAATCTCGCCGATCAGCGGCGCGACATTGCCGGCTTCGTTGCGCACCGGCACGACGACCGATATGGCGGGACCCGACATTACGGGAGGATTTGGCCCGCTGTTTGGCGTATCATTTCCAGGCATGCGCTAGCTTCTAAAGGGCATTGCGCGCCGGTTCAATCCGCCGGAAGTTTCAGCGAATTCATGTAGTTAGGGTGCCGGCCGGAAAACGCCTCGTGCAAAGCCGCCTTGATCCGGCGCAACGACGGCCCGGGATAGGCGGAAAGATCCCGCGCGCAGAACACCAGGCGATGCGCCGCGAACCAGCGCCGCAGCAGCAAAGCGCCGACCGCGCCGGTCAGGGCACCTGCGATCACATCGCTTGGATGATGCGCCAATACGAAGACGCGGCTGAGCATAATGACGGCCGCATAGACCCACATGACCGGCCGTGTGCGCGGCCACACCGCGCCGATGGCAACCGCCGCCGCCACCGCCGTCGTCGAATGGCCCGACGGCATGCTGGCGTATTCCGGCCGCCAGATGAACGGCCGATAGGCGAACGGATCGTCGAAATTGCCGACATAGGGCCGCGCGCGGCCGATCAGCCGCTTGATGATGGTGACGAACAGGCCGGGGATGCCGATAGCTAGGAACAGAAAGCCGAAACGGGCGGCAAGCGCCAACAGCACGCCGCGCGACATATAAGACAACGCCGGCGAGATGATCGCGGCGAGGCACAGCACGCCGAAGCCGAACGGAAACAGAAACCAGCCGGACAGGCCGAAATCGGTGATCTTCTCGAACGCGTCGCGAAACCAGCGTGGCTCGTGGTTGGCCCAGCTGCTCGCCGCGGTGTCCAAAGCGAACATTGCGATCACCACAACGACCAGCGTCGCGACCGATGCGGCAATCGCCGGGGTGTGCGGCCGCAACAGTTCAGCCGGCGGCGGCGTGGCGAGGGCGCGGGTCCAGCGTTCGAGATTCTCCCCAATGTTGCGGAGAAGCGCCGGGCCAGTTTTGTGCGTGACAAAATCCTGATCGCCGGCACTCACGGCGTGCTCGCCGATTGGAACACCGCGATGGTGAGCGGCTTGCCGACGCTGATATTGTAACCGTCGATGCGCGGCCCGCGGTCGTAGCGCAGGCCGATTGCATCCGCACGCAGGGCAAAGGCGCGTTCCTGCCTGGCGTCGACGAAAGCGAAGCGGCAGCTCCCCTGGCGCAGGAAATCGGCTGCGCCTTCCGCATCGGTGAAATGCGTCGCCGTGCCGGCGAGGAATACCAGGCTCGGCTCCTCGTAGCCGGCGCTGGCGGCGAGCGGATGTTGGCAGGAGGAGTCTTTCAATATCTGCGCCAGCGCCACCGCAGGAAAAGCTGCCGGGCTGAGCGACGGCACGACGACGCCATAGACGCCGAACGCCATCAGCACCGCGGCGGCCGCAGCCCGTAGGAAAGCGCGCTCGGCGCCGTCATCGTCGTAAAGCCGCCAGGCGAACAGGCCGAACACGACGGCGCCGGCGAAGAACGGCCACGCCAGAAGCGCGAGCCCGTGCGCGATGATCACCGCGCCGACAATCACCAAGACGCTGACAATGCCAGGCACCAGGAACCACCAGATGGTGCCGCGGACGAGGAAAATCCGCCGCGACAGCACGCGCGATTCCACCGCGCCGGCGGTGAGAATGGCGATGGCGGGATAAAGCGGCAGCACATAATGCGGCAGCTTGGTCACAACCGCTTCGAACACGATCCAGGACGGCACCAGCCAGGCCAGGAGAAATTTCGCCGCCGGCTCCTTGCGCACCGCCCAGATTGCCGGCGCCGCCAGTCCGGCCAGGATCGAGGCGGGAAAGAACGTGGCAAAGAACAGGACGAGATAGAGGCCGGGCGGCGCGCCGTGGGCTTCCTGGGAGTTCGCGACCTTGGCCAGCATGTCTTCGCCGACCGACGCGACCAGAAATTCGCGGCCGACCCGCATATAGATGGCGATGAACCAGGGCAGCACGATCAAGAGCAGCCACAGCAGGCCCGGCAGTGGCCGCAGCGCCAACAGCCAGCGCGCCGAACGCTCGAACACCGACAGCGCCAGCGCCGCGAGCCCGACGACCATCAGAATGAGCGGCCCCTTGATCAGGATGCTCACGGCAATCGCCGTCCAGAACACCGCGAGCAATCCCAGTCCGGGCTGTACGACGCCTTCGCGGCGCGGGGCGAGATAGACCCGCGCCAGCACCGCCATCGCCAGCACCACGGTGAACAAGAGCGTCGCATCGGTCTTGGCGAGACGCGCTTCGACGCTCAGGATCGCTGAAGCCGACATCATCAGCCCGGCCAGCACCGCGCCGCGCCGGCTGACAAAGGCCAGCGCGCACCAATAAGTCGCGAGCACCGCGCCGATGGCGCCGATCAGCGACGGCACGCGGTAGAGCCAGATTTTTTTACGCGCATCCGGCACGCCGAGCGCGCTTGCGGTGTTCACCACCGCCGCCTGCAGCCAATAAATGCCGACCGGTTTGCGATAGCGCACGTCGTCCTGATAGCGGATGTCGACGTAGTCGCCGGTCTCGATCATCTGCTTGGTGGCTTGCGCGAAATAGGCCTCGTCGCGGTCGACCGGCGGGATTTGGAAAAAACCCGGCAGGAAGGTCAAAAGCGACGCCAGAAGCAGCACGGTCACGGCGCCGCGATGCGACGCCGCGGCAAAGTCGAACACCGCCGAAAAGCCCTTCGATGGCCAATACGACGCCTGTGCCTCGGTGCTGGTCGTGCTCATGCCGCTTCGGATGGATTGACGCTAACTCACCGCCGACAATAGTGAAAATGCCTTTGCCGGGGAAGTTTTGCGGCGCGCGCTAATGGGCGCTCGTCGCATCCGGCATAATGGCCCCTAGCGCAGTCGGGGTGCTGTCGTCCACCCGCACGACGATACTGGCGGCGGCGCCCGAGGCATCGGTCACGGTGACCCGCGAGAAGCCGGGCCCCGCCGGAGTGAAGAACAGCGCACTCGAGCCGCCGCCCCTGCCCGCGCCCGGCGCCGGCACGCCGTTGACGAGTACGGTCAGCGGCGCGACCGCGCCGGTGATTTTCAGCGCCACCGGATCGGGCTTGCCGTCGGTCTCGGTCAAATCGAGGCGCGCGCCGTCGGGCGGAAACATGATGCGGAGCGGCGGTTGCGCTGTGGCGCCGGCCAGACGTCCCGGCTGAAAATGCCGCAGCGGCGGCGGCAGCCTGGCATTGGCGGCGAGCACCACACCGGCCGGTGCGCGCGGCAAAGCCGTGGTCGATCCGCCGATACGCGCGAAAGCATTGAACAGGATCGGGGCCGCGGCCTCCCGGCCGATCAGGCCCGGCACCGGCGCGCCGTCAGGCCGGCCGACCCAGATGCCGATCGTGTGCTTGCCGTCGAAGCCGACCGACCAGGCATCGCGATAGCCGTAACTGGTGCCGGTCTTGAAGGCGATGCGGCCGGCGACGCCGTTTTCCGGCGGCGGCGAACCAAGGAGCACGTTGCTCACATACCAAGCCGCGGCCGGCTCCATCAGGCGGCGCGCTTCCGGCGCGCCTGCGTCCATGCGCTCGCTCAACGGCACGGCTAGGCCGAGACGCGCAATGCCGGCATAAAGCTTCACCAGATCGGCGAGCCTGATGCCGACGCCGCCAAGCCCCAGCGCAAGACCGGGCGCCTGCCCGTCCGGCAAGGTGAGCGCGGCGCCGGCCTGCGTCAGCCGCGCCGCGAGCCGCACCGGGCCGACGCGATCGAGCACCGCGACGGCCGGGACATTGAGCGAGAATTGCAGCGCCTCGCGCACGCTCACCGTGCCCTTGAAGCCGTAATCGAAATCCTTCGGCGCATAGGCGCCGTAGCTGACCGGCCGATCCTCGATCAGCGTTTCGGGGTGAATGAAGCCGTCTTCGAAGCCGAGCCCGTAGATGAAAGGTTTCAACGTCGAGCCTGGCGAGCGCACCGCCTGTGTCATATCCACCTGCCCGGCGCGGCGGGCATCGAAATAAGCCGGCGAGCCGACATGGGCGAGCACCTGCCCGGTCGCATTGTCGACGGCGAGAATGGCGAGCGAGATGTTGGGACCGAGCGTCGCTATGAGCGTGCGCTCGCGCTCACGCGCCAGCTGTTCGAGGCTGTTCTGCACCCCGGCATCGATGGTGAGGTGAAATACGCGCACCGCGGGGTCCTGCATCATGGCCTGGTCGGCCGCATGCGGCGCCAGCATCGGCATCGGATGCCGCGCGTTAGGCACCGGTTCGGATTTGGCCAGCGCGATTTCGTCGGCCGGCACTTTGCCGGTGGCGGCAAAGCGGTCGAGCACGCGATCCCGCGCCGCGCGCGCGACGTCCGGCGCGCGATCGGGACGGCGCGGCTCCGGCGATTGCGGCAGCGCCACGAGCAGCGCCGCCTCGGCAAGCGTCAGGCGTTTCGGCTCCTTGCCGAGATAGACCAGCGAGGCCGCGCGAATGCCTTCGATATTGCCGCCATAGGGCGCGAGATCGAGATAGAGCGCGAGGATCTGATCCTTGGTCAGAACGCGTTCCATCTCGACGGCGCGCATCATCTCCTCGAGCTTGCCCGGCAAATCGCGCGGATGCCGCCCTTCGACGAGGCGCGCCACCTGCATGGTCAAGGTCGAGGCGCCGGAGCGCAGGCGGCCGCTGGTCACGAATTGCATCGTGGCGCGCATCACCGCGAGCGGATCGACGCCGTGATGCGAACGGAAGCGCTTGTCCTCATAGGCAAACAGCACGTCAAAGAAGCGCGGATCGACGTCGGACACTTTGGCCGGCAAGCGCCAACGGCCGTCAGTGGTCGCATAGGCGCGCAACAGCTTGCCGTTACGATCGAGCACTTGCTTGGAGAATTCAAGATTTTGGCCGAGCGGCGCAGGTCCGAGCGACCAGATCCCCCAGGCGGGGCCGACCAGCGCAACAATTCCAGCGAGCGCAATCGCTATGACACTCCTACGCACTGCTCGTCCCCGCGAAGGCGGGGACCCAGTTTGAGCCCCGGCGGATGGGGCTCCGTCTGGATTCCCGCCTTCGCGGGAATGAGCGGCGGGAATGTGCGCGGCCTCGTTCATCTGCCGGTTGTCACTTCGACATTCTCACTATTGGTCCGCCCGAAGCGGTCCGGGCGATACATGTCTTCGACGCTCGCCTGCGGCCGCACATATTTTCCGGGCGCAACGGCGCGGACGATATAGGCGACGCTGAACACCGCGGGATCGTCCTTCTTGCGCTCGAAGGCTGCCGTGAAGCGATCGTCGCGGAATTCGGTCGCGACCGGTTCGGCGGCATCGGTGAACCACGGCAGCGTGCCGGTGTCGCCCGACGAAACCAGATGCGGATTGTCGATCTCGAACCCGGCCGGCAGATAGTCGGCGAGAATGACCCGGCCGAATTGCGGCTGGTCTTCGGTGATTTTCAGCACCACGACAAAGCGCGTATTCTGTTTCACCGTCGACACGTCGAGCGGATCGCCGTCGATCGTGTAGTTGAGCCGTTCGACCTTGAAGCCGTTCTGGGCGGCGGCCTCCGGCGTCATCGGCGCGCCGCTCACCGTCACCACCGCCTTCACCGGATCGTCGCCGCTATTGGTGACGCGCAGCGGGTCTTTCAGGTCGGCGGCAGCGATGGTGCGGTAAAGCGGCTGCGCTAGCGTCGCACCATTAACGTCGAGCGCGACTTTGCCGGCGTTCTTGGCCATGGCGCTTGCCGCCAGCAGGAGCCAGGCATTTTCCTGCGTCGAGGTCGGCTGCAGATAGGCCCGCGCCGCTTCGACCCGCTGCACCGCGCCCTGCACCACCGCGCCCGAAGCGCCGCCTTCGGAGGCGAGCGACACCAAAGCGGCAGCATCGCGCAAGGTCGAGCCGTAATCCTCGCGGCTCGCCACATCCGGCTGCGGCTTGGGCGAGATATCGGCAAGCGCCGCTGCATAGACGCGCTCGGCGCGGACATGATCGCCGACCATGGCCAAAGCCGCCGCGATCTGTGCCTTGGCGATCGGCGTCTTGAGCATATCGAGCTTGGCGTCGGCGAGATAGCGCAGATCGCCGATCGGAGCCGCGCCGTTGCGCGCCAGCACATAGAGCGCATAAGCGAGATCGGTGCCGTCGTTCTTGTTGGCGTCGGTGAGATCGGCCACGGCATTGCGCAAACGGTCGAGCGCAAGTTTGAAGGCGTCGTCGGGCACCGCGAATTTGCGCTCACGCGCCCGCGTCAGGAAGTCGGTAACGTAGGAATCCAGCCATACATCCTCGCCGCCCGGGCTCCACAAGCCGAACGAGCCGTTGCTGCCCTGCCGCGCGAGAAGGCCATCGACAGTGTCGCGAATGCGCTGATCGACATTCGGCTCGAGCGCCACATTCGCTTCGGTCGCGAGCTCGCTCATATAGAGGAGCGGCAGCGCGCGGCTCGTGATCTGTTCCGAGCAGCGATACGGGTAGCGGTCGAGCGCGGCGAGGAGCCCCGCTGCATCGAGCGCGGTCGATGAGCCGACCGAAACGGACACGCTGCCGGTCCCGGGCACGAGATCGGCGAACATATCGTTTGAGAGCGTGACGCTTTCGCCCTTGGCGAGCTCTTTCACCGTGCGCCGCGCCAGGATTTGCGCCGGCGGCCGCACTTGCAATGTATAGCTCCGCTCGAGTGCGTAACCGCCAGGCCCGCTGACGGCGATCTTCACGACGCCGCTGCCGGCTCTGTCCGCCGTGATCGGCACGTCGGTTGCGCCGCGCGCCTTGGCGCGCAATGTCAGCTTTTGCGTCGCGCCGGCGCCGGCAATAACGGCATCAGCCGATGTCAGCGTGATCGTGTAGTCGCCGGGTTGGCCTTCGACATTGTCAAGATCGAGATGCACATTGGAGCGGTCGCCCGGCAGCAGGAACCGCGGCACGGTCGCCGACAGCACGACCGGATCGCGCACCGTGACGTCTGCCGTGCCCTGCCCGACTTTGTCCTTGCTCCAGGCCACCGCCATGACGCGCACGGTGCCGGCGAAATCGGGAATATCGAATGCGATATCCGCCGTGCCGTCCTTGCCGACAGTGACGATGCCGGAATAGAGCGCGACCGGCGGCCCGGTCGGCGGACTGCCGTGCAATTGCGCGCCTTCGTCGCCGCCGGAGCGGATTTCGCCGCGCGTGCCCTGCATGCCGTCGATCAATTGGCCGTAAAGATCGCGGATGTCGGCGGACAGCGCGCGCTGGCCGAGGTAATAATCGCTCGCCGACGGCGGCTTGTAATTGGTCAAGTTGAGAATGCCGACATCGACGGCGGCAACCGCGATCCGCGCCTCTTCGCCGGCGGCAAGTCCCGAGACCTTCAGCGGCACATGCAGTGTCGTATTGGGCCGCAACAAGGCCGGCGCGCTCATATCGACCGTGAGCGTTTTCGCCGCCTTGTCGATGGCGAACCATTGCAGGCCGATGGCGCGGCCCGGCATGCGCTGCGCTGGCGCATCGAGCGGCCGGCGCAAAGTGGCGACGATATAGGCGCCGGTGCCCCAGTCGCGGCCGACCGGGACTTTCAATTCAGTCGCACCTTCCTTGACCGTTGCCGTTTGCGTCGCGAGCAGATGATCGCCGACGATATTGAGCGTGACCTGGCCGGCATTGCGGGCGGTCACGGCAACCGTCATCGTGTCGCCGGCGTGATATTCCGGCTTGTCGAGCGCCACTTGCAGCATGTCGGGCGTGTCGGCATTGGCGTCGACATACCAGCCGGCGTCGAAATTCACCGATGTATCCGGGCCGTTCGGATCGGCCGAGGCGACATCGAGCCGATAACGCCCAAAGTTCACCGGCAGCGAAATCCGGCCCGGTTGGTCGGGCGCGACATCGATCTTGCCGTCGGCAACGCGGGTCGTGGTCTTGACCGGCTCGAAATTCCACACGCCATCGCGCTTATAGAACTGATAATGCGTCTGAATGCGCAGCAGCTGATAATGCAGTCCCGATTGCGCCAGCGTCTCGCCGTCCGGCGCGGCGACGATGACGTCGAAATTGGCGCTGGCGCCGTCGGCGAGTGAAGTGCCTTGGAACAGCGGCTTGATGCCGATCATATTTGCAGCAGGCGTGATCGGTAGCGTCAGCTTGTGCTCGACGGCGCGACCGCCCGGCTCGTTCATCCGCACCGTGACATCGGCCTGCAGCGGATGCGTGGTCGACGGCAGCTTGTCGAGATCGACCTTGAAAGTCGCGTTGCCGGAATCATCGGTCGACGGCAAATCGTCGAGCGTTTGTTTGGTCGGGTCGAGCTCGTCGTCGGCCAAGCCGAACTGATAGCCGGCAAATCCCTTGCGTTCTGCCGCAGCCGAGATCGTCACGTCGCCGTCGAGATCGAGGTTCGAAGCGGGCGCACCGTAGAGGAAGCGGCCCGCGACACTCATATCGGCGGGCGCGCCTTGCGAAACACGATCGGCCTTCGACGTCAGATCGAACTCGATGCGGTCGGGTACGTAATCCTCGACCAGGAAGGTCGTCTCGCCGATCGCCGGAAGTTTTGGATCGGTATAGGCGCGCACATGCCAGGTGCCGGTCGGCGCGCTGGCATTGATCGGCAGCGTGAGCGTATGCCCGCCGAGCCCCTGATCGGCAATCTGCGCGCGCTTGAACTCGACGCCGTCCGGCCGCTCGACGACGAGCGTCAATGGTGTATTCAGCGCGGCCGTGCCCTGCGGGTCGCGCAGCAGCGCGGTGAGATAGGCCGTTTCGCCGGAACGATAGACACCGCGCTCGGCATAGACGAAGGCGTCAAGCCCGGTCGGCGCGGGCCGGCCCGAGACGCCGCGATCGGTCAGATCGAAGGCCGACGCTTGCAGATTGAGAAAGGCGTAATCGCCTTTCGGATCGGCGGCGGCGAGCAGTGCGGGAGCGGCACCGCCCTCCCCGTTGGCGAGGCCCTGTTCGAACAGCGCGTGACCCGCGGCATCGGTCTGCCGCGTCGCCAGAACTTCGTTGCCGCGCGAAATCAGCTTGAGCTCGATGCCGCTTTTGGCATCCGTCGTCGCCAGCGAATTGACGAAGACGTGGATGCCATCCTTGCCGGAGAACGCCGTAAGGCCGAGATCGGACACGACGAACCATTGCGTCGCCAGCGCCTCGTAATTGTTGTCGAGATCCTTCAGCTCCTTGGCCTGCGCCACCATGACATAGACGCCGGGCTTGAGATCCGTAACGGCCTGATCGACCGGAAATGCCGTCGTGACCTCGGCGTTGAGCGCCACCTTGGCGTCGACCGCGAGCGTGCCCTTCCACACCTGGACGCCGCGCGAATTCTGCAACTGATCGATATCGGAACGGCTTAAGCTGGTCTGGAAATCGCCGGCGCCAAAGCCTGAGGTCGAAACCGTGTCGATCAGATTGCGGTCGCTGATGCGATAAATCTCGACCGCCACCGCTTTGCTATTGACGCTGATGACCGGGATGCCCTGCTGGCCGGTGCGCGGCAGCACATAGGCCGAGGTGGAAAAGCGCACTGACGGCTTGCGATCGCGCACATAGATCGCGAAGTCCGAGGATTTCGACAGCGTCTCGTGCACCACCGACGGCAGGCCGGCGCGCAGCGTCACGGTATAAGTCTGGCCGTGGTCGAGGCCCTCGACGCAAAGCTGCTTCTCGGTGACCGACAAAGCCGGCTTGTCGGTGCCGGCAACGGCGACGAAGGGCGAAAAATCGGTGCGCTGGGGAACGTCTTCGGAGAATTGGAAGCAGGCGCGCGGCGACGCGGTATCGGCATCGACGCTGTAATCAAGCACGCGGAAACCATATTGGTCGCGCAACCGCTCATATTGGCCGCGCACGTCGGCGACCTCGCGCAGTTCGAGCGACAACCGCAGCGCGTCGAGCGCCGGCCGCCAGTTCTGGCGCTGGCTCAGCAGCGTGCCGAGAAAAGCAAGACTGTCGGCTTCCTGATTGCGGTCGCTCGCTCGCTGATAGGCGATATAGGCGGCGCTCGACGCGCGTTCGAGCAGCATCGCGCGCTCGTTGTCGTTGCCGGGGCGGATCTGCTGGATGGTATGGGCCAGACGAAGCCACGTCGCGGCATCGTTCGGGGCCGCGGCGACGATCTGGTCCAGCACCGTCATGCCGGTGCGGAAATCGTTCTTAGCGAAGGCAGCGTCGGCGTCGTGCTTGAGCTGGTCGACGGTTTTGGCCGGCGTCCCGGCGTCGGACTTGATCTGGGCTTCGAGCTCGACCGCGCTGGTGGCGAGATCGTCGTTGGTGAAGGGCTTGTTCGCGGCAGTCGCGGTCAGGCAGGCAACGGCCAAGCAGGCCGCGGCAACCGCAGCCATGAGGCCGGCGCGAAACAGCGAGAACATCGGAAATCCTCCCAGAGGCGGGCCAAAAGATTGAGCCAAGAGATTCAGCCAAGAGATTGAGCCAAGAGATTAAACCAAGCATCGAGGCGGAATCCGGCCCGCCTTGAAATTTGAGGCAAAGATCGTGTCGAGGTCGTGGCCGAACCGGCAGCGTCAAACTTAACGTTTTGCCGTGCTTTGAAGACAAGTTTGAACGCAAGTCGCGGCTTGAATGCACGTCCCGGCAAGATCGAAGCTTAGTCGCGCGTCTTTGGTCAGTCGGTTCACCGCCGCACGACAAAATCCCTGCGCGCGACGGTATCCTTGTATCGGCTATCGGCGTCACTTAAACAACGATCCAAATTGGCAAATAGCCGGAACGCCCCGCACAACTTTGCACAACACCTCACGACATCCGGCAAGGGAAAAGGGGAAACGATGAGCACAGCGAAAATGAAAGCCGCCTTGGTTACCGGAGCCGCGCGCGGGATTGGGCTTGCGACCGCCAAGCGGTTTCTTGCCGACGGCTGGCGCGTGGCGCTCCTCGATATCGATGCGGACACGCTCAATCGCACGCAGGCGGCGCTCTCCGGCTCCGGCGCTTTCATAGCCATTTGCTGCGACGTCGCCGACCGCGCCAAAGTCGCCGAGGCGTTTGCCACCATCGCGCGGCAATTCGGCCGGCTCGATGCGCTGGTCAATAATGCCGGCATCGCGATCTTCAAGCCGATCCTCGATGTGACTTATGAGGATTGGTCGCGCGTGCTCGCGGTCAATCTCACCGGGCCGTTCCTGTGCACGCAGGCCGCGGCGCCCTTGATGCGCGATTCCGGCGGCGGCGCCATCGTCAACATCACGTCCATATCGGGCCTGCGCGCTTCAACCCTGCGCGCCGCCTACGGCACCAGCAAAGCCGCGCTTGCCCACCTCACCCAGCAACAGGCCATCGAGCTTGCCGCGCTCGGCATCCGCGTCAATGCCGTCGCTCCGGGCCCGGTCGATACCGCCATGGCCAAGGCCGTCCACACGCCCGACATCCGCGCCGCTTATCACGACGCCATCCCGCTCAATCGCTATGGCCTGGAAGAAGAGCTAGCCGAGGCGATCTTCTTTCTGTGCAGCGACCGGGCGAGCTACATTACCGGGCAGACGATCGCGGTCGACGGCGGCTTTGAAGCGACTGGTATCGGCCTGCCGTCGTTGCGCCAAAGCGGCCGCAATACCTGAAGCGGCTCAAGACTATCGAACTCAAATAGCTAGACGTGCGGCCAGTGGCGGTCGCGGAACCAGTTGCGGTAGTCCGCCATTTTCGCGCGCTGCACCGCCGGTGCATGCCGCTTGCAGGTTGATGCTTCGTCGCTGCCGTCCGGTGCGCCCCAGCGCAGTTCGACGCAGTCGTTGGGGTTATAGGCCATTTCGAGATTGCCGGCGCGGTCGATTACGTCTTTGAGTGTCAAGGTCCATTGCGAGCCGTCGGTGCGCGTATAGGTCACTTTGCGCGACGACAGTTCAGAGGCGAGCACGCCCTGCAATTGCGCCTTCACGTCGGCGATGCTCTGGCCGGGCGAAAGCGCATAGCGATCCGCGCGCCGCGCCACGTGATCGGGGAAACCGCGCACGACGTCGATGGCGATGAGCAGTCGGAGATCGCGCGCCGGCGTCGAGAAATCCTCCCAGGCGCCGTTGGTCTCGAAGATCGACGGGCCGTTTGGCATATCGGCATCGCCGCGCCCGCTGCTTTGGAATTTGCGGCCATTCTCGACCGCGGTGACACGGGTATTGACCTGCTGTTCCAATGAAGTAATGGCGTCTTCCATCGCTTTCGCCGGATCGAGCGGCTCGGGCGACATCACGTCATCCATGCGGTCGTAGAAATCTTCCAGGCTCAGCTGCGTCTGCTCCACCGAAAAATCGTCGTAGTTCGGATTCTTGGCGATCTCGTTGTTGGTCAGGCGCCGCAGCGCGCCGTTATTCTCGCGCATGATCGGCCGGAAACGCTTGAAGCCCGGGCTGCCGAGCGAGGGTTCGTGCACAAACAAGAAATTGCCGCGCCAGAAGCGCTTGCGCGTCACCGTGCCATCCGGCTCGGCGTCGACGGCGAGAAACACGCCGGGCGCGCCGTTTGCTTCCGGCACACGATGCACCAGCATCAGAACGTGGCCGTAGGGATCGGCATAAACGGTCCCCGGCCGCAGCGTGTCTTGGGTGAGCGGCACCATATAGAAATCGGTGTTGTCGTCGGTGGCCGCGACGCGCACCGATCCGGTATGGACGACATCGCCGACGGCGCGCAGATACTGGCCGAACGACGCCAGCCCGAGCCGCTTCGGCGCCGGTGCGGGAGCTGGCGCCGGAATGGGCGCCGGCGGCGGCGCGTCCTGCTGCGCAAACATCTTCTGCAGCAGATTGGGCTTCGGCGTATCTGCCGGCGGCGCTGCCGGCGCGAGCGACGCCGTCTGCTCGGGCGGCGGCGCCGGCCGCGTCACTTCGGGATGCTGAATGTCGAACCACTGATAGCATTTCGGCGGCGAGCCGCCGGTGCCGCGCGAGCAATTCGAATAGCCGAACGGCAGTCCCATTTTGAACGAGAAATAAGCGCGCAGGAAATAGACGAAGTCGGCGCAATCCGGACGCAGGCTCAACGCCACATTGTCTTCGCCCATGCCGAGATAGTTGAACAGCATATTGCGCGACTGATCGCGCAACACTTCGTGCCAGGCTTTCCAGGACAGATCCACGTCAGGCGGCGCATCAAACAATTTTTCGACCCAGGCGGAATACAGATTTTCCGTCGCCCGACTCCAGGAATTGCGCACCTGCCACATGCTGCCTTCCGGCGTCGGCAGGCCCGGCGGCTTTTGCGCGCTGACGGCGATGTCGCGCGTGATGTTGCTGCATGCGCCCGAGGCGTGGTCGCGCGCGAGTGACGCGTGCCAGGTGCCGGCAGAAGGCGTGGCGATCTCGGCGAACCAAAAATACGGCGGCCCGCCGTGCCGCTCAGCCGATGTGGCGGCGACGCTGCCGTCGGGCGCGATCAGCGACAGTTCGCCCTCGACCGCCTTTTCGGCAACGACGAGGACGCGCAATGGCGCACCCTTCCAGGGCGCCAGCGGCGACGGCAGGACGGCGAAATCAGCTGCGTCTTCGCAGTTGCTCGTACCGCTTTGCGCCCGCGCCTCACCTGTCGCCAAAAGCACGCACAGGCCGGCGAGCGGCAGCAATGCCGTCACAGCGGCGGTAAACCGGCGTGCTAGAGCCAATCGAGCCTCCCGGAGCGCGCTTAAATCTGCATTTCCATCCACACCCGCCGCTATACCGGCGGGGCTGCAGAATACCCCAATCGGCGGCGACCAGTAGTGAATATGAAGGCGATTTTGCGTCCCGCGGGCGGCCACAAAGCCGCAGCAGGTCTAGGATCGACGGCGTGAATCCGCTATTCACACTGCGGCCGGCCCGCGGGATGGGATATCCGAGGCCTGTTCCGCCCGGAGAGCCTGACGGCCCCGTAGCTCAGGGGATAGAGCAACAGCCTTCTAAGCTGAAGGTCGCTGGTTCGAATCCAGCCGGGGTCGCCAATAAAACCAAACACTTACTTGATCACAAAGCTTAGAAATCTTCCCAGAAATTTGGATTGGAAGCCTGTGGGAAGAATGTAACAGGGAGAGAAAAAATGAGGCCGCCGATTTTTGGTGCGCGGCCAGATGGAAATACAGCTCAGCAGTATATGCACCGCGCGCGGATGTTCAGGGCCGCGGCCATGAGACTTGTCGACTATTCGAACGCCGAACCAAATTGGCCGAAGTACGCTCTAGTCACGCACGCGATCGAGCTCGCACTGAAAGCATTCGCGCTGCACTGCGTCGAGAAAGGTGCATCGCCGGCCGAAGAACCAAAGCAGCACGACTTGGTCGGATGGTATCTTCTAGCAGTCAAATATGGCCTTCCCGATGACCCGGACATCGAAGAAAATATCGGCCTTCTGAATCAGTTGCACCTGACGCACTACACGCGGTATCCGCAAAACAAGGTTGCTCCCAATGTTGATGCCATCGCCGATAGCACAGTCGACCATCTGATTTTTACATTCACTCAAGTGATAAATCCGCGCTGAACTGCCTACTGCTCGAGCACCCGCTGCCGCCGCATGTCCCTTGCGTGATGCTCTACCAACAGGACAATCGAATGGATGAAAAGCTGCCAGCCCCGTGCGAGCATTGTCGTGCCTCAGGGCTTCGCCATGGGAGCGTATGCGAGGAGTGCCAAGGAAAAGGCTATCGCTTGTTCATCAACGGCAGCCGGACACCGGAGCGGTTAAAACAACCTCGGCGCCAATGGCGAGGACCGCGGCCGCCTCAGCATCAACGGTGACGGGGCGCTATTCGCCCAACACTCACCTGCGCCGTTCGTCGCGGATTAGCCCCCGGGAAGCCCGTGAGGGACAATGGAGGAATGTCTTGATGCCAGAAAATGAACACGTGAAACAGTTATCCGCTGCGCGCGTAAGGTTGATCCACGATCGGCGTGTTGCTGCAAAAGACATCGCGGACGAGAGTAGACGAGGCCTCAATGGCGATTCATGTGACGCGCTGATCCTCATCCAAACGACCGTTGAAGCAATCGATCGCGCGATTGAGGACGAAAAGCAACTCGCTAGGGATTCTGAGGCTGGCGCGAAGATCAACGTCGTGGATCGGTGACGTCCTACGCATCAACAGGGAATGGCATGAAGCCGATGCTGTTGCCGCCCCATGTCGGATGCTTGAGCGTCGCACCCTTGCCGCCGCAGCCTGTGCAGCGCGCACATTGACGTAGCTTGTCGCTCGGTGCATCTGCGCCCCACAAAATGACCGGCGCCGCGAACGCCACCGGCGCGTAATGCGGGCAGCGCTCGCAATATACCCACCACCAAGAGCTCGCCAACTGAGGCGGCCGCTCATGGTGAGCCCAATCACCCTATGTTGGAGCGGAGGTTGCTGCGGGCGACGAGCGTTCCGAGTGATTGGGCTCGCCGTAGATTATCTTCCTGATTCGGACCTGCGCCTAATTAACTCCGCACCTACTGCTTCTCGGCCTCGCGGCGGCGCTCGTCCTCCATTTTGCGGCGGTTGAAGCCCATATTTTCGATCTCAAAGCGCGGGTCTCAATTTTGCCCTTGTGTTCCCTATTTGTTTCATGGAACACTTTTTAACGTATTGCGTCAAAAGTACAGCACGCCGGCCGCGAAAGGTGACAAGATGCGGCTGCCAGGCCCACTCCCGCTTAGCTGGACGCCATGATCGTTTCACGCGACCGGGAAAAGCTCGTCAACGCGATAGTCTATTTTTTGCGTGAGACAAATCATTGTCACACGCTGAAACTGTTTAAGCTTCTCAATTTCTCCGATTTTGAACATTTTCGTCAGACCGGACGAACCATTTTTGGTTTGGACTATCGCGCGCTTCCGATGGGCCCCGTCCCGACAGAGTTGCTTGAAGAAATGAAGCGCGGCGGCGGCCAAGATTTGAAGGCCGCGATCAATCTCACCGAGATCAAGGACGAGATTACGGGCGAACTAAAGCGGCGCGATTTAAAGCCGCGCATTGCCTTTGATGATAAATGGTTCACCCCGAGGGAGCTCAAAGTCCTAGCCCGCATCGCAGAGTTCTTTCGCGATCTAAAGGCGGACGACATGAGTGAGTTTTCACACAAGAGCAAAAAGCCGTGGGCTAGCGTCTATCAAGATGGAAAGGGTCAAGGTCGGTTGATTCCTCCCGAGCTAGTTTTTGACGCCGAGCCTCTAATGCTCGAAGAGCCGCGCATCGATCCCGAAGAATTAGAATATCGGAAGGAAATATTTAGAGACATTGCATGAGCGACGATGCCGTTGGCCCTGGTTCAATCCTTCATTGGGAAGGATTCCGGTTTCCAAATGGCACTGAAGCGAACAAATTTTTTGTCATTGTTGGTGCTCAGCCGGGCCACAACTATCTCGCGATCATCGCCACGTCACAACAGAAGGGGCGCAACGCCGATCCTGGTGGAAATCCTAAGGGCGGCTATTTCCACATCCGCGGTGACGGCAAAAATTGGTTTCCGAAGGACACCTGGTTGCTGTTTGAAGAACCGGTGGAACTCAGCGCCGCCGATTTTTCAGAGGCGGTAACGGAAGAAACGATCACAGTAAAAGGTCGGCTTCGCGGTGATCTTGCCAACCAGATCTGCAATAGCATGAAAAAATGCAATGACGTTAGCGGGTATCATCGGACTTTACTCGGTCCACCTATTCAACCAAAGCCAAAGACCACTCACTAGCGCATAAGGAGCGTTCTTTGGCCCGCCCCGACTGGTCGCGCCCCCTGCCACGCGCGCTGACGATCCCGACCGTCATGGATCTGGTCACGCTCGCCGACGTGCGGGCCGTGATTGGGCATCTGCCGAAAGAGGCGCGGGCAAAGGACACATGGCAGACCGTTGAGACCGAACTAAAAAAGGCAGCCACCGCGCCGCACGGCGACACGACGCAAGTTTCGATCACGTTGCAGATGGTGCTGATGTTGGAAGGCGTCGAATATAAGCTGCTGCGGTAACCGATTGTCTCGCAGTTCAAATCGCAAGCACGAGCTGATCGGCGATCACTACCGCTGTTGCGATTGCGCCAACGAACACGAGAACCAAAGCCGCGTAAGCGGAAATTTCCCACTGTTGATCGTTCATGACATTTCAAACCGCATCCAACGTGGTCCGTTCCGTTTAAGGCCACGGCATGTTGCCGCACCTTATGCGCTGATGTTGGAAGGCGTCGAGTACCGGAACTCGCTACTACATCATTTGACGCAGTTGTGACGCGGCGCAAGCGGATGCCGCCCGCAGCTACGGCATTGCGAAGAGGATCGTCGCGATGATTGCCAGCAATCCAATAGCCGCCACAACATGCACAATTGCAACAACGTACCCCGATTTGATGATCGGCTCGCGCGATGTTCCATTTGTGAACGTTGGCAGCGCTGGCAAAAAGAGCCCCAGCATTGTCGCCAGGGCTAGGACCCCCACGAGAGAGTAAATCGGCTGCGATGACGCGCGCGTGTGTCAGAGGGGCGGAGGTTGGCCACGTCAGCACAGCGGATTGAACAACATTTATCTGAGTCGTGACCGGCCCGCACAAAAAAGCGCGGGGTAAGCGGATGCCTCAGTCCAGGGTGTCCAAAAACGGTTTATCATGTGGCACAATGCGGGTGGGAGATCACAATGACACACGCTTACGAGAAAGTGCGGGAAGAAAACTATTTCGAGGACGTGCTTAGAAACATGAGAAGCGCGAGCGGCGGTTGGACAGTTCGCTTCGGTGAAACCGGCGACGGCGTTGGGCCGAACTATCAGATAGAAAAACTTACCGGCGAA
The DNA here is from genome assembly GCA_035483735.1 of Xanthobacteraceae bacterium. GTDB lineage: Bacteria > Pseudomonadota > Alphaproteobacteria > Rhizobiales > Xanthobacteraceae > BOG-931. Next base: position 216 of record DATHPQ010000066.1, on the reverse strand, counting down.
GTTACACGGTTTCATGGGCGAACTCACAAGGAGTTTCATGAGCGACCGGATGCGTCTTTCGACGAGACAAGGCTGTCCCAACCGCTAACCTATGCTGACGTATATCGTGAAATAAAGCGGTGTCTACGATCGCGTTGAACGGCGGCTCGGCCCAAGGCGCTGACGCGGGGCAAGCGAAAAGAAAAAAGCCCTGGAGGAGCCTGCGCGGTTCTCCAA
>DATHPQ010000065.1:0-31499 GCA_035483735.1 Xanthobacteraceae bacterium | reverse complement strand
ATCGCCTGATCGACGAGATTGCGGATGACTTGCGCGGCAGGAAGAGGCTTGTCGTCGAGACCGGCGGTGATGTCGCCAAATGTATCGACGCCGAGTTCGAGTTGTTGGGCCATAAAGTTGCGTCTCACAAATCTCAATTTGCGCCTTGAGGCGTCAGACGGTTTTGGGGAACGGTGAAGCCGGCAGTTCGCGGCCTATGTGGGGCCTGCAGGCCGTCAGATCAACTGCAGTTGCAATTCGTCGGCCACGGCTTGCAGGCTCGCAAAGTAATGGCCGTGCATCGCCTTTAGCGACGTGCGCTCGCTGTGCACGCCGATATTCAGTGCGGCAATGACGCTACCGTCGCGCTTCTTGAGCGGGATCGCGATCGAACGAAAGCCGATCTCGACTTCCTGATCGGCCAGCGCGAAGCCTGATTTGCGGACGTCGAGGATGGCTTTGCGCAATTGCGCCTTGTCGGTGACGGTGAATTTGGTGATTTTCTCGGACCGCAGCCGGGCGAGAAACCTTTCCAGATCGCGATCGTCGAGTGCCGCGAGCAAGACGCGGCCAAGCGCCGTTGCGCTCGCCGGCAGCCGGAAGCCGATCTGGGCGCTCACTGGCAGAACCCGCTTGGGCGAGGCATGGGCGATCATGGTGACATCTTCGCCGTCTAGAACGGCGGCCGAACAAGATTCGCCGGTCCGTTCGCTCAATTGCCCAAGCGCGGGCTGCACGATATCGGTTACGGCGTTGGATTGCAGGTAGGCGCGCGCGAGATTGAGGACGCGCGGCCTGAGCCGGAACATGCGCTCGTCCATCTCGGCATAGCCGAGCTGCACCAGGGTATGCAGGGTACGGCGCACCGAGGCGCGCGGCAGATCGACCAGCTTGGCGATGTCACTCAAGGTGAGCTGCTTGCGATCTTGATTGAACGCCTCGATGACGCGCAATCCGCGCGCCAGCGCTTCGAGGAATTCGGGCCCCGAGGCATCGACCAGCGTCTGTTCGGACGCGGACCTGTTGATGGCCGGCATTTGCGAAACTCCCGTGCTTGCCAGGCTTTTTGTTATCTGTTCTAATTTCGAACATACGTTCGGTCAGCGAACATAACTAGCGGCCATCAGTTGAGGCGTAAAGCGAAATCGGCAACGCGAAACTTTTGGGGATTGGCGATGCTCAGCGCAGAACAGAACGATCGCATCAGCCGGGTGGGACCCGGCAAGCCGGCTGGCACACTATTGCGCCGCTATTGGCAGCCCGCGGCTTTGGTCGACGAGCTCGACGGCGAGCGGCCGATCAAGCCGATCAGGCTCATGGGCGAGGATCTTGTGATTTACCGCGACGACAAAGGACGTTACGGCCTTCTTGGCCGCAGCTGCCCGCATCGCGGCACCGATCTTACCTATGGACGGCTTGAAGATGGCGGCCTGCGCTGCGCCTTTCACGGCTGGCTGTTCGACATCGAAGGCAAGTGTCTTGAAACGCCGGCGGAGCCGGAAGGCAGCACGATGTGCCGCAACATCCGGCAGAAGGCTTATCCGGTGGTCGAGCGCAACGGCATCTTGTTTGCTTATATGGGAAGTGGCGCGCCGCCGGAGTTTCCGCATTTCGATTGCTTTGTGGCGCCGAGCTCGCACACTTTCGCGTTCAAGGGCCGGATCGACTGCAATTGGCTGCAATCATTGGAGGTCGGCATCGATCCGGCGCACACGTCGTTCCTGCATCGTTTCTTCCACGACGAGGATCCGAAGGAAGGCTATGGCAAGCTGTTCCGCGACACTTCGATCGACTCCGAAATGCCGATGACCAGGATCATGCGCGAATTCCCGCGGCCGCGCATCGAGGTCGAGCCGACCGATTTTGGCTTGCGCATTCTCACGCTGCGCGAGATCAGCGCCAAGAACATGCATGTGCGCGTTACCAATCTGATGTTCCCCAATGCCTTCATCATTCCTATGAGCCGGGAAATGACGATCACGCAATGGCACGTACCGATCGACGATACCAAGCATTACTGGTACGCGATCTTCACCAGCTTCGGCGCGCCGGTGGACAAGGACGAGATGCGCCGCCAGCGGCTCCAGCTCTACGAATTGCCGGATTACGTTCCGCGCAAGAACAAGAGCAACAATTACGGCTACGATCCGCACGAGCAGGATCACGAGACCTATACCGGCATGGGCGCCGACATTAATGTCCACGATCAATGGGCGTGCGAATCCATGGGCGAGATTGCCGATCGCACCCAGGAACATCTTGGCCAGTCGGACAAGGCGATCACCGCCTATCGGCGGCTGTTGCGGACGGCTATCGATGCCGTCGATAAAGGCGATAAGCCACCGATGATCTTCGACGTCGCTTCAGCTAAAACAGTAACCGGCCCGGCGGCCATCGACGGTATCGGCCCAACCGACGATTGGCAGGGCTACTGGCGGCGCACCGATGCCAGCAAACGCAGTGCCGCCAGTTGGGCGAATGTGAGCTGAGTCGCAGCAGCTAATGGCAGGCAGAAGCGAGTAGGGGCGTTGAGCTAAAATGTCTTCTCACAAGCGCCGCTCGCTCGCTCTGAACTTTGTCGATCGGCACGGCCTATGGAGCGAGGCTCAGGTCCGCGCCGCCGCCGCGGTCGAGAAGGCCATCAGCCAGAAGAATCTGGATCTGGTGCGTTTCTCCTTTCCGGATCAGCACGGCATCTTGCGCGGCAAGACACTGGTGGCGTCTGAAGCGGTGCGCGCGTTGCGTTCCGGCGTGACCATGACCAGCACGCTCTTTGCCAAGGACACGTCGCACCGCACGGTGTTTCCGGTGTTCGAGGCCGGCGCCGGCATGGACTTGCCGGAAATGGGCGGTGCCGGCAATTTCGTCATGGTCGCCGATCCGGAAACGTTTCGCGTCCTGCCGTGGGCCGAGAGCACCGGCTGGGTTTTGTGCGATTGCTATTTTCCGAACGGCAAAAAGGTGCCGATTGCGACGCGCGGGCTTTATCGCGAGGCGCTGGCAAAGCTCGCCGAAGCCGGCTTCGATTATCTGGCCGGCCTCGAAGTCGAATTTCACCTGTTGAAGATCGAGGATTTGCAGCTGGCGCCCGAAACGCTGACCTGGCCGGCCGAGCCGCCGCGGGTCAGTCACACCACGCACGGCTATCAATATCTCACCGAGGGCCGCTACGATCAGGTCGCGCCCATTCTCGACGTGTTGCGAAAAAGTGTTGCGGCGCTCGGCCTGCCGCTGCAATCGCTCGAGGTCGAATTCGGGCCGAGCCAGTACGAGTTCACCTTCGCACCGGAGACGGGGCTGGCGCCCGCCGACGCCATGGTGCTGTTCCGCAGCGCGCTGAAACAGGTGGCGCGCCGACACGGCTACCTGGTGAGCTTCATGTGCCGGCCGCGGCTGCCCCATACGCTCGCCAGCGGCTGGCATCTGCACCAGTCTTTGCTCGACAGCAAATCCAAGGCGAATGCTTTCATGTCACACGATGAGAAAGCAGCGCTGTCGCCGCTCGGCCACAATTTTCTCGGCGGCCTTCTGGCCAATGCGCGTGCGGCCAGCGTTTTCTCGACGCCGACGTTCAACGGCTATAAGCGTTATCGCGGCGTCAACACCATGGCGCCGGTCCAGGCGGTTTGGGCGCATGACAATCGCGGCGCCATGATCCGCGTGATGGGGGAAGCCGGCGATCCGGCGACCCATTTCGAAAACCGCTGCGGTGAGCCGCTCGCCAATCCCTATCTCTACATGGCGTCGCAGATCTATGCGGGTCTCGACGGCACGGCCCGCGGGCTTGATCCAGGGCCGTCCGCCGACGCGCCCTACAAAAGCTCCGCCGAGGCTCTCCCCGCAACGCTCGAAGAGGCGCTTGCTGCACTGCGCACGAATGCCTGTTTCCGGACCGGATTTGGCGACCGCTTTGTGGACTATTACGCCAGGATCAAGGAAGCTGAGATCGCGCGGTGCCGGAAGGAGGGCCAGCCGGAAGGACCCGACGTCAGCGAATGGGAGCACCGGGAGTACTTTGATAGTCTATGACTTAACCGGCGGATTGCTTGGCACAGCGCCAAGAGCTGGCCAAGGACAGGAGGGGTGAGATGACGAAAACATGGATCGCGGCGGGGACCGCGCTGATAACCGCGGGTGCAGGACTTGCGCTCGCCATTGGGCCGGCACCGGCGCAGGACAAGACGGTGAAGATCGGCTTCATTTCGACCTTCAGCGGCCCGCCTGCGGCCATCGGCAACGATATGAAAAACTCTTTCGAGCTCGGCCTCGATCACCATGGCCGCAAGCTCGGCGGACTGCCGGTCGAGGTCATCTATGAGGACGACCAGACCAAGCCCGAAATCGGCGTGCAGAAAACGCAAAAGCTGATTGAGTCCGATAAGGTCGACTTCCTCGTCGGCTATATCTGGTCGAACGTGGTGCTGGCTTCGCTCAAACCGATTGCCGATTCCAAGACCATGACGGTGGTCACGAATGCCGGCGCCTCGCAGCTCGCCGGCGAATTGTGTTCGCCCTATGTGTTCTCGACGTCGTGGAACAATGACCAGACGCCGGCGTCGCTCGGCCTTTACATGAATCAGAAAGGGGTCAAGACCGCCTTCCTGATCGGGCCGAATTATGCCGCCGGCAAAGACATGCTCGCCGGCGTGCAGTCGACCTTCAAAGGCCAGATCGTCGGCCAGGAATTGACGCGCTGGCCGGACCAGCTCGACTTCTCCGCCGAATTGTCGAAGGCGCGCGAGGCCAAACCCGACGCGATCTTTGCTTTCTATCCCGGTGGCGCCGGTGTGCAATTCATCACTCAATATGCGCAGTCGGGGCTCAAAGGCCAGATCCCGCTCTACACCGCGTTCACCGTCGACGACTTGTCGCTGCCGCGGTTGAAGGATCTTGCCATCGGCATTCCGGGCGCCCAGGAATGGGTTGCCGATCTGCCTAACGACGCCAACAAGAAGTTCGTCGCCGATTACAAGGCCAAGTACAACGCCACACCGTCGTTCTACGGCGCGCAGACCTATGACGCAGTCGGATTGGTCGACAGCGCCATCAAGGCGGTGAAGGGCGACCTCACCAACAAAGAGGGCATGCGCAAGGAAATGGAAAAGGCCGATTTCAAGTCGGTCCGCGGCCCGTTCAAGTTCGGCAATAACCACATCCCGATCCAGAATTTCTACCTGCAGGATGCGGTAAAGAATGCCGACGGCAGCTATTCGCTGCGCACGGTGGCGACGATCGTCAAAGACGATCAGGACAAGTTTCACGACAAGTGTCCGATGAAGTAAGAAAGCTTTGCTGGGCGGAACAAGCACGCCACGATCGTCATGGCCGGGCAGAGCCGTTTGCAGAACGGCGTCACGTCATCGCCTATGTCCGGCCATCCATGTCTTTGTTGGGCCGCAAATGAAGACGTGGTTGCCCGCACCAGGTGCGGGTGTGACGGCAAAGACAGTGAACGCTCGATAGGCCCATGCTCTATTTCATCGAACAGCTCCTCAACGGCATTCAGCTCGGAATGCTGCTCTTTCTATTGGCAGCCGGCCTGACGCTGATTTTCGGCATCATGGATCTCGTCAATCTGGCGCACGGGTCGCTCTATATGCTCGGCGCTTATTTCGCCGCGACCTTTGCCGACTGGACCGGCAGCTTTGTGCTTGGCGCGTTCCTCGCACTTTTGGCGACGCTCGTTGTTGGCATGGTGCTCGAAGTGGTTGCCATCCGAAGATTATATGGCCGCGATCATCTCGACCACGTGCTCGCAACCTTCGGCCTGCTGCTGTTCTTCAATGAGCTGGTCCGGCTGATTTGGGGCCCGGCCGGCCTCACGCTGCCGCTGCCGAGCGAAATGCTCAATGCCGTCCAGGTGCTGCCGGGCTTGTATTATCCTGTCTATCGCCTGGTCATTATCGGTGTCACGCTCGCGGTCGGCGCGCTGCTTTATGTGCTGGTGATGCGAAGCCGGCTCGGCATGCTGATCCGCGCCGGCGCATCCAACCGGGAAATGGTCGGTGCGCTCGGCATTAATATCAAGCTGCTCTACACGCTGGTCTTCGGGCTTGGCGCGGGACTCGCGGGCTTTGCCGGCTTGATGCAAGCGCCGATCCTGACGGTGCAGATCGGCATGGGTGAGAATATTCTTATCGCCGCCTTCGTCGTCGTCACCATCGGCGGCATCGGTTCGATCCGCGGCGCCTTTATCGCCGCCATGCTTGTCGGCATCGTCGACACGATCGGCCGCGCTTTCGTCCCCGATCTGTTGCACACCTATCTGAGCGAAGCCGCCGCCTCGAGCCTCGGCCGGGCGCTGTCGTCGATGCTGATCTATCTGCTGATGGCGCTGGTTCTGGTCGTGCGTCCGGCTGGCCTGTTTCCGGCGGCGGCGCGATGAAGCTGTCGCCCGCGCCGCGCGTCGCGGTGAACATTTTTCTCGTGGTGTTTCTTGGTCTGGTGCCTGTCTATGCAGCGCTAACCGGCAATATTTTCGCCATGACGCTGTTCGCGCGCGTGATGATTCTCGCGCTGGCGGCGCTGAGCCTCAATCTGATCATGGGCTATGGCGGCATGGTCAGCTTCGGCCACGCCGCCTATCTCGGCATCGGCGGCTATGCCGTCGGCATTCTGTCGAAGGAGGGCATCGATTCCGGCTTCATCCAGTGGCCGGTAGCGATCGGCGCTTCGGCGCTCTACGCGCTTGTCGTCGGCGCGCTCAGCCTGCGCACGCGCGGCGTTTACTTCATCATGATCACGCTCGCCTTTGCGCAGATGGTCTATTACGTCGCGATCGGGCTTGACCGCTATGGCGGCGACGATGGGCTCACCATCTATCACAACAGCCAGTTCGGCGGCCTGATCGATATCGGCAACAAGACGGTCTTCTATTATCTCTGCTTCGCGCTGCTGCTGGCCGGAATTTATGCGGTCTGGCGCATTGTCAATTCGCGCTTTGGCCTGGTCATTCAAGGTGCGCGCTCGAACGAGCGGCGCATGCGCGCCATCGGCTTTCCGACCTTTCGTTATAAGCTCGCGGGCTTCGTCATCGCTGGTGCGATGTGCGGACTTGCCGGTGCACTTCTCGCTAATCACACGAGCTACATCAGTCCGGCGATGATGGAATGGACACGCTCTGGCGATCTCATCGTCATGGCGGTGCTCGGCGGCATGCGCGCGGCCTTCGGACCCTTGATCGGCGCCATGACGTTTCTGCTGCTTGAGGATGTGCTGTCGCGCGCGACAGATTACCCTAATCTGTTCATCGGACCGCTGCTTCTCATCGTTGCCATTTATGTCAACGGCGGCATCGACGGATTGCTCGGGAGGGGGCACCGTGGCTGACGCTCTTCTTCAAGTCGAAGACCTGACCAAGCGCTTCGGCGGCGTGGTCGCGTCCGACCGGGTCTCGATCGCGCTTGATCGCGGCGAGCTGCACGCCATTATCGGACCAAACGGCGCCGGCAAGACCACTTTGATCGCCCAATTGACCGGCGAGATCGCGCCTGATGCCGGGAGCGTCCGCTTCGACGGTCATGACATTACCGCGCTTCCGGTCTACCGGCGCAGCGCCATCGGGCTGGCGCGCTCGTTCCAGATCACCTCGCTGTTTCTCGATTTCACCGCTCTCGACAATGTCGCGCTCGCGGTTCAGGCCCACGCCGGCCACTCGTTCCGCTTCTGGCGGAACGCGCGCGGCGACGCTGCGCTGCGTGAACCGGCGCGCGCGACCCTGAAGGATGCGGGCCTCGGCGCGCGCGCGGATGTGCTCGCCGCCGATCTCAGCCACGGCGAACGCCGTCAGCTTGAAATCGCCATGGCGCTCGCGACCAAGCCGCGCATGCTCCTGCTCGACGAGCCGATGGCCGGCATGGGCCCAGAGGAATCCGCACGCCTTATCGAAATTCTCCGCAAGCTGAAAGGCGGCCTGACGATCCTTTTGATCGAGCACGACATGGATGCCGTGTTTGCGCTCGCCGACCGCATCAGCGTTCTGGTCTATGGCCGCATCATCGCCTCCCGCGATCCGGCCGCGATCCGGGCCGATCCTATCGTACGTCAGGCTTATCTCGGGGAGAGCGGAGGAGCTCATGGTTGAAGCTCGCAATCCTCCGCTGCTCGAACTGTCCGGAATCGAGACCAGTTACGGTTTGAGCCGGGTGCTCTTCGGCCTCTCGCTCACACTCGGCAACGGCGAAATGGTCTCGCTGATGGGCCGCAACGGCATGGGCAAGACCACGACCGTGCGCTCGATCATGGGGCTCACGCCGGCGGCCGCAGGCTCGATCCGATTTGGCGGCGAGGAAATTCGCACGCTGCCGACCTATCGCGTCGCCAAGCTCGGCATCGGGCTTGTTCCAGAAGGCCGCCAAGTGTTCCCCAACCTGACGACGCGGGAAAATCTGATTGCCACCGCTGCCAATCGCGGCAGTGCGCGTGACCCTTGGACCCACGACAAAGTCTGTACGCTGTTTCCGCGGCTTGCCGAGCGCGCCCGCAGCATGGCCAATCTCCTGTCCGGCGGCGAGCAGCAAATGCTCGCCATCGGGCGCGCTTTGATGACCAATCCGCGCTTGTTGATTCTTGACGAAGCGACCGAAGGCCTAGCGCCGGCCATCCGCGACGAAATTTGGCGTTGCTTGCGAAGGTTGCGCGCCGCGGGCCAATCGATCCTGGTGATCGACAAGAATGTCGACGCGCTGATGCGTATCGCCGACCGCCATTACATTATCGAGCGTGGCCGCGTCGTGTGGACGGGCTCCTCGCAGCAATTGGCGGGCGCACCGGAAATCCAGCACCGTTATCTCGGCGTCTGAAGGCGGCTCGGCTCGGTGAGGTAGACGATGTGGCCGCCGACGAGCACGGCGACGACGCGCGGCCGTCCCGACAGTGCCGCATCGACCAGGATCAGATCGGCGCGCTTGCCGGGCGCGATGCTGCCGCGATCGGGGAGATTCGTGGCGCGGGCCGGTGTGCCACTGACGAGCTCCCAGGCTTTGGCGAGCGGCAGCACGCCGATCTCCACCAGCCGGAAGGCGGCGACTAATGGTGCTGGATAGAAATAATCCGAGGCCAAGATCGAGCACAGTCCGCGCGCCACCATGTCGCGCGCATTGACCCAACCGATATGGCTCTTGCCGCGCACGATGTTGGGCGCGCCGAAGACGATTTGATCGCCGCCGGCGACGGCAGCCTCCGCCGTCTCGACATTCATCGGAAACTCGCAGACCCGGCAGCCGAGCGCGCGAAACCATTGTCGTTGCTCCGGCGAGGAATCGTCGTGCGACAGAAGCGGGATGCCAGCAGCGTTGGCGGTTTTGGCCATGCGCACAATCAGGTCCGGTACTTCGTCGGCGCGACTCTGCAGCGAGTCAACGAGCTTGAAGAAGTCTTCGCGGCTTAATCCGGTGCGGTCGATCATCGTGCCGATCTTGGACGGCGGCCGGTTCGCATAGTCGGGCGCCAGCATGTGATCGTTGAAAGCGAGCGCGTCGATCTTGCCTTCGTCGAGCCAGCCGCGCGCTTCCGGCTCGGCGTCGAAATTGTATGTCTCGAAACGCAAATGATAACGCGTATCGGCGGCGAGCCGCGGCTTGAGCGCTTCGATCGCCGAGAGCAGGTTGCGGGCGTTGTCCGGCCCACGCAGGCCCGGCTCCCAGGACCAGGTGACGCTGTGGAACACTGTCGTAATGCCGTTGGCGATGACCTGGCGGTCGGTATCGGCCAGCGCCAGATCGACCGCAAAATCTACGCCCGGACGCGGCATCATCTGCCGTTCAAAAGCATCGCCATGAATATCGACGATGCCGGGAAGCACGATCAGGTCTGCCGCATCAATCCTGCTCGACGCCGCGCAATCCGAGCCGATTTCGCCGATGACGCCATCGGCGGTGTGAACGCTTGTCTCCACAAGTGCGCCGCCGGTCAGAATCTTTGCGCCGGTAATTCCAATGTCCATTTTTCTGCTCAGGGACTCACTGTTTCCATTTTGAGAGCGCTCGCTTCGATCTCATAGCGATCGAGAAACTCTTCCACGCTCAAGCGCCGGAAATCCGGTAGCGCCAGCCGAAGACTTTCGTGTGACCAGTGCCACCAGGCCAGCCGCTCCAGGCGCATTGCGATATGGTTAGGAAAGCGCGGACGAACAAGCCGGGCCGGGTTTCCGGCGACAATGGTGTAGGGCGCGACATCTTTGGTCACGATCGCGCCCGCGGCAATCACGACGCCGTCGCCGATCTTTCTTCCCGGCAGCACAATGGCACCGTGGCCGATCCAGACATCATGGCCGATGACGACGCGACGCGATCGCCGCCATTCGAAGAACTCAGCCTCGTCGATCTCGCCCGGGAAATAGCTGGCGGCACGATAGGTGAAATGCGCCTGGCTGGCGCGCTGCATCGGGTGATTGCCGGGATTGATCCGGGTCATCGCCGCGACCGAGCAGAACTTGCCAAATTTCGTGTAAGCGATATTGCTGTCGTTGACGATATAAGAATAGTCGCCGACCTCGGTTTCGAGCAAGGTCGTGCGTGCGCCGATATCGGTGTAACGCCCAAGCGTGCAATCGTGCACTTCCGCGGTCGGATGGACGAGCGGTTGCTCGGACAGAATCTTTTTCATGTTTCCAGCACCAATGCGACGCGGTCCGAGGCAAAGCGTGACCGCGTCGTAAGAATGGGCACGCAGTCGGTGTCGGCGTCGACGCTTTCGACGACCAGCAGTGGACGGCCGAGCGCAAGTTTCAGACTCTCGGCGTCGGCAGCTTCGGCGACAGCAGCCGTGACGCGCGTGCTCTCGCGGGTGAAGTCGCGCACGCCGAAATTCGCCAGCATGCGCGTCATCGAATTGGACGACATTGCATAGACGCGCGCGGCGTTGGGGAAGCGGTCCGCCGGCAACCAACTCGTCGACGCGACGATCGGGATGCCGTCAGCCTGACGGACGCGTTCCATCCGGATCACCCGCGCCCCCGATTTGAGCTTCAGCCGCCTGGCGATGTCACCGTTGGCGTTTTCGATGCTGCTCGCGACCAGGCGGCCGCCGACGGCGTGGCCGGCGCCGCCGACGATTTCGGAAAATCGCGTGCGGCGGCGGATCGGATAGGCGATGCGGTCGGCTTCCACATAAGTTCCGCTGCCGCGCTCGGCGCGGACAAAGCCGCGCTCTGCAAGTGCCGCGATGGCGCGGCGCACGGTGTGACGGTTGACGCCGAACCGTTCGGCGATTTCGGTCTCAGCCGGTAGCTTGGTTCCCGCTTTGAAGGTTCCCTGCGCGATCGATTGTTCCAGGTCGTCGGCGATACGCCGCCACAGCGCCACGCCGGCGGCGGCTTTCGTCTCGGCGCGTTTTGCAGCGGCGGTGCGGCGTGTCATCGAGTTCGTTTCAAAATTCGTCTTGCCGTTTTCTAGCCTGTCATGGCAGCGTCAGCAAAACTTCATTGTTGCGCGCTAGACAGTCTCATAGTTGTCTAGTAACATAGACAACTATGTTCGACAAGGTTTTTCGTCGATTTGGCGCCAGCGGATGAGGTCTCAGTCTTGGACGAGATGCGCCAAAAACGCCGCGCGGTGATGGCGGTGCTGGCCGACAGCGCCGCCGCTGAAATTGCGCCTCTGCTCGAGGCGCTTGAACCGCTTCCGGCCCATGAGGATTTGCGTGCGCCGGAAAACGGTCTTGTCATGATGCGCGGCCGCATCGGCGGCGATGGCGCGCAGTTCAATCTCGGCGAAGCGACAGTGTCGCGTGCCGTGGTGCGGCTTACGACCGGCGAAATGGGCTTTGGCTATGTGCTGGGCCGCGACCGCGTTAAGGCGCGGCTAATCGCGCTCTGTGACGCGCTTGTGCAAACGGCGGCTTATGCCGCGGCGCTTGAAAGCAAAGTTATCGCGCCTCTTCGATCCGGTTTAGAAGCACAACGCGGCGTACACGCACGTCAGGTCGCAGCGACAAAAGTCGATTTCTTCACCTTGGTGCGCGGGGAGGACAGCGCATGATCGGCTCAGGCTTTGCCGACCCGGTGATGTCAGCGCAGGCGGCGTTTCGCGCTATCCTGGAGGCGACGTCGCGGCCCGGAATTGTTTGTCGGATTGGCGCTGAAGTTGTGGCGCCGTCGCCATTGTCATCGGCCGCCGCGGCTATTGCCTTGACGCTGTGCGACCAAGATGCGCCGGTCTGGCTCGACGCGCCGCTTTCCACATCGCAGGATGTCGCAACGTGGCTACGGTTCCACTGCGGGACAAAGATCGTCAGCGATCCCGCAGCGGCAACCTTTGCCTTCGTCGCCAACGCGGCTGCGTTGCCGCCGTTCGACAACTTCGACCTCGGCAGTGCCGACTACCCGGATCGCTCAACAACGATCGTGCTCGGCGTCAATTCCTTTCGCGCTGGTTCCGAACTGATGCTGGAAGGGCCGGGGATCAAGACGCGTCAGTCGTTTCGCGCCGATCCATTGCCGGGCGATTTTGCGTCACGGCTCACTGTAAACCGCGATCTATTTCCGCGTGGGATCGATCTTATTCTTGCATCGGCGGGCGAAATCGTTGCGCTGCCGCGCTCGGTTCGGCTCGTGGGTGAGGGGGCATCATGTATGTAGCGGTCAAAGGCGGCGAGCGTGCCATCGAGAACGCGCATCGGCTTCTGGCGCAAGAGCGGCGGGGCGATCCTGCGGTGCCGGAATTGTCCCTCGAGCAGATCGAGGAACAATTGACGCTCGGCGTCGACCGCGTCATGAACGAAGGTTCGCTCTATGATCGCGAGCTTGCGGCGCTCGCCGTCAAACAAGCGCGGGGCGATCTGATCGAAGCTATTTTCCTGCTCCGCGCCTTTCGTGCGACCCTGCCGCGGTTCGGCATGAGCGAACCGATCGACACCGGCGCCATGGCGGTGAGCCGGCGGATTTCCTCGACGTTTAAGGACATACCCGGCGGCCAGGTGCTGGGCCCGACCTTTGATTACACCCACCGCCTCCTCGAAACGCAGCCCGACGCGGCGCCGGATGTCACGCCGGCCGCTGCCGATGCAAGCTTGCCGAAAATGCCACGGGCGACGGATTTGCTCGCCGCCGACGATCTGATCGAGCGCTCGCCGCAAGGCTGCGACGACGTGCGCGTCGGCGATCTCACGCAAGATCCCTTGCGTTTCCCGGCGGATCGCGATCTGCGCCTGCAAAATCTCGCCCGCGGCGACGAGGGCTTCCTGCTCGCGCTCGGCTATTCGACACAGCGCGGCTATGGCCGCAATCATCCGTTCGCCGGTGAAATCCGGCTCGGCGAGGTCGAAGTGGAATTTGCGCCGGAGGAGATCGGCTTTGCCGTGCCGCTCGGCCGTATCACCGTGACTGAATGCCAGATGGTCAATCAGTTCCGCGGCACTGCGACCGAGCCGCCGCGCTTCACGCGGGGCTACGGCCTTGGCTTCGGTCATTGCGAGCGCAAGGTCATGGCGATGGCACTGGTCGATCGCGCGTTACGGGCGCGCGAGCTTGGCGAGGAGATCAAAGGACCGGCCCAGGATGAGGAATTCATGCTGTCGCATTCCGACAATGTGCAGGCGACCGGCTTTGTCGAACATCTAAAACTGCCGCATCACGTCGATTTTCAGGCTGAGCTTGGTCTTATTCGCCGCCTGCGCGCGGAGTTTGCTCAGGCACAGAGCGCTGGCGACATAAGGGAGGCGGCAGAATGAACGCGCCACAGAACACGCCAGCCTACAATTTCGCTTATCTCGACGAGCAGACCAAGCGCATGATCCGGCGCGCGATCCTCAAAGCGGTCGCCATACCTGGCTATCAAGTCCCGTTCGCCAGCCGCGAAATGCCGATGCCGTATGGCTGGGGCACCGGCGGCGTGCAGGTGACGGCCGCGATCCTTGGACCCGACGACGTGCTCAAAGTCATCGACCAGGGCGCTGACGACACCACCAACGCCGTGTCGATCCGCAAGTTCTTCCAGAAGACCGCGGGCGTGGAGACAACGACCAGTACGCATGAGGCGACGGTCATCCAGACCCGCCACCGCATCCCGGAAACGCCGCTCACCGAGAAGCAGATTCTGGTCTTTCAGGTGCCGATCCCCGATCCGCTGCGCTATCTCGAACCGCGCGAAACCGAAACGCGCCGAATGCACGCGCTCGCCGAATACGGGTTGATGCATGTGAAGCTTTACGAGGACATCGCCCGGCACGGCCACATTGCTACGACCTATGCCTATCCGGTGAAGGTCGACGGCCGCTATGTGATGGATCCGTCGCCGACACCGAAATTCGACAATCCGAAAATGGACGATTGCGCGGCGCTGCAATTGTTCGGCGCCGGCCGCGAGAAACGCATCTATGCGATCCCGCCGCATACACAAGTAATCTCGCTCGATTTCGACGACCATCCGTTCGAGCGCTACCGCCACGACGGCACCTGCGCGCTGTGCGGCGCGAAAGATTCGTATCTTGATGAGATCATCACTGATGATCGCGGCAGCCGAATGTTTGTGTGTTCGGACACCGATTATTGCGAGGGCCGCCGCGATACCGGGGAAACGACCGGCGTGCAGCAGGCCAAGGCAGACAAGGGGGCGTCGGTGCCATGAGTTCCGCCGCCATGAGTTCCGCTGCCATGAGTTTCGCTGCAAACGAATCCGCGCCGCTCCTTATTGCCGAAGGTCTGACAAAGTCGTTCGGCCGTCAGATCGGCTGCCGCAACGTGTCGTTCGATCTGCACGAGGGCGAAGTGATGGCGGTGGTCGGCGAGTCGGGCTCCGGCAAGTCGACGCTGCTGCAGTTGTTGTCGATGCAAGCCGAGGCGGATACGGGCCGCGTGCTCTATCGCATGCGCGACGGCGTCACGCGCGATCTTGCGGCGCTCGGCGAAGCTGAACTGCGTTTTTTGGCGCGAACCGACTGGGGTTTTGTCCATCAGGATCCGGCGCTTGGGTTGCGTATGGCGGTCTCCGGCGGCGCCAATGTCGGCGAGCGGCTGATGGCGGTTGGCTGGCGTCATTACGGCGACATTCGCCAGGCCGCGACCGACTGGCTGGCCCGCGTCGAGATCGATACTGCGCGGATCGATGACCGGCCAACGACCTATTCCGGCGGCATGCGCCAGCGGCTGCAAATCGCGCGGAACCTGGTGACGAAGCCTCGACTGGTCCTAATGGATGAGCCGACCGGTGGGCTCGATGTCTCGGTCCAGGCGCGGCTTCTCGATCTGTTGCGCAATCTGGTCGCTACGCTGAACCTTTCGGCGGTGATCGTGACCCACGATCTTGCCGTCGCACGTTTGTTATCTCATCGCATCATGGTGATGAAAGGCGGGGAGGTGATCGAATCAGGGTTGACCGATCAGGTCCTCGACGATCCGCGGGAACCCTATACCCAATTGCTGGTCGCTTCGATCTTGCAGCCTTGAGATAGATGAGTAACCCCGAGACAGCCATGACGCCCGCCCTCGAACTCCGCGATGTCGCCAAAAGCTTTACCATGCACCTGCAGGGTGGGGTGCGGCTGTCGGTTGTTGCCGGCGTGACCTTTTCGGTTCGCGCCGGTGAATGCGTCGTGCTTGCGGGCCCTTCTGGCGCCGGCAAGTCGTCGATTCTGAAAATGATCTTCGGCAATTATCGCTGCGACGAGGGGCAGATTTTGCTTCATGACGAGATGCGGAGTTTCGACGTCGCAACCGCGACGCCGCGCCAGATGCTGGAGCTGCGCAGCACCACGATCGGTTATGTCAGCCAATTTCTGCGCGCCGTGCCGCGCGTGCCGACCACTGATGTCGTTGCCGAGCCGTTGATTGTCGGCGGCGTGCCGCGTGAAGCCGCGCGGGCCAAGGCGGCCGAGCTGTTGCATGAGCTTAATATCCGCGATGCGCTGCTGAATCTTCCGCCTGCGACTTTTTCGGGCGGCGAGCAGCAGCGCGTCAATATCGCTCGCGGTTTCCTGCCGGATCTGCCGGTTTTGTTGCTCGACGAGCCGACAGCGTCGCTCGATGCCGATAACCGCGCGGTCGTGCAGAAACTGATCGCCGACAAGAAACGGCGCGGCACCGCCATTGTCGCGGTGGTCCATGATGAGAATGTCCGCGACGCGATTGCGGACCGCATCGTCGAGGTCACGCAATTCGCCGCCGCCGCGTGATGGACGCAGGTGAGGGACGATAGAGCCTGAAATGCCAGAACAACGCGACGTCGTCTTGACCAATGCCAAGATCGTGCTCGCCGAGCGGGTGATCGAGAGCGGCTGGCTCGCCGTGTCCGGCGACGCGATCGCCGAATTCGGAGAAGGTGCCGCGCCCGAGCGCGGTGAGGACCTCGGCGGCGATTTGCTGCTGCCGGGGCTTGTCGAACTGCACACCGACCATCTCGAGGCGCATTATTCGCCGCGGCCCAAAGTCTATTGGGATCCGGTGGCGGCCGTCGTCTCGTTCGACGGTCAGCTTGCCACGAGCGGTATTACCACGGTGCTCGATTCGCTTCGGGTCTGGCGCGAAGAAGGCGCAGAAGACGTCGACGGCCAGGCCGAGATTTTGGCGCAGGCGATCGGCGAGGCGCGCGATGCCGATCTGCTGCGCGTCGATCACTTCCTGCATCTGCGCTGCGAAGTGCCGATGCCGAGCGTAGTCGACGAAGCAGCGGCCCTGATCGGCCGCCCCGATGTCAAGCTGGTCTCTTTGATGGATCACACGCCGGGCCAGCGCCAGTTTCGCGACGAGAGCAAGCTGCGCGACTATTACCGCGGCAAGGGCAACTTGACCGATGCGGAGCTCGACGCTCTGTTTGCAAAGCGCTTCGAATATCAAGCCGCTTACGCCGCCGACAATTACGAGAAAATCGTCACACTCGCGCGCAAGTATAATACGCCGCTTGCCAGTCACGATGACACGACGCTCGAACATGTCGATCAGGCGGTCCGCGACGGCGTCGCCATCGCCGAATTTCCGACCACGATCGAGGCGGCGCAGAAGCTGCATGCCGCGGGCATTCGCGTGCTGATGGGCGCGCCCAATCTGGTGCGCGGCGGCTCGCATGCCGGCAATGTCGCGACGGCCGACCTGGCCGAATGCGGCGTGCTCGACGTGCTGTCGTCGGATTATGTGCCGGCGAGCCTCTTGATGGCGGCGCTGATGTTGCCGCAACGTGTCCCCACAATTGATCTTGCCGCGGCGGTGCGAACGGTTTCGAAAACGCCCGCCATGGCGGTCGGGCTCGACGACCGCGGCGAGATCGCCGTCGGCAAGCGCGCCGATCTCATCCATGTGCGTGTCGCTCACGACGTGCCGATGGTGCGCACCGTCTGGCAGAACGGGAGGCGCGTGGCGTGAACGGGCTCAGTAAACCGCAGACGCTTGTTCCGTCGAATTCCCGCGGGCTCGGTCCGGGACGGCTTGTTCTCGTGGTCGGGCCAAGCGGCGCCGGCAAGGATACTTTGCTCAAAGGCGCTCGCGCCGCCTGCGCCTACGATCCCGCCGTTGTATTTCCACGCCGCGTGGTGACCCGGCCGAAATCGGACGCCGAAGATCATGACACGATCGACGCCGTCGCATTCGAGCGTGCCGCAGATGACGGCGCCTTTGCGTTGTGGTGGCATGCCCATGGCAATGGTTACGGGATTCCGTCCTCGATCGACCGCGACATTCGCGCCGGCCGCACAGTGGTCTGCAATGTGTCCCGCACTGTCGTTGATGCCGCGCGGGAGCGCTACGGCTTTGTCACTGTGGTCGAGATCACGGCGCCGGAACAGGTGTTGCAGTCGCGGCTGGCGTCGCGGCAGCGCGTGAGCGACGGCAATATCGCCGAGCGCATCGAGCGCTCCGCCGAAGTCGAGCGGCTCTATGCCGCCGATATCGTCATCAGAAATATCGGTCGGCCTGACGGTGGAGTTCGCCGCCTTATCCGCGCGATCCGCACCAAGGCGCGAAGCGTTCGTCGCGCGCTCGCGACGTTTTGACTTCGTCGTGGCGGCCTGACGCTTCTGCTTGAATTCTTGCTGCCAGGCTTTTACGCGCAGGCTTTTGCGCTTAGACGCATGATCTTTTCGGAAAACCGGTTCCCACTTTTCGAGATCACGCTCTAGGCGAGGCGCTCACGCAGCGCCGCCGATAGTCTTTCGGCGCCGAGTACAATGACGAAGATGATGATCAGCAGCAGCGAGACTTCCTGGTATTGGAACAGATTCATCGCCGTCAGCAATTCGAAGCCGATGCCGCCGGCGCCGACAAAACCCAACACCAGCGATGAACGGATGTTTTCGTCCAGACGATAGAGGCTGATGCCCAACAGCGCCGGCAGGATGGTCGGGACGATGCCGTGGGTGAAGACTTGAATGCGCCGCGCGCCGGTCAGTTCCAGCGCGTGTATCGGCGCCATGTCCATCTGCTCGATGGTCTCGGCGAACAGCCGGCCGAGCATGCCGACGGAGTGCACGCCGAGCGCCAGACCGCCAGGGAACGGGCCGAGCCCGACGGCGGTCACGAATAACAGCGCCCAGACCAGGTCCGGCACCGCGCGGGTAAAGCCGATGACGCCGCGCGCGCCGTAATAGGCCATGCGCGAGGGTGTGATATTCGAGGCGGCGAGAATGGCCAGCGGCAAAGCGAGGACGATGCCGACCATGGTGCCGAACAGCGCAATATCGACGGTTTGAATGGTCGGCCAGATAGCGGACGGTAATTTGGAGAAATCCGGCGGCACGGCGCGCCGGATCAGATCGGCCATGCCGTGAACGCCGGTGATCAGGTCACGCGGCCGTGCTTCGACTACAATGAATGTCTGCACGACAATGGCAATGCCGAGCAAGGTCAGCACGCAGCGCGTTGCGGTTACGGCTGCGCCACCCCAGGTGCGGGCGCTAGCGGAGATGCGCAGCTCGGCGCGCGCGGCGTCGACGCTCATGCGGCCTCTCTGACGTAGAGGCGCTGCACGCCGTCGCGCGATACCTGCTCGCGCGGTAAATCGAACATGACGCGTCCGTCGCGCACGCCGACGACGCGGTCCGCATAGCTATAGGCGAGTTCGACCTGGTGCAGCACGCAGAGTACAGCGAGCTTCGCTGAGCGAGCCAGTCGTTGCAGCAGCCGCATGATCTCCTCGGACGCTTCCGGATCGAGACTCGCAATCGGCTCATCGGCCAGCAGCACGCGCGGCCGCTGCGCCAATGCGCGCGCGATCGAGACGCGCTGCTTCTGGCCGCCGGAGAGCGTGCCGGCGCGCTGCTCGGCGAGATGTTCGAGCCCCACTTGCGCCAGATGATCGCGCGCCGCCTCGAGCTCGGCGCGGGGCAGGCCGCCGAAGGCGGTCTGAAAGGTGTAGTGGCGGCCGAGTGTACCGGTCGCCACATTGGTGAGGACGCTGCTGCGGCGGATGAGGCTCGGGTGCTGCGAGATCATCGCGAGCTCAAGCCGCGCGCGCCGCAATTGCTCGCCTTCGAGCGCGCAGAGATCGGTATCGCCGAGCCAGATTTCACCCGCGCTCGGCCGCAGGATCCGGGCGACAGAATGCAGCAGCGTCGTCTTGCCGCTGCCGTTGCCGCCAAGAACCACGACCAGCTCGCCTGGCTCGACATTCAAATTGAAGCCGTCCAGCACGAGCCTGCCGTTGGGATAGCGCACCGAAAGCGAGCGAACGCGTAACATCCGGCTCTCCTGACGCGCTTCAGCTCAGCTTGCTGAGATCGATATTGAGCGTCTTCACGAGGTCACGAATGCCGTCATAGGCGGAATCGGTCTGCGGCACGAAGCGGGTGCCATGCATGCCCATGACCTTGCGGTCCGCTTCGTCGATCGACGACAGATCGAGGTTTTGCAAAATATCGGTCAACTTCTTCTTGAAAGCGTCGGGCAGGTTGCCGCGGATAGAGATCGGATCGGTCGGGATCGGATCGGACTTCCACAGGAATACCAAGTCGCCATCTTTGTAGTGGCCGCGCTGGGTCGCCGATTCGAGCTGCTCGCTGTTGAGCTCGCCGGCGTCGACCTTGCGATTGTAGAGCGCTTCAAACGAAGCGGTGTGGCTGCCAGCGTAGATTGCTTTGATGTCCTTGTCAGGATCAAGGCCCGCTTTGCGCAGCCCGTAAGCGGGAAACAGATGACCGGATGTCGAAGCGGGGTCGGAGAAGGCGAATGAGTGACCGCGGATATCATCCACCGTCTTGATGCCCGATGTCGGATAGGTCACGAGGCTTGCCCAGTAACTGTCGGGCTTGCCCTCTTTGTTGCTGAACGCCGCGACGGCTTCGGCCTTGGCGACCTGATGTGCCAGCACATAGCCGAGCGGACCGAACTCGCCGATTTCGAGCTTGTCGTTGCGCATGGCTTCGATCTCGGCGTTATAATTTGTCGCGACAAAAACCCTGACGGGGCAGCCGAGCTTCTCGCTGATCATGGCGCCGATTTTCTCGTAGATCGGCGTCAGACGCGGCGCGGTGTCGAACGGTTCGACGCCGATGCGCACCGTGCCGTCGTCCCCGGGGCAATCGGCGGCGAGCGCCGAGCGGGCAGGGATCGCAACTGTCGTCAGGGCCGCCAACGCGACCGCGGCCAGCGCCGCCGTTCCACTCGTCCAGCGAATTTGTACGTTCATGATCGAGCTCCCGTCATTTGCATTTCGTTGATTGCCATCGTTGCCCGCGCTTTGCTGATCGAAACCGTGAGCCAAGCGCGCCGCCTGGTGGTCAGGCGCGAATGTTTTGAGTCACAGACGCCTATGGCGAATCCGCTTCCGTCGGATGCAGACTTGGTTTCGGGCGGTAGCCATAAGCCAAAGCAAATTCCCGCGCGCCAACTGCCTGTTCCGCACGTTACGCAAAGAGAAAACCCCAATCACGCTATTGCCCGCACATGACACTGGGATGAACGGCCCCGCTTGCTGGGGACAAAGCTGCGATCTAGTCCACATCCGCTGTTCGCCGCCTTACTGGACTTCGGCCCGGACATAGAGGACGCCGCGATTGACCATTCCCAGCGCTCGCGAACGGCGAGTGCTCGGACAGCATCGTCGGACAGCAGGCGGCAAAGTACCGCACGTCGGTAACAGCAGAGAGAAGATCAAATGGGGGCGGGCGCTTTCCCAGTGTGCAGGCGAATGCACACGCAGGCGGATATTCGCCGGCGCCGTAAAACCTGCGGTTAGGGTCTTCCGCACGCGCCAGTTCCGATCTTAACGGATCGGAAATCGTATATGAGCTATTTATTTTACTGCATCAATTTGTAGTACCTGCGCGCATCGAGTCGCCCGTGCTGTCAGCTCGCCGAGTGCCTCGCAGATGAAAATACTGGTGTTGCGCCGGAGAAACGCCGAGTATCATGAGTCATTCAGCTTCGCCTGCCGACGTCCGCCAAGGCGGACAGCAAACTCCCCCTCAAGCCGCGGCTGCCGAGTTCGGCGTTGCCAATGGCGCGAACGCTGAGACGTCATCGTCGCAATTCATCAGCTTCGCGATCGGCGACGATCAATATGGCGTCGACATCATGGCCGTTCGCGAGATCAAGGGCTGGACGGCGATTACGCATTTGCCGCGGCAGCCGGATTATGTGCGCGGTGTTCTCAACCTGCGTGGCGTCATCGTGCCGATCATCGATCTGCGCTGCCGCTTCGGGCAAGGAACGACCGAGGCGACGCCGCTTCACATCGCGATCATCGTGCAGATCGGCTCCAAGCTCGTCGGTCTATTGGCCGACCGCGTGCTCGACATCGTCTCGCTCGATGGCACGCAAATCCAGCCGGTTCCGCGAGTCGTGCAGGCGGCGCGGCTCGATTTCCTCTCCGGTATCGTCACTGTCGACGACGCCATGATCGCGCTCATCGATCTGTCGAATCTTCTGTCGGTCAACAACGCCAGCGAGGCGGCGTAGGCCAATCGCCGCGCGCTGCCGCTTTCATCCGGATTTCCGCCGACATCGACACGAGTTTCAACACTGCGCCGATCCAAAGGACGAGCCATGCTTAATCGCTTGACAGTCAGCACACTTCTGAAAGTGGCCATTACGCTCTGCGGCGTTGCGGTCATCGCGCTGCTGTCGCTCAGCGTGTCGGATTCATGGAGCCGGATGCGCGCGGCGAGCCGGATTGCGTCGGCGGTGCAGGCGTCCGCAGATCTGTTCACCGCATTGCATAATCTCCGGGTCGATCGCGCCAATACCTATCGCGACCTGCTGAACGACAACCCGAACACTAAGCTTATGCCAATGCTGCGCGATGCCCGCGCCGGCGAAATGCCGGCGCTGCATTCGGCCGTCGAAACCCTGCAAGTGCTTGATTTGCCTAGTCAACATGAACTGGTGGCTCAGCTTTCCGATGGCGTCGCCAAACTCGATGCAGCGCACGAAGCGAGCGACGCTGCGGTCGCGCAGCCGAAAGCGGCTCGTCCGACAGGCGTGGCAGATCAGTGGATGAAGCAGACTGATGATCTGTTGGGTCTGATTGACAAATTGTCGAAGAGCCTGACGGTGTCGATCAAGCTGCAGGATTCCTATATCGACCAACTCATGGAGCTGAAGGAGCTCGGGTGGACTGCGCGTAATGCGGCCGGTGAATCTTCGGTCGTTATCTCCAATACACTGTCGGGCCGCCCGCTTTCGCCTACGGCATGGGACGATTACGTCGCCAATGTCAGCAAGGTGGATGCGACATGGGCTCAGATCAAAGACGTAGCCAGGGGTCTGCCGCTGCCGCGCCGCTATGACGAGGCTGTGCAAAAAGTCGAGCATGATTTTTTTGATCCCGACTACCTTAACAAGCGCACCAGCGCCCTCAAGGCACTTGTCGCAGGCCAGACTCCGGCGATAACGGTCGAGCAATGGACGCCGCTAACGGTGGCCAGGATGTCGACGTTCGAGGGCGTCGCCGACGCGGCTCTCGACGCGGCAAAGGATCATGCCGCCGCGCAATATGCGAGCGCTCAGCGTGACCTCGTCGTTCAGCTTGGCCTGATGGTCGGCGCCGTCGTCTTCGTCGTTTGCATGCTGCTCGTGGTCTCGCTGCGTGTCATCAGTCCGCTGCACAAGCTGAGCGCGGCGATGCGGAAATTGGGCGAGGGCGATTTCAGCGTTGTCCTGCCGGGGCTCGGACGCAAGGACGAGATCGGCGCCATCGCCGCCGCCACCGAAGGCTTCAAGATCAAGGCCGCCGAGAAAGCGCAGCGCGAAGCCGCGGCGCAGGCCGAGCAGGAGCGCCAGATGGCAACCGAGCGGGATGCCGCCATGACGCGTCTGAGCGGCGAGTTCGAGACCGCTGTCGGCGGCATCGTCCAAGCCGCGGTCAGAGGCGATTTCTCGCAGCGCGTGGCGCTCGACGGCAAATCCGGGCTCATCCTCAATGTCGGCAGCGCAATCAATGCGCTGTGCGAGAATATCTCCGGCGCTCTCGACGATCTCGCCGGCATGCTCGGCGGCCTTGCCGACGGCGACCTGACCCGACGCATCGCCGGCCAATATCAGGGCACCTTCGCGATGATCAAGGACAGCGCCAATACGACGGCCGAGCGGGTCGGCGCGACGATCGCTGAGATCAAGCGGGCCGGCCAAGAGGTCGCCAGCGCCGCCGGCGAAATTTCGGCGAGCACGACGGACCTTTCGCAGCGGACCGAAGAGCAGGCCGCAAGCCTCGAACAGACCTCCGCCTCGATGGAGGAAATGTCCGTTACCGTGAAGAAGAACGCAGAGCAGGCCAAATTGGCGAGCCAGTTCGCCGGCGAAACTCGCGAAACGGCCGATCGTAGCGGCCAGGTGGTCGCCGAAGCGGTTCACGCCATGTCGCGCATCGACGACTCTTCGAAGAAGATTGCCGACATTATTACGGTGATCGACGAGATTGCGCGGCAGACCAACCTGCTGGCGCTGAACGCGGCAGTGGAAGCCGCCCGCGCCGGCGAAGCCGGCCGTGGTTTCGCAGTCGTCGCTTCCGAAGTGCGCAGCCTGGCGCAGCGCTCGTCGCAAGCCGCCAAGGACATCAAGGACCTGATCACAAGCTCCTCGACACAGGTCCAGGAAGGCGTGGATCTCGTCAACAAAGCTGGCGCGTCGCTATCGGGTATTGTGGAATCGATCAAGAAAGTCGCGGCGATCATTTCCGATATCGCGACTGCAAGCGTTGAACAGTCGACCGGTATTGACCAGGTCAACAAGGCGCTCGGGCAGGTCGACGAAGTCACGCAGCAGAACTCCGCGCTGGTGGAAGAGAACGCCGCGACCGCCAAGGCGCTCGAGCATCAGGCGGCGACCATGAATGAGCGCATGGGCGCGTTCCGGCTTACCGAGAATTCGCCTATCGCCAAGAGTGCTCCACCTGCTGCAATGTCGGCGTCCGCTATGGCCCCCGTTGAGAAGGCGAAGCTGAAACCGGCCGCTGCAGCGAAGCCTGTAGCGGCCGCAAAGCCGATTGTGCAGCGGAAGGTCGTCGGCGGCGCGGGCCGCAGCGCGGCAGTCGCGAAGGTGAGCGAACTCGGCGCCGACTGGCAGGAATTCTAAAAGATAAGCAAGGCGGCCGGTCTTAAAATCTGTGGTCTCGGATCGCTCTCAGTATAAACGCCGAGGGCGATTTGTGTTTCATCAGGCTTTCGCCGGCCGAGAGAGCTTGCAGTGCGCCGCTGCGGCTTCGGCCGCGGGCCGGGGCGGGCCATGTGGCGGTGCACGCGCTCTCAATGAGCGATTCTGTCGCTGCCGGAGCAGGTAATTGAATACTATGACCGTCAATGCCGCCGCAAGTGCCCCCGCCGGCGTTAATTCACGCTACGTGACTGGAAAATAACATAAAATCTCCCGCTCCCGGACCGGTCATAGGCCGGGCGATTAACCAATCCGCAATTGTATCTGCCTTATTACTTTACACGCGAAAATTTGAAGTTTCCGCAGCGCGTCGCCGGGACTCTGTGGGCGAGATCTGACGCCGTGTTGCGGCGCCGGGAAACCGATGCCCTGCGGGGATAGAGCGAGGCACTGAGGATCTCATGAGTGATGTAGCTGTTTCTTCCGCCGTCGGCTCCCCGCAGCGTGGCGTTGTCGATCCCGGCATAGTTGCTTCATCCGGTGCGGCTACGGCACCGACCCAACTCATCAGCTTTGCCATCGGCGACGATCAATACGGCGTCGACATCATGGCGGTGCGCGAGATCAAGGGCTGGACCGCCATCACCCATCTGCCGCGGCAGCCCGACTATGTCCGCGGTGTGCTTAACTTGCGCGGCGTGATCGTGCCGATCATCGATCTGCGCTGCCGATTCGGCCAGGGTATGACCGAGGCGGGTCCGCTGCATATCGTCATCATCGTTCAGGTCGCTTCCAAGCTGATCGGCCTCTTGGCCGATCGCGTGCTCGATATCGTGTCCCTCGACGGGTTGCAGATTCAGCCGGTGCCGCGCGTCGTGCAGTCGTCGCGCGTCGAGTTTCTGGCCGGCTTGGTGACGATCGAAGGCGCCATGATTGCGTTGATCGATCTGCCCCATCTGTTGTCGATGCCTGCAAGTAGCCTTGATGGTGCGCGCGTGAACCATTGAGGCCAGGCGCGCTCGTTCGTTGCCTGGGAATTGGAATGAGGAGTTCGCCCCGATGCTAAAGTCACTGCTCGACGCCAAGAATTGGCGCATCGGCGCGAAGATTTTCGCCGGCTTCGGTTCGGTCATCGTTCTCTTGGTGCTGGTGTCGGGGTTTGGCGTTTACGAGCTGTCTTCGACCGGGGCCAGCGTGACGCGTCTGAATACGGCATCGGAGGCGGCGCAGCGGATTCTCGAGCTCGATCGCAATACCGAAGTGATGCGCCAGCGTGCGCTGCGCTTCAAGCAGCTGCACGATAAGACCTCGATCGACGAGTTCAACGACTCTTACAAAGAGTCGATCGAGCTTTTGGCCTTGGCTAAAAAGTCCGCGCCGAGCGAGGAGAGGCTTCGGCTTTACGAGGGCGCCTCGCAGCAGCTCGATGTGGTGAAAAAGAAATTCGACGAGATGGTCGCGAGCGTCAATGCGCTCTTGCAGGCGCAAGATCAGTTCGCTCTCGCTGGGAACAAGCTCAACAGCACGGCGCATCGGGTTTTTGCGCTCGCCGAAATCGGCAACAATTCCGATACGATGTTGGCGGTGCGCGACATCGAAGTCGCGCTCGATATTATGCGGGCGACGGTGTGGCGCTTCCAGGTCACGCTCGACCCCAAGGACATGTCGTCGTTCAAGGCCAATGTGCAAAATCTCAACGCGACAGTCGAGACATTCGGGCAGGTCGCCAATGCGCAGGCGAAGGCGCCGCTCGGCGATCTGACGACCGCAGTGAAATCCTATGATGATGCATTCAGCGCTGTCGCCAAGTCGATGATTGCGAACGAGGATCTCTATTCAAATCAAATCCGTCCCCTTCTTGCCGATGTCTACAAAACGATGAGCGGTGCCAAGGGGTCGATCATCGAGAGTCAGCAGCTCTCCAAAAAAGCGGCTGATGACGCGGTGTCGACCGGCACGACGCTGACCGCAATCATGGCCGCAGGCACGATCGTGGTCGGCATCGCGCTCGCTTGGTTCATCAGCCGCGGCATTTCCCGTCCGCTGCGCAAGACCGCGGAAGTCTTAGACGATCTGACCAATGATCGCATCGTCGACGTGCCCTATACGGAGCGCGGCGATGAGGTTGGCGCAATCGCCAAGGCGACCGAAGTTTTCAAGCAATCGATCGCGCAGAAAGTGGTCAATTTTCGCGTCCGTTGCGCGCTCGATGTCGTGCGCTCCGGCGTCATGCTGGCCGACGATGACTACAAGATCCTCTACATGAACGGCGCGCTCAAGGAAATCATGGACGAGTGCGCGCCGGAACTGCGCAAGGTCGTGCCGGATTTCGACCCCGACAAGATCGTCGGCAGTGCGATGGATCTCTTCCATAAACATCCAGAGCATCAGCGCAAGGTGATGGATAGTCTGACTGGCCCTCACCAGACGCAGATTTCGGCCGGCGACGCCAAGATCAATCTGGTAGTGACGCCGGTCATCGACCAGCACGGCCGTCGCAGCGGAACGGTTGTCGAGTGGCGCGATGTCACGATGGAAAAGGCGATCGAGGCCGAGATCGACCAGGTGGTTAAAGCCGCGGTTGCCGGTGATTTCTCCCGGCGCTTGCCGCTCGAAGGCAAGAAGGAGTTCATGCTCAATCTCGCCACAGCGATGAATTCGCTGTGCGAGAACACCGCCAATGCGCTGGAAGACCTGATCGGCATGCTCAGCTCGCTCGCCGAGGGCGATCTCACTGCGCGGATCGCTGCCGACTATCAAGGCGCATTCGGCAGGCTAAAGAACGATGCCAATACGATGGCGGAGCGGATCGGCTCGACCATCGGCGAAATCAAGTCGTCGGCCCGTGAAGTCACCAACGCTTCGGCGGAAATCTCGACCAGCACCACCGATCTGTCGCAGCGCACCGAAGAGCAGGCCGCAAGCCTCGAGCAGACATCGGCCTCGATGGAAGAGCTCGCAACCACGGTGAAAAGGAACGCCGAGCAGGCGCAGCAGGCCAGTCAGTCGGCAACCGGCACGCGCGATGTTGCCGGTCGAGGCGGGCAGGTCGTCGCCAAGGCGGTCGATGCCATGGCGAAGATCGAGGAATCTTCACGCAAGATTTCCGACATCATCACCGTGATCGACGAGATCGCGCGACAAACAAATCTCCTGGCCTTGAACGCAGCCGTCGAAGCAGCGCGCGCCGGTGAGGCCGGACGCGGCTTTGCAGTGGTGGCGTCGGAAGTGCGCAGCCTCGCGCAACGCTCGTCGCAGGCAGCCAAAGACATCAAAGATCTGATCACCAGCAGCAATGGTCAGGTGAAAGACGGCGTTGATCTGGTCAACAAGGCGGGCGCCGCGCTGACCGAAATCGTAGACTCAATCAAAAAGGTCGCCGACATCGTATCCGGTATTGCCACCGCAAGCAGCGAGCAGGCGACCGGCATCGAGCAGGTTAATCGCGCGTTGAACCAGATGGACCAGGTCACGCAGCAGAACTCGGCCCTGGTGGAAGAGAACGCGGCAACGGCAAAGACGCTTGAACACCAAGCCAAGGCCATGGACGAGCGCGTTGCCTTTTTCCGTATCGCGGCAGGGGCTGAAGATGCCTGGCCAGCCGTGCAGCGGCGCGAGCCTGCCGCGGCCGCGAGACCTGCCGCACCGAAGGTCGGTGCGCCAAAAGCCGGCGCGCCGCAGCCCGCCGCATCGCGGGCCAGAATATCCGATGTTGTCGGGCCCAAATCGATAGCGACGCCGTCGTCAGCGCCGAAACCTCTCGCCGCCAATGCCGCGCGCAATTCCGTTGCCGGGCGCGCCGATGGCGCTGCCGTTGCGATGGCCAGCCGCGGTCCGGTTGCCCGCATGCAAGCGGCTATCGTCGAAGCCATGACCGACCCGGAGTGGAAAGAGTTTTAGGATGGCGGCTCTCGGCAATAGCGCAATGGCCGTGGTTCTCGTCACTCAACCGGGTGATGCGCTCGCGCTTGCGCGTTCGGGCCTTGATGTCGTCGGCCGTACGGCGTCGCGGAGAGTCGCATGACCGGCGCCGCCGCCCTACAGCATCCTCCCGACGCTTTGCAGAATAAGGCCGATGCCAACACCGGCCGCCGTTTTTTTGACAATACGGCGGCGGCCTGGATGGTGAAAGTGTTTCCCGGGGAGTTTTATGTGACCCGGAAACCCGATGAAGTGGTGCTGACGGTGCTCGGTTCGTGCGTCGCGGCCTGCATTCGCGATCCGGCGCTTGGCATCGGCGGCATGAATCACTTCATGCTGCCCTCGCACAATTCTGGCGATTGGGGCGGCGACCTGAAGTCGACGCGCTTCGGCAATTTCGCCATGGAGAAGCTCATCAACGAGCTGCTCAAGGCGGGATGCACGCGCGAGCGCATGGAGATCAAGGTCTTCGGCGGCGCCAATGTGACCGAATCCACCAATGCGGTCGGCACCGACAATTCGGCCTTCGTATTGCGCTATCTGGAAGCCGAGGGCTTGCGCTGCGCCGCCCAGGATCTTGGCGGTACGCTACCACGGCGCATCAACTATTACCCCGCCACGGGGCGCGTTGTTCGCCGCCTGCTTGGCATGAACGAACGCGGCGTGGTCCATCGCGAAGAGCACGATTACAGCAGGCTGCTGCAGAAACAGCAGCCGGCGGGCGAAATCGAACTGTTTGGGGACAACTGATGGCGCATCGCAAACCGGTTCGCGTCTTGGTGGTCGACGATTCTGCCGTAATGCGGCAATTGCTGGCGACGCTGTTGTCAGCGGACCCCGAGATCGAGGTTTGCGGCGCCGCCGAAGATCCGCATGTCGCGCGCGAACAGATCAAGGCGCTCAATCCTGACGTCGTCACGCTTGATGTCGAGATGCCGCATATGAACGGGCTGACCTTCCTGAAAAAGGTGATGACGCTCCGCCCGATGCCGGTCGTCATGGTTTCGACGCTGACGCAAAGCGGGGCCGAGACGACGCTCGAAGCGCTCGAAATCGGCGCCGTTGATTTCGTCGCCAAGCCGACCAGCGGCGGACTGGCCTCGGGACTAGAAGATCTGGCGGCAGATTTGCAAAGAAAGATCAAGGCGGCTGCAGGTGTTCGCGTCCGCGCTCGCCGCACCGCCGCAGCTCCCGTGCACCGCGAGCCGCGCGCGCGCCGCTCCACGGGCAAGATCGTGTTCGTCGGCGCCTCGACCGGCGGCGTCGAAGCGCTCAAAGCGCTGCTGCTCGGCATGCCGACAGACTGCCCGCCGATGCTGGTCACCCAGCACATGCCGCCGCGTTTCACCACTGGATTTGCCGAGCGGCTCAATCGCCAGTGTCCGATGGCAGTCTCCGAAGCCGTCCATGACGAGCCGATCCGGCACGGCCATGTCTACATCGCGCCGGGCTCGCATCATCTCGAAATCGCACGTGTCGGCGCGCAGCATGTTTGCCGTTTATCGGACGGTCCCACAGTCAGCGGCCACCGTCCGTCCGTCGACGTGCTGTTCCGCTCCGCCGCCCGCGTTTGCGGCAAGACGGCGGTCGCGGCGATCCTGACTGGAATGGGCAAGGATGGCGCTGAGGGCATGCTGGAGCTCCGGCAATCCGGCGCTGTCACGCTCGGCCAGGACGAAGAATCGTCGTTGATTTACGGCATGCCGCGTGCGGCTTTCGAACGCGGCGCGGTTATGCACCAGCATTCGCTTGAACACATGGCCGACGCGATCCTCGATGCCTGCGAGGGCGAAGGATCGCACGGCGCGCGTCCTCATCATAGTCATGGCGCCCACGCGGCGTGAAGGATCGATCTCGGATCGAGCAGAACAGAGCACCGATATGCAAAACCAAGCGGACATAGTGCGGTTTAAATTGCCGACGGTACTCGACCTCGCCGCCGCCGAGCGCTTTCTCGACACCATGTGTCGCCAGATGCCGACAGAGGGGCAGATGCACATGGACGCGTCAGAAGTCGAGACGCTGACGTTGCCGTGCATCCAGATTCTACTCGCCGCGCTGCAAGGCGGCCAGGTCTCGATCCAGAATCCGTCGCCGGCTGTGGTCAGTGCTTTCGAGGACTTGGGTTTGGATTGCTCGATCTTCGATTGCTCCGCACAGGGTCAAGACGCGGCTGCGCCGGAACGACCTCCTGCCGGCCCACAGTCCATCGAGGACGATTTCGGACAGGCTCCCGAGCAAGCGGAACAGCAAGACATGGCTAAGCGCATTCTGACGATCGACGACTCCAAGACGATCCGCGATATGCTGATGCTGACGCTCGCGGATGCAGGTTTCGATGTTCTCCAGGCCGTCGACGGCAAAGACGGCCTCAACGTACTCGACCGGGAACAGGTCGACGTCGTGATCACCGATATCAACATGCCCATTATGGACGGCTACGAAGTGATCCGCCACATGCGCAGCAATTCTGCGCACAAGACGACGCCGATCCTGGTGCTGACGACCGAAAGCGAGGTGGACAAGAAAAACCTCGCACGTGCTGCCGGCGCCACCGGCTGGATGGTCAAACCGTTCGATCCGGACCGGTTGATCGCAACAATCAACAAGGTTGCTCCCTAGGGCGCAAGCGATGATCGAGGAGCATTGATTATGTCTAGCCTTGACCAGTTGAAGCAGACCTTCTTCGACGAGTGCAGCGAAGCGCTTCAGCAGATCGAACTTGGCCTACCTGATATCCGCGACGGCTCGGGCTCAGAAGATACCATCAACGCCGTTTTCCGCGGCGTTCACTCGGTAAAGGGTGGCGCTGGAATCTTCGGCTTCGAAGATCTCGTCAGATTCGCCCATGTCTTCGAGACCGTGCTCGACGAAATGCGCAGCGGCAAGCTCGCCGCAACGCAGGAAATTGTCGACACGCTCCTGCAAGCTAATGACGTGCTCACCGACCTGATTTCGATGTCGCGGTCGGGCGAAAGTATTCCACCGGACTTCGGCTCCGAATGCCGCGCCGCGTTGCAGCAGATCTTGCACGCCAATTCCGGCGGTGAGGGGATCGCCGACGACTCGGCGGCACCTGCCGATTTTGAAGGGATCGATTTTACTCCGGTTCAGGTCGATTTCGACGAAGTGCATGCCGAGCAGGGCGGTA